>NZ_JBNDIC010000022.1:0-102643 GCF_056755475.1 Rhizobium sp. KNZ2-6A | reverse complement strand
GCGTGCCGACCCTCCCCCTCAAGGGGAGGGTGTATCTCGCGACTCGTCAACTTCGCTGTTTTGACCCCTTGGAGATTCTTTTGCCCAAAAAGCCCTCCAAACTCGACCGTTTCAAAATCGCCAACAGCCGGCGTCTGCGCGCCGGTTCGACCGATGCGGAAGCCAAGCTTTGGAAGCACTTGTGGCGCATCCCGATCGAAGGGACGCACTTTCGACGCCAAGTTCCGATCGGGCGCTATTTCGCTGATTTCGCCTGTCATCAGATCGGCCTGATCATCGAGCTTGACGGCAGCCAGCATGCGCAGGACGCGGCAAGGCGTTATGATGCCGAGCGCACGGCTTATCTTGAGAGCCAAGACTACCATGTCGTCCGATTCTGGAATGCCGAGGTCATGGATGAGGTCGAGGCGGTTCTCGATACGATATTTGCCATTGTGCAGCAGCGGCAAATTTTGCTAGCAGAGGCCGACCGTTTTCACCCCACTCCGGCACGCCGTGCCGACCCTCTCTCTCAAGGGGAGGGTGAGGAACCTTGACATGCCCGATCTCCTTCTCGAACTCCGCTCCGAGGAAATTCCCGCCCGTATGCAGCGCAAGGCTGCCGGCGACCTGAAGAAGCTGGTGACCGATGCCCTTATCGAAGCAGGTCTTTCTTATGAGGGTGCGAGGGAATATTGGACGCCGCGACGCCTTACGCTCGACATTCGAGGCCTGACAGCGCGCTCGGCCGATGTGCGCGAGGAGCGCAAGGGGCCGCGCACCGATGCTAACGAGAAAGCGATTGAAGGCTTCCTGCGTGGTGCGGGCCTGTCTTCCATTTCCGAAGCGCAGGTGCAAAGCGACCCGAAGAAGGGCGATTTCTACGTCGCGATCATTTCCAAGCCCGGCCGTGCCGCCGAGGAAATCGTCGCTGCGATCATGCCGGACATTGTAAGAAACTTCCCCTGGCCGAAATCCATGCGCTGGGGCAAGGCCTCGGTGAAGCCCGGTTCGCTGCGCTGGGTACGCCCGCTGCAGTC
The DNA here is from genome assembly GCF_056755475.1 of Rhizobium sp. KNZ2-6A. Lineage (NCBI taxonomy): Bacteria > Pseudomonadati > Pseudomonadota > Alphaproteobacteria > Hyphomicrobiales > Rhizobiaceae > Rhizobium > Rhizobium sp. KNZ2-6A. Next base: position 101,624 of record NZ_JBNDIC010000022.1, on the reverse strand, counting down.
GATCGTCTGCACCTTCGGCACCGAGCATGAAGAAACCACGGTCATCCCCTTCGAGATCGACGGTATCGTCGCTTCGAACGTGACCTACGGCCATCGCTTCCATGCGCCCGATGCGATCACGGTCAAGCGCTTCGATGATTACGTCTCGAGCCTGGAAAAAGCCAATGTCATCCTCGATGCCGAGCGCCGCAAGGATATCATCCTGCATGATGCCCGCGATGTCGCCTTTGCGAACGGCTTGGAACTGGTCGAAGACGAAGGCCTGCTGGAAGAAGTATCCGGACTCGTCGAATGGCCGCAGGTGCTGATGGGCTTCTTCGAGGAGGATTATCTGTCGATCCCGTCCGAGATCATCCGCCTGACCATCAAGACCAATCAGAAGTGTTTCGTCACCCGCCCGCAAGGTTCCCACCTCCCCCATGAGGGGGGAGGTCGCAGCGAAGCTGCGGGTGGGGGTGACCCCTTGTTTCAGCAAAATCACCCCACCCCGGCACTGCGGGCCGACCCTCACCCTCAAGGGGAGGGTGCTTTGTCCAACCGCTTCGTTCTCGTCGCCAATATCCAGGCGACGGATGGCGGCGAGGAAATCATCCACGGTAACGGCAAGGTCGTGCGCGCCCGTCTTTCCGACGCGCTGCATTTCTGGAAGCGCGACCAGGGCGATCTGCCCGATCTCGAAACGCTGGAAGCGTCTGCTGCGAAATTCGGCCTCGATCTGAAGAAGCCGCTCGATCAGCGCATGGCAAAGCTCGATGCGCTCAACGTCACCTTCCATGCCAAGCTCGGCAGCCAGGGCGAGCGTGTCGCCCGTATCCGTGCGTTGGCCGCTGACCTCGCCAAGATTACCGGCGCCGATGCCGCGCTGGTCGACCGCGCCGTCGTGCTTGCCAAGGCCGACCTGCGCACCGAAGCCGTCGGCGAATTCCCCGAGCTGCAGGGCGTTATGGGCCGCAAATACGCATCGCTGCAGGGCGAGAACGCCTCCGTCGCAACCGCGATCGAAGATCACTATAAGCCGCAAGGCCCCTCCGACCGCGTCCCCGAAGACAAGGTTGCGATCACCGTAGCACTCGCCGACAAGCTGGACACGCTCGTCGGCTTCTGGGCGATCGACGAAAAGCCCACGGGCTCGAAGGATCCTTACGCGCTGCGCCGTGCAGCCCTTGGCGTCGTCCGCATCCTCTTGGAGCGCGGCGTTCGCCTGCCGCTGCTCGCGACCGCTGGGGATGCCGATCTGCTCGCCTTCTTCCATGATCGCCTCAAGGTCTATCTGCGCGATCTCGGCGCCCGCCATGACCTGATCGATGCCGTGCTGACGCCGGAGGCTGACGATCTGTTGATGGTCGCCCGCCGCGTCGAAGCGCTGACGGCCTTCATCACGTCGGAGGACGGCAAGAACCTTTTGGCCGGCACCAAACGTGCCACCCAGCTTCTGGCCGCCGAAGAGAAGAAGGGCACCGTCGTTGCCGACAGCGTTTCGGAAGCCTTGCTGAAGCTCGACGCGGAAAAAGATCTCTTTGCTGCCGTGAAGGCTGCCTCCGCCGAAGCCTCCGATGCGATCGCCAAGGAAGATTTCCGCTCGGGCATGTCAGCCCTTTCCAAGCTGCGCGCGCCTGTCGACCGCTTCTTCGAAGACGTGCTCGTCAACGATGAGGACGCCGCCATCCGCGCCAATCGACTGGCGCTGCTGCGACTGATCCGCGAGGCCACCGGCACGGTCGCCGACTTCTCGAAGATCGCGGGCTGAACTGTCACTCTAAGTCTTTGATGCTTGTCAATGGTGGCGTATATGTTACCATTAACAAGCATGGAACTTATCGAGTATACCGATCGGCAGGGGAAAAGCCCCTTTGCCACGTGGTTCGCCACAATTGATACCAGAGCAGCTTTGAAAGTACGAACCGCTGTCGGGCGGATTGCGCACGGCCATACGTCGAACGTCAAAAGCGTTGGTGGCGGTGTGATGGAGTATCGCCTGGACTATGGACCGGGCTATCGCATCTATTTCGCTCGTCGCGGCGATAAGCTCGTAATCTTGTTAGCCGGCGGAACAAAAAAGCGGCAGCAAGCGGATATTGAGGCAGCACAAGAACGTTGGCTGGACTACAAACAGAGGAAGGGAGACTGAGATGGCACTGACGCGAGAATTTAGGGAAACGGTCATGGCCCGTGCTCAGGTCGATCCAGAGTTCCGGGCAGGGCTACTTTCGGAAGCCATCGAATTACTGCTCGCCGGCGAGATAGATGTCGGTAAGGACGTATTGCGCGATTTCATCAATGCCACCATCGGCTTCGAATCCCTCGCCGAAAAAGTCGGCATCCCGCCAAAGAGCCTGATGCGCATGTTCAGCGCCAAGGGTAATCCGCGCGCCGACAATCTTTTCAATATTATTAGCCAGTTACAGCAGTCCACTGGGGTGCATCTCGCTGTCGCGGCGGCTGCATGAAGCCTAAAATCCTCGTCAGCGCCTGCCTCATGGGCCATGCCGTCCGCTATGACGGTCGTTCCAAGCCGCTTGTCCATCCGGCGATCGATCGCTGGCGCGAGGAGGGGTTGTTGGTGACGATCTGTCCGGAAATGTCCGCCGGAATGGCCGTACCGAGACCGCCGGCCGAAATTGCAGGCGGTGCTACCGGCGAAGACGTGCTTGCCGGCTCCGCGTGTGTGGTGGAGATCACAGGCGGCGATGTCACGGCGGAGTTTCGTCAGGCGGCGGAGAATGCTTTGGCGCTCGCGACGGAAACCGGCTGTCGCTACGCTCTCTTGATCGACGGCAGCCCGTCCTGCGGCTCCGGCTTCATCTATGACGGCACATTTTCCGGCGGCCGGCAGAGCGGCAGGGGAGTGACTGCGGCACTACTCAAGCAGGCCGGCATCGAGGTCTATTCCGATCGTGAGATCGAGAAATTGGTCGAGCGGCTGAAGGCCGCGGACTGAAGCAGTCAACCGCAGCTTCAAAGAAAACCGCCGGACGCAAGCCCGGCGGTTTCGTGGTTTCTGGCCTATGTCGCTTAGGCGGCGCGGCGATGATCCATGGCCGAGCGACCTTCGTTGACGCGGAAGCCTCGGATGAGGGCGAGAAGATCCTCCGTATCGGCGGCGAGCGTCTCGGCCGATGCGGTGGTCTCCTCGGCCATGGCGGCGTTCTGCTGCGTGGCAGCGTCGAGCTGGTTCATCGACGACGAGATCGAGCGCAGCGTCGTATCCTGCTCGGAGGCGCTGTGGGCGATCTTCGAGACGATTTCGTTGGCGGCCTTGATCTGATCGGAGATGCGCTTCAGCGCTTCGCCTGCCTCGCCGACGAGGCGCACGCCCTGGTCGACCTGGCCGGAAGAGCGGGCGATCTGGTCCTTGATCTCCTTGGCGGCTGCCGCGGAGCGCTGGGCGAGTTCACGCACTTCCTGGGCGACGACGGCAAAACCCTTGCCGGATTCGCCGGCACGCGCTGCCTCGACGCCGGCATTGAGCGCCAGGAGGTTGGTCTGGAAGGCGATCTCGTCGATCACGCCGATGATCTTGCCGATCTCCGCGGAAGACTTCTCGATGCCGCTCATCGCTTCGATTGCCTGGGCAACCACTGCATCGCTGCGCGATGCTTCGGCGCTGACGGCATGAACGCGCTTGCTGGCCTCATCGGCGCCTTCCGCCGTCTGGCGCACGGCGACGGTGAGTTCATCGAGTGCTGCCGAGGTTTCTTCCAGGCTGGCGGCTTGGCGCTCGGTGCGCTGCGACAGCTCGTTGGAGGCACGACGGATCTCTTCCTTGCTGAGGCCGATGTCGTTGCCCTTGGCGTTGACGCGGCCCATCGCGGCTTCGAGGTGCGACAGCGCCTCGTTGAAGTTATTGCGAAGGCCGGCATAGCTGGCGCCGAGATCGCCGCAGCGTATCGTCAGGTTACCCTGGGCGAGGTCTTCGAGCGCCTTGCCGATGATGGAGACGACGCGCGCCTGTTCGCGGGCTTCGTCCTGCTGCTGGCGCAGATTCTGTTCGCGCTCGTTGCTGATTTCGAGTTCCTGTGCGGCCTGGCGGTCGGTCAGCATATGACGTTCGCGAACCTTCTCCTGCAGTGCTTGGGTTGCCTTGGCCATCAGGCCGATTTCGTTGCGCATCTCGGCATGCGGTATGACCATCTTCACGTCTTCGTCGGCCACTGCCTTGAGCGCGGCATGGACTTCGGCGAGCGGCTTCGTGATGCCGCGGATGAAATAAAGGGCCGCACCGACGCCGATCACGAAGACGAGGCCGCAGATGAGCAGGGCACGCCACATCGTTGCGTTGATCTGCGCATCCAGGTCGTCCATGTAGACGCCGCAGCCGAGCACGATCTGCCAGGGAGCGAAGGCGGCCGAATAGCTGCCCTTCAGGAAGAAATCGCTTTCGGGATGGCCGGGCTTGTTCCAGTAATAGATGGTGCGGCCACCGCCCTTGATGCCCTTCTCCACCATTTCCTTGCTGAAATGGGTGCCGTTCTTGTCGACTTGGCCGGACATGTCCTTGCCGATGTTGACCGGGCTCGGGTGAATGCGCTGCACGACATTGTAGTCGAAGCCGAAGAAATAGCCTGATGGTGCGAAGCTGACATGCGACAAGACCTTGAAGGCCTCGGCCTGGGCGGCCTCATGCGTCATCTCGCCGGATTTTTCGCGCTGATAATACTGATTCAAGACGGAGATGCCGGATTCGACCTGCGTGCGCAGCATGTCGAAGCGGTCGTCATAGATGGAATCGGCTTGTGACCGGATCTGAAAATAGGTGGCCACGGCGAAGGCGGCCATCAGGACGCCGAGCAGGGCAAAGAGTTGATGCGCAATCTTGAGATTCTTCATAATGCCTCCCACAGGTAGGTGAATACCGGTGCGGTATCCTACCGCCTGTGCGATCGCCTGAGAGATTCTCAATACGTTTGCCGCCGCTCGAATGACATGCTGCTGTCCGGTGATGAGTAAAATCGCCGTTTATGTCTAAAAATTCTTTAATTTTAAGGGAGTGGTTGTATTTGTCGCGAGTTGAAACTGGAGATATGCCGCCTCACCACAAATAATACTTATGCAGGCTTACGAATAACTTCAGTTATTCCGTGTTCATCTTTTTGTAATTTAGGAATATCGAATATTATACGATGTATAAAGTGTGCCAAGCCGTTGCTCCTTAGGCTCAGCAATGATCGGCAAATATCGTCGCAACGAATGGCGCCTGCAGCTATTGACGCAGCTGGAAGCCGGAGAGGTCGAGGGCTTTGGGAGCCGCCGTGATATCAGGCAGGGCTGCGGTCTTCACCGCCAGATCGATCCCATCGATTGGTTCAGCGGTGGCGGCCAGGGCTTCCGGTGTCGGCTTGCTGACGAACATGACGGGGGATCCGCCCATCCAGGCTTCTGTCCGCACGACCTTCTTTTCGCCGTCTATGCTGCGGACCACGACCGATTGCGTGCCAGGCGCCAATGTCGGCACCTTGTATTCTTTTTCAGCCACTTTCGGCTTGAGGGGAGGGCAGTCGGCGCAGCTCTTGTCGACGATGCTGCTGTCGCCACTCTGCATCGTGCCGTCGATGGACTGGATGGAGGAGGCCATGGCGGAGCCGCCAGCCAGAATGCATGCCAAGGTCAGAAAGAAGGAACGCATAACAACAACTCCGTCCATAATGACGAAGACTTTAGCGGGCCTTTATTTCCATCCCGTCAGGAGATTAGGTAAACATTTAATGGACTTGCGCTTGCAAAAGCGCCGAGATGTTTACGCCTCGCGCTCGACGGCACGCCAGCCGATGTCGCTGCGATAGAAGCCGTTGTCCCATTCCACCTCGCTGGCAAGGGCATAGGCGCGCTCTTTTGCTTCGCCCACCGTCTTGCCCGTTGCCGTAATGTTCAGCACGCGGCCGCCGGTCGCCACCAGCGCGCCGTCCTTCAGGCCTGTCCCGGCATGAAACACTTTCGCGCCTTCGCCGTCGGCCGGCAGCGCGGCGATCGGCGTGTTCTTGGCATAGGAGCCGGGATAGCCCTTCGAAGCCATGACGACGGTCAGCGCCGGATCGTCGCTCCATTCGGCCGTCACCTGATCCAGCGTGCCGTTGGCGCAGGCAAAGAGCAGCGGCAGCAGATCGCTCTTCAGCCGCATCATCAGCACCTGGCATTCGGGATCGCCGAAACGGACGTTGTATTCGATGAGTTCAGGACCCTTGGCGGTAATCATCAGTCCGGCGAAGAAGACGCCGCTGAAGGGATGGCCGCTTTTCGCCATGCCGCGCATCGTCGGCTCGATGATTTCCTTCATGGTGCGCTCGACCATTTCGGGCGTCATGACGGGGGCGGGGGAATAGGCGCCCATGCCGCCGGTGTTCGGCCCGGTATCGCCGTCGCCGACGCGCTTGTGGTCCTGCGCGGTCGCAAGCGCCAGCACATGCTTGCCGTCGCAAAGGCAGAAGAAGCTCGCCTCCTCGCCGTCGAGATAGGCTTCGATCACAACTTCGGCGCCGGCCTCGCCGAAGGCACCCTCGAAGCAATCGTCGATCGCCGCAAGCGCCTCGTCGATCGTCATCGCGACGGTGACGCCTTTACCCGCCGCAAGGCCGTCCGCCTTCACAACGATCGGCGCCCCTTGTGCGCGGACATAGGCTTTCGCCTTCGGTGCATTGTTGAAGCGCTGGTAGGCCCCGGTCGGAATATTGTAGCGGGCGCAGATATCCTTGGTGAAACCCTTGGACCCTTCGAGCTGGGCGGCGGCGGCGGAAGGGCCGAAGACGGCAATACCGGCGGCGCGCAGCTTGTCGGAAATGCCGGCGACCAGCGGCGCTTCGGGGCCAACCACGACGAAGTCGATGGCCTTGTCCTTGCAGAAGGTAATGACCGCATCATGATCGTCGATATCGAGCACGGCGAGTGTCGCATGCTCGGCAATGCCGGGATTGCCGGGCGCGGCATAGAATTCCGTCATGAGAGGCGATTGCGCCAGTTTCCAGGCCAGCGAATGCTCGCGTCCGCCCGATCCGATCAACAGAACTCTCATGGCTTGCCCTTTCGTTGCGTCCTTTTGCGCGGTTAAGGGTGCTTGGGCCAAAGGTCAAGCGGCAAATCCTGTGGAGGCCGGGCCGGCAACATTGCCATGCCTTTTTATCCCGCTAAAGCGGAAGCGCTTCTGCCTCACGCCATCTCCATACCCGGATTGGCGTGTTCCGTGCCGAAACCGCTTCTTATGTCCGCGGGATCATGCTTATGGTCCCTCACGATCGTTCAGTTCAGAGAGACACATGGCCGCTGATATCCGTTCCCTTGCCGCAACCATCGCCGCCGAGATCAACTCCCGCTCGGACCAGGCCAAGGCCGCCATCGAGTTGCTCGATGAAGGCGCGACCGTGCCCTTCATCGCACGCTACCGTAAGGAAGTGACCGGCGGCCTGGATGACACGCAGCTTCGCAACCTCGCGGAGCGGCTCGTCTATCTGCGCGAATTGGAAGGCCGCCGCGCCGCCATCATCGAATCGATCAACGGTCAAGGCAAGATGACCGACGAGCTGATGGCCAAGATCGCAACTGTGGCCACCAAGTCCGAGCTGGAAGATCTCTATCTGCCCTATAAGCCAAAACGCCGTACCCGCGCCGAGATTGCGAGAGAGCGTGGCCTCGGCCCCTTGGCCGACACCATCCTTGCCGATCGTTCGAAGGAGCCTTCCGCCCTCGCCGAAGGTTTCCTGACCGCCGATGTCCCCGATGTGAAGACGGCGCTGGAAGGTGCGCGTGATATCATCGCCGAAGGCATTGCCGAAAATGCCGATCTGCTCGGTAAGCTGCGCAATTACATGAAGACCAATGCCACGCTGAAGGCTGCCGTCGTCGACGGCAAGCAGGAAGCTGGCGCTAAGTTCTCGGATTATTTTGCACATCAGGAACGCTGGGCGACGGCTCCCGGCCATCGCGCGCTCGCCATGCTGCGCGGCTGGAACGAAGAGGTGCTGACGCTGAACATCGAAGTCGATACCGACGCCGTCTCGCCCAACAAGCCGGTCGAGCGCATGGTCACCTCGGCCTATGATATCGGCGCAAGCCGGCCCGGCGACCGCTGGCTGACGGAGGTCGCGAGCTGGACCTGGCGCGTGAAGCTTTCAATGTCGCTCTCGCTCGACCTGATGCGCGAGTTGCGGGAGAGGGCGGAGGAGGAGGCCATCCATGTCTTCGCCCGCAATCTGAAGGATCTGCTGCTCGCCGCTCCCGCCGGCTCGCGCGCCACCATGGGCCTCGATCCCGGCATCCGCACCGGCGTCAAGGTTGCCGTGGTCGATGGCACCGGCAAGCTCCTGGAAACGACGACGGTCTATCCCTTCCCGCCGAAGAATGACGTGCGCGGCACGCAGGCCACACTTGCCTCGCTCGTCCGCAAGCACAAGATCGAGCTGATCGCCATCGGCAACGGCACCGGCAGCCGTGAAACCGAGAAGCTGGTGGCCGACATGCTGGCGGAATTGCCGGCGCCGAAGCCGACCAAGGTCATCGTCTCCGAAGCCGGCGCATCGGTCTACTCCGCCTCGGAAACGGCGGCGCTGGAATTCCCCGGCCTCGATGTCTCGCTGCGCGGCGCCGTTTCCATCGCCCGCCGCCTGCAGGATCCGCTGGCCGAACTGGTAAAGATCGAGCCGAAGTCGATCGGCGTCGGCCAGTATCAGCACGATGTCGACCAGCAGAAACTGTCGCGTTCGCTGGATGCGGTGGTCGAGGATGCGGTGAACGCCGTCGGTGTCGATCTGAACACGGCGTCTGCGCCGCTGCTATCCCGCGTCTCGGGCCTGGGGCCCTCGATCGCCGATGCCATCGTCAAGCATCGTGACGGCGAGGGCCCGTTCGAGACGCGGCGCGATCTCCTGAAGGTCGCGCGCCTCGGCCAGCGCACTTTCGAGCAATGCGCCGGCTTCCTGCGCATTCCCAACGGCAAGGAGCCGCTCGATGCTTCCTCCGTGCATCCCGAAGCCTATGGCGTCGCCAAGAAGATCGTTGCCGCCTGCGGCCGCGACTTGCGCACGCTGATGGGCGATACGGCGATGTTGAAGGCTGTCGATCCCAGGCAGTTCATCGACGACAAGTTCGGTCTGCCGACCGTGCGCGACATCATCTCCGAGCTGGAAAAGCCGGGCCGGGACCCGCGCCCGAGCTTCAAGACCGCAACCTTTGCCGAAGGCGTCAACGAGATCGGCGATCTCAAGCCTGGAATGCTGCTGGAAGGCACCGTGACCAATGTCGCCGCCTTCGGCGCCTTCGTCGACATCGGCGTCCATCAGGATGGTTTGGTGCATGTCTCGCAGCTGGCGGACCGCTTCGTCAAGGATCCGCATGAGGTCGTGAAGGCTGGCGACGTCGTCAAGGTCACGGTCGTGGAAGTCGACGTCAAGCGCAAGCGAATCGGCCTCTCCATGCGCAAAGACGGCGGCGCCATGGCGGCTCCGTCCGGACGTGAGTCGCGCGAGCAGGGTAGCGCACGCAATGCTGGCGTTAGGGAGAATACCCGTCCGAAGGCCGAACAACAGGGTAGTTTCGGAGCCGCTTTGGCCGACGCATTTAAACGAAAATAAGGACTTAGCGGAACTCCGTGCAAGAATGCCACACTCTGGCAGCGTTGTTGCCAGGGTGCCAATGACTGCGAAAAGCTACGCTTGCCACAATGCTGTGAGACGTTAAAGTTGCCTTAATGTCATGTCATAACATTCGAGGCGTCCATGGCGTCGGCACTCTTTTCTCTCGTCAAGAAACTCGTCCGTAAAGGTTCACTGAGGCTTACGCTCGCATCCGGCGAGACCCATATGGTCGGCGACGGAACCGGCGAGACGGTGGCCGTTCGTTTTGCCGATCAGCAGGCGGAAGACGCCGTCGCGCGCGATCCGACGCTCAAGCTCGGCGAGATGTACATGGAGGGCCGCTTCATCCTCGAGCAGGGGGATATCTATGAATTCCTCTCGCTGGTGAAGCAGAATACCACCAACGAGATTTTCGATTTCCGCATGGCCGCGCTGCTACTCGGCCGCATCGCCTGGCAGCAGATCAAAAGTCGCTCGCCGATCAACCGCAACAAGCACAATGTTGCGCATCACTATGACCTGTCGGCAAAGCTGTTCGATCTCTTCCTCGATGAGGATTGGCAATATTCCTGCGCCTATTTCAATCCGCCCGGCATCAGCCTGTACGAAGCGCAATTGGCCAAGAAACGCCATATCGCGGCGAAGCTGCTGGTCGAGCCCGGCCAGAAGGTGCTGGAGATCGGCTCCGGCTGGGGCGGCATGGCCATGTATCTTGCCGAAGCCTATCCCGGCCTCGATGTGACGGGCATTACGCTCAGCGAAGAGCAGCTGAAAGTATCGCGTGACCGCGCGGCAAAGCGCGGCCTTTCCGATCGCGTCCGCTTCGAGCTGCAGGACTATCGCTATATGACCGGCCGGAAGTTCGACCGCATCGTCTCCGTCGGCATGTTCGAGCATGTCGGCATCGGTGACTACGGCAAGTACTTTCGCAAGGTTTCGGAGCTGCTCGACGACAACGGCGTCATGCTGCTGCATTCGATCGCGCGTCCGAAGCCGAGCTATGCCACCAACGCCTTCATCGAAAAGTATATCTTCCCCGGCGGCTATATACCGTCGATCGGCGAGACCACGCCACCGCTGGAGAAGGCGGGCTTGCTGACGAGGGATGTCGAAACCCTGCCGATGCACTATGCCTATACGCTTCGGCACTGGCGCAATCGCTTCGTGGCGCGCAAGGCCGATGCCGTCTCCCTCTACGACGAGAAGTTCTTCCGCATGTGGGAGTTCTATCTGGCCGGTTCCGAAATGGGCTTCCGCTGGGATGAGCTGTTCATCATGCAGATCCAGATCGCTAAAAACCAGTTCGCCGTACCGGACAACCGCAATTACATCTGGGAACGCGAGGCGAAGCTGAAGGAATTCGAGGCAGAGCGGGCACCTCTGGAGAAGGTGACGTTCTAGCTGGGGTTTGAGACCCAAGCGGTTTTTGCACCGGCGGCATGGCAACATGCGCCGGCGTTTCTCATTCATGGCTCGAGCCGGTAGGGCACGTTCTGAGCTTATTTGACAACGCGAATCTTCAAGGTGTGCTCGGCAACACCATTTGCCGCATTCAACCCTGTCATCCGGATCGTGAATTGATCGGTGCCGGTAAAGCCGGCATCGGGCGTATAGTAGACGATGGTACCCTCCGCCGATTTGCCATTGCACATATGCATGGGATCATCGCTCGGGAAATGCGCCTTGACGGCTCCGTGCGTGATCTCGACCTTGCCGTGGCTGCTTGGCTTGATGACGGCGGTATAGGGATAGGATGCGAACGTGCAGTCAGGTTTCAGAAACGAAACCGACATGACCTGGGTTCTCTTGCCCGCGCGAATGCTTCCATTCGTCTCCGTTTGTTTTGCGCCGCCGATCGGAGCGCTGACGCAGCCGGAAAGCGCTACGCCGGCGCCAAGGAGGAGACCTAGGGAAATCAGGGATATGGTCTTCATTCGTTGCTCTTTTTGGGAAACAGGGGCTGCGAAACGGCCGGCGAAAGAAACGGCCGACTTTACCTAGGTCAGCCATTACCTATGATTGAGTAACTTAAACATCAATTAAATCACCGCGACAGATTACCGCATGCCCGTCGCCGCCGCCCACGCAACCTGAATTTGGCTCTTTCACCAAATTCAGCGTCTTGTGGTTAAGAGAGCGGTAACGCGATCCGAATAATTTGCGGCAACTCGGGGGCTGCGTTCATAGCCCTTTGTATTGCGTATCATGGAGTTGCAGTGTGTTTGCAAAGTCGCGTTTTCTTTTCATTTTCGGCCTCTCCGTCGCCTATGCAGGCGCCGCCTCCGCGGGTGATGGCCAGCATTTCTGGTCGGGTGACTGGTACTTAAGCGTCGGTGCAGCCGGTTTCTCCGCGCCGAAATTCGAAGGCGGCAAGCACAACAAGCTGCAGTGGTCGCCGCTGGTCTCGATCGGCCGGCAGGGTCCCGGCCCACGCTTTTCCTCGCGCAACGACAATCCGTCCTTCGCGCTGATCGAGAGCGATGCCTTCCGCGTCGGTATCGTCGGCAAGTTCGTGCCGAGCCGCGACAGCAGCGACGGGCGCGAATTGAGGGGGCTGAAGAAGGTGAAATGGGGTGCTGAGGCCGGTGGTTTCGCCGAAGCCTATCCGACCGATTGGCTGCGCGCCCGCATCGAAGTCCGGCAGGGCATTCGCTCTCATAGCGGCCTCGTCGCCGATACGGCCATCGATGCCTTTACCGACATTACGCCGGAGCTGCGCCTCTCGGGCGGTCCGCGCATGACGATGGCCACCAACGACTACTTCAACACCTATTACGGTGTCGACGCGCGTGAATCGGCCGCTTCCGGCCTCAGCCGCTACAATCCGGGCGGCGGGGTGAAGTCCGTCGGTGTCGGCGGCGCCTTGACCTGGAAGGCATCCGAAAACTGGACCACCAGCACCTTCCTGGAATATACCCGGCTTACCGGCCCGGCTGCCGACAGCAGCCTCGTGCGCGAGCGCGGCGACCGCAACCAGCTGCTGATCGGCCTCTCGGCCAGCTACAAGTTCAATTTCACCACGCATTGAGAAATAGGTGGGGCCAGAGCATGATACCGAAAAGCGTTTGAGCGGTTTTCGGACGACATCATGCTCTAATTCTTTGATTTTAGAGCGGACTTCAGATTTCAGGTGGTTGCGACCTGAAATCATCCGGCTCTAAAGCCCCGCCGCTTGACCTCGGGCGCCGGATGTCACTACTACTCGCCTATGCAAAACACAGGCGACAATGGGCGCGTTGCTGACGCGCCATCCGGCAACTGGGTCTATCGCGTCCTGCCTCCGTGGCTGTGGCCCTACGCCCAGCTTGCGCGCTGGGACAGGCCGATCGGCTGGGAGCTCCTGATGTGGCCGTGCTTCTGGTCGGTCGCGTTGGCGGCCAATGCCTCGGTCGCCATGGGGCATGGCTCGCCGGGCTTCGTGGTGATCTATCACCTCTTCCTCTATTTCATCGGCGCCGTCGCCATGCGCGGCGCCGGCTGCGCCTATAATGATCTGGTCGATCATGAGATCGACATGTCGGTCGCGCGCACGCGCTCGCGCCCGCTGCCATCGGGCCGCGTGACGCGCGCGCAGACCAAAGCCTTCATCGCGCTACAGGCCTTGGTCGGTCTGCTGGTGCTGCTGCAGTTCAATTGGTTTGCGGTCGTTCTCGGCATATTGTCGCTTGCCATCGTCGCGCTCTATCCTTTTGCAAAGCGCTTCACCGACTGGCCGCAATTCTTCCTGGGCCTTGCCTTTTCCTGGGGCGCGCTGATGGGCTGGGCAGGCCTTTTCGGCAGCCTGTCGCTTGCCCCGATCGTGCTCTATCTCGCCTCCATCCTCTGGACGATCGGCTACGACACGATCTACGCGCATCAGGACAAGGAAGACGATGAACTCATCGGTGTGCGCTCGACCGCCCGGCTCTTCGGTGACCAGACGCGCCTCTGGCTGGTCGGCCTTTATGGTGCGACATTGCTGCTGATGCTGATGTCCTTCGCGCTGGCCGGAACGAGCTGGCTTGCCTATCTCGGCCTGCTTGTCGCCGGCGGCATGTTCGCCTACCAGATTGCCGTGCTTGACATCAAAGATGGCGAGCAGTGCCTTGCCTTGTTCAAATCGAACAATCGTGTCGGGCTGATCATCTTTGCCGGTCTCTTCCTGTCGTTCCTGTTTCTGATTCCGTAAGGGGACTGGATCCGGCGCATGCGGTTCTTGAGGACTCGTCATGGCATGTGAAATCCGTTTGGCATCCGAGGCGGATGCCGAAGCCATCAGCGGCGTGATCCTTGCAGCACTTCGTGAGACCAATGCGAAAGATTACCCTCCGCATGTCATCGATCGTGTTGCCGAAGGTTTCAATCCCGCAGCCGTGCGCAAGCTGCTGGGCGGTCGTTCGGTCTTCGTGGCGATCGACGACGGAAGCATTATCGGCACTGCCAGCCTCGACGGCGCCGTCGTGCGTACGGTGTTCGTCTCTCCTTCCGCGCAAAGGCGCGGTATTGGCGCCAGCCTCATGGCTGCAATCGAACATGCCGCTATAGCGCGGGACATCGTCACCTTGTCCGTCCCCTCGTCCGTTACCGCGCAGGGCTTCTACGAGAAGATCGGTTTCAATGTCGTCGGCGATAGTTTCTATGGCGATGAACGGACTGTCGTCATGGAGCGTTCGCTGGCGCCATAAAAGAATTCGGCCGCGGGATTGTTCGTCCCACGGCCGGTCTTTCTGAATGACCAGATTTCGAGCCGATGCGGCTCAATGCCTTGCGATGATCTCGCGGCCTTCGATCTTCATCTTGACGCCGAGCTTGCCCGTCGTGCGGCGCACGAGGAAGCGCGGGCGGCGATCGGCGAAATAGGAGTGGCGGCGACGCGGCTGGCTGTCCTGCGAGCGGACGCCGCCGAGATGTTCTTCGAGCGGACGGGCAACGCCGTCGGCTTCGATCATCAGCATCGGAATGCGGAAGGCTTCCGACCAAGAACGCCAGTCGGCGGCAATATCGCTGAGGTCGTGGGCGACGAGAAGGGGGATGCAGAGATCCGGATCGGAATGATGCAGTTCCAGCGTCACGGTGACTTCACCGTCGCCATGGTCGATGGCGCGGGCGGCGACACCCTTGAAGGCCCGTTTCGGCAGGGCAACGGACAACGGCAGGCCGCTGGACGGCAGGATCTTGCGCAGCACCGCGCCGCGCTCGTCGATCGTAATGGTGACATCACCTACGGCACCTTGCATGGCGTAGCTGACCTGTTGCGGGAAACGCGCAGGATCAAGCCGCAGTGTGGTTCCAGCCCAATCGGGCTTCAGGACGGTATTTGTCATCGATTTTCTACCCTTGCTTTACCTGAGAGCCGGTTGTTCCGGTCTTCTCTCGGAGAACTTTTGTCCTCTCGTTGTTGGGCAGATTAGGCGCCGTCCCTTCCAGACAGCTTAAAAATCGAGGTTAAGAAAACTTTGCGTCCTCAAATGGTTAGCAAAATCGGATGCATCAGGGTTTCCATAAGATGAACACACGGCAGGGCAGTGCGCCAATATAGTGCACGCATAAGGCGAGGCCGTGTAAGTCTCAGGTAAGGTTTATATGCAATAATGACAACTAGATTCGTCCCCTTTATTAGAGATCTATTGGGATTCTGCTGATGATTTCCACTTATCTTGGTTATACGATCGCAACCAGAGATATGGCGACCTCGCTCAACCAGGTGGCATCGCAGTCGCAAAACAAGCGCTTGATCGACTATTACAAGGCCAATATCGGCAAAGTAACCGATGTCGATGACTTCCTGAATGACTATCAGCTATACAGTTACGCCATGGAAGCCTACGGGCTTTCGGATATGACCTATGCCAAGGCCTTTATGAAACAGGTGCTGACGAGCGACCTCAGCGACTCCAGCAGTTTCGCCAACAAGCTCACCGATCCGCGCTACAAGCAGTTCGCCGCCGCGTTCAATTTCGGCACGGGCAGCACGAATACGGCACAGACCGGCGCACAGGAAGACGATCTCATCGGGCTTTATCAGCAGTCGTTTACGAATGAGGAGACGGCCGCGGCGGCCGAAACGAGTTATTACAGCCAGAATGTCAGCTCCGTTAAGACGGTCGACGATCTCCTCGGCAATACCCGCCTGCGCAACTATGTCCTGCAGGCCTATGGCATCGACCCGACCTACGCGTCGAACTCCATTCTGAAGCAGATGCTGACGAGCGATACCAGCGACCCCAACAGCTATGTCAATCAGAACGGCAGCGCCGCCGACAAGGCCCTTGTAGCGGAATTCAATTTCAATGCCGACGGCACGGTCAAGACATCGACGGCCGATAGCGATACGGCCTATTACCAGGTCAATATCGGCAAGATCACCTCCGTCGATCAGTTGACGTCCAACCCGCAGCTGTTTCAATACGTCAAGACGGCATTCGATATCCCCGCCTACATCACGGCCGATCAGTTCAACGCTTCGGCCAAGGATGCGGGTACGGCGACTTCGAACGGGCTGACCGATGTCATGGCGCAGTTCAATTTCCAGAGCGATGGAACGGTCGCCTCCGGCTCGCAGGCGCAGACCGCAGGTCAGATCAGCGCCACGACGACGGCCTATACCGCGAACTATCCGGGAGGCCCCCAGACCCTCGGCCAGCAGGCCGACGTGATGAGCGCCTATAATTCCACCGTGCCCTCGTTCGTCACGAGGGTCGGTGCGGCCGACAATGACCTTTACTACAAGAACCACATCGGTTCGATCACCTCCGTGGACCAGTTGACCTCGGATACGCGCCTCTTCGACTACATCAAGCAGGCCTACAACATCGATCCGACGACACCAGCGGTCGTCTTCAAGAACGCCTTCGCCGATCCATCGACCGCCGCCATCTTCGGCCTGACCGATGTCGTTTCGCAGTTCAATTTCCAATCGGACGGCACGCTCGCCTCCGGCCAGACCGCGCAGTCGCAGGATGAGATCGACGCGGCCTCCAAGGCCTATATGAGCACCTACAAGTCGTCGCAGTCGACGCTGACGACGGATGCCGTCAACAACTACAAGAACCGCATCACCGACGTGAAGACCATCAAGGATTTCTTTGCGAGCAACACGAGCGACAGCGATTCTTCCAACGATAGTGCGCCGGAACTCTACCAGATGGCGCTGCGTGCCTATGGGATCGGCGACAATGAAGTCACTAAGTCGCAGCTGACGAAGATCCTCGAAAGCGATCCCTACGATCCGAAGAGCTATGTCAATTCGCTCAAGGATCCTCGTCTCACCGAACTTGCCAAGGCCTTCAACTTCGATAGCAAAGGCAATCTGAAGCCGCCGGTCCAGTCCCTGTCGCAGGCGCAAGTCAACAGCTATATCTCGCAATATTCCAGCCGCGCCACGACCGGGCTGACGGGCGCGGAGCTGACCAAGGCGACGAACGACGCCAAGGACGCAGGCACCTATTTTGCGACCAATATCGTCAAGGTCACCAGCGTCAAGGATCTGCTGGCCGATAGCAAGCTGACCAATTTCATCCTGAAAGCTAACGACATCGATCCGAAGAGCGTCGATACGGCGACGTTGAAGAAGGCGTTTGCTTCCGATCCGTCCGATTCGAAGAGCTTCATCAACACGGATGACGGCGCCAAGTTCAAGAGCATCGTCGAGGCGTTCAATTTCGATACCGACGGAAACCTGACCGACGGCAAGCTCGGCACGGCGCAAAACCAGGGTGCTCTTGCCGCCACCAATGATCTTTACCTCCATCAGACGCTGGAGGATCAGGAAGGTGAGACCAATGCCGGCGTGCGCCTGGCCCTCTACTTCCAGCGCAAGGCTCCGGATATCAATTCGGTTTACGACATCATGGGCGATTCGGCACTTTATGAGGTCATCACCACGACCTACAATCTGCCGAGTTCGATCTCCAACATGGATGTCGACACCCAGGCCAAGATGCTGAGCAAATTCATCGACGTCACCGACCTGCAGGACCCCGACAAGGTCAACAAGCTGCTGCAGCGCTTCTCCGCGATGTACGACCTCGAGAACAATACGACCTCCTCGACATCTCCGGCGCTTTCGATTCTCAGCGGCTCCTCTTCCAGCGCCGGCATCAGCGCCGACACGCTGCTTTCCATCGCGCAGCTGTCCTCATCGCGCTGATGGGCCCGACAAAAAATTTAACCTGTCTCATTGCCGCACTTCCGTGCGGCTGAGCTGCGTCATGCCCTTGTTCCCACAGAGATTTCGAGAATATTCGGACATGTTTTCCGGGTGCGGAATGGCTGCTTTCCACAAGCGCAGGAAGGAACTTATTAACCATCCTTGCCCTATTCGATTTGAGAAGCCAACGGCGATATCAATGACTGGGTTGCAGGTCTCATGCGTCTTTCCCGAACGACACTTTCCAATGCGTCTCAAGGCGTCCAGCCTGAAGGCGATCTCGACCCGGAACAGGCTGCCGAAGAGGCGCGCCGGACGGAGCAGATCGCTGCTCGCCGCGCCTTCCTGGAAGAGAAGATTCGCAACGCCCGCGAAGCCAAGCGCAAGGCTGAAGAGCAGCGCCGCGCCGAGGAAAAACGCCTTACCGAAGAGGTAAGGAGGCGCACCGCCGCCGCGCCACCGCCGGTCGTGGAAGCGCTGCAGGCAGCCGCCGCTACGAGCGAACAGGAAATGGCCGTTCTGCCGCAGGGAATATCTGCGGAAGATCTCGCATCGCCCGGCTGGCAGAATGCGTTCCTGATGGGTCCGAACGTGCGTTTCACCCGCACACGCGAAAACGAAATCATCAGCCGTCGCCCGCCGGCCGAGCCGAAGCCCGAGGTCCGGCAACAGGTCTCCACACACGCTACCATGCGGGTGATGGAAGCCCCGGTCGTCGAGCCCGCTGCGACCCCGGCTGCAACCATCATCGTTCCGCCCACACGGCCGGATGAGTTCCATCTGCCACCGCTCGAGGACATGCCGCTGGTGGTGGGAAGCTACATACCGACAGTAATTCAGAATTCCCCGGCAACCGAGCCGGACGCATTGGAGATGACCGTTATCGCTACCGCATTTTCGAAAGCTCCCGCGATCGCGCTGGATGCTTCACCCGTACAGTCAAGTGTTCCCGAGTCCCTAGCCGCGCCTGTGGTCGAGTCGCGTCTGGTCCATCTTTCCGATTTCGCCTTCTGGGATGCGATGCCGTTCGATGGCGAATTCGTCTCTGCCCTCAAGGGCGAGCCGAAGCAGCCGGCGACGCCCAAGCCGGAAGTCGATGCCGAATTGATCATCGCCAAGTTCCGCGTCGTCGAGTGCCGCCGCCCGGTTGCCGCCGTCGAGCCGCAGCCCATTGTGGTGCCGTCTCCGGCAGTCGAGATCGCAGCTCACGTCGAAACCGTTTCCAGACCGTCAGCAGCAGATATCAGCACGCCGGCCATGGACGAGCTTGCCGCGCTTGAGGCTGCCGTTCTGGCCCCTGTTGTCGAGGCGGCCCCCGTCATCGTCGAAGCATCCGCTGCCGAGCCGCAGGCTATGCCAGCGCCGACCGAAACATTCGTGCCGCCCGCTTTCGTAGCCGCGGTCTACGGTGCTGACGCCGCTCCTGTCGCTGAAACTCGACCCGCGCCCGTCATGGTCGTGGCGCCGATGCCGACCAAGGTCGCGGCCCCTGCGCCTGCCGAGCCGATTGCCAAGGCTACGCCGGCCATTCCCGCCGTCGAAGCCGCAGCCCAGCGCCTGATCGATACGCCGCCGTCACGGGTCGCGCCGCGTCGCCCTGCGTCGCTGGCGCCGCCCGAGTGGCGGCCGATCGCTCCCAGCGTTGATGGCGAATACGAGCTGCCGCCGCGCGAACTGCTGCAGGAACCCGTTGCCCGTTCCGGCGTGATCATGACTCAGGAAACTCTGGAGCAGAATGCCGGCCTGCTGGAAAGCGTGCTTGAGGATTTCGGCGTCAAGGGCGAGATCATCCACGTCCGTCCCGGCCCGGTCGTCACGCTCTATGAATTCGAGCCGGCGCCAGGCGTCAAATCCTCGCGCGTTATCAATCTTGCAGACGATATCGCCCGCTCGATGTCGGCTCTGTCGGCCCGCGTCGCCGTCGTTCCCGGCCGCAACGTCATCGGCATCGAGCTGCCGAACGTCAACCGCGAGACCGTCTATTTCCGCGAGATGATCGATTCGCCGGATTTCGAGAAGAGCGGCTACAAGCTGGCGCTCGGCCTCGGCAAGACGATCGGCGGTGAGCCTGTCATCGCCGAACTCGCGAAAATGCCACATCTGCTCGTCGCCGGCACCACCGGTTCGGGCAAGTCGGTCGCCATCAACACCATGATCCTGTCGCTGCTCTATCGCATGACGCCGGAACAGTGCCGCCTGATCATGGTCGATCCGAAGATGCTCGAGCTTTCCGTCTATGACGGCATTCCGCACCTCCTGACCCCCGTCGTCACCGATCCCAAGAAGGCCGTGATGGCGCTGAAGTGGGCGGTGCGCGAGATGGAGGATCGCTACAAGAAGATGTCGCGCCTCGGCGTTCGCAATATCGACGGCTACAACAGCCGCGTTGCCTCCGCCAAGGAAAAGGGCGAGACGATCCACGTCATGGTCCAGACCGGCTTCGACAAGGGCACCGGTGCCCCGATCGAGGAGAGCCAAGAAATGGACCTGACGCCGATGCCCTATATCGTCGTCATCGTCGACGAAATGGCCGACCTGATGATGGTCGCCGGTAAGGAGATCGAAGGCGCGATCCAGCGTCTGGCGCAGATGGCGCGTGCCGCCGGCATCCATTTGATCATGGCGACGCAGCGTCCGTCGGTCGATGTCATCACCGGCACGATCAAGGCGAACTTCCCGACGCGCATCTCCTTCCAGGTGACGTCGAAGATCGACAGCCGCACCATCCTCGGCGAGCAGGGAGCCGAACAGCTCCTCGGCCAGGGCGATATGCTGCATATGGCTGGCGGTGGCCGCATCTCCCGCGTTCACGGTCCCTTCGTGTCCGACGAGGAAGTCGAAAAGGTTGTGGCACATCTGAAGCTGCAGGGTCGTCCGGAATATCTGGATACGGTCACCGCCGACGAGGACGAGGAAGACGAGGAAGAAGATACGGCTGTCTTCGACAAGGGCGCGATTGCCTCGGAAGACGGTGACGATCTCTACGAGCAGGCGATCAAGGTGGTCATGCGCGACAAGAAGTGCTCGACCTCTTACATCCAGCGCCGCCTCGGCATCGGCTACAACCGCGCTGCATCGCTCGTCGAGCGCATGGAAAAGGACGGCCTGGTCGGCCCCGCCAACCATGTCGGCAAACGCGAGATCATCACGGGCAACCGCAACGGCAGCGGCAATTCGGGCAACGAGGATTTTGAGTGATATAATTGGGGGATGACATTTGCTGCGGTCGTCGCGGAGAGTGTGCACCCCCCTCTGTCACTTTCGTGACATCTCCCCCACAAGGGGGGGAGATTGGTGACTGGCGGCCTATGCTTGCTCCAAAAAACATCGCATCCGCGGAGACCAAAGCATGATGGTTTGCTAAGGCGGTGCAACACGCTCCCAACAATCTCCCCCCTTGTGGGGGAGATGTCACGTCAGTGACAGAGGGGGGTATCAGAGGCTCAGCATACTCAGAACTAACTTCTTCCTATGCATAGCGCATCAGGTCGATCTCGATATCAAACACGCTCAAGCTTGATATGCGGCAACGGCGGCAGCTCGACGCGGATCGCATCGTTGCGCTGTACACGACCGCCTTGCGAGACGATGCCCATGATGCCGGCCTTGCGGATCAGACCGCCCTCGGCATCCTTGTCGAGCACCGCATGCAGCATGCCCTTTTGAAAATTGTCGATCTGCTTGCAGGGATTGCGCAGGCCCGTCACCTCGACGATTGCATCCTCGCCGATATGCAGGCGCGTGCCCTGGGGCAGGGAAAGCAGGTCGATCCCTCTGGTCGAGATGTTCTCGCCCATGTCGCCCGGCGCGACGGAAAATCCCTTTTCGGTGAGCTCGTCGAACAGTTCTTCGTGGATGATATGCACCTGGCGCAGATTGGGCTGTGTCGGATCGACCGCGACGCGCGAGCGATGCTTCACCGTCACCCCCATATGCGCGTCGCCTTCCACGCCGAGCCCCGTCAGTAGCTGAATGTGATCCTTGCTCTGCTTGCTGAACTCATGCACGCCGCTGCTGCTGACTGACGTCACATATACGCGCTTGTCGTCCATGCTGAGCCCTTCCATGACAACCTAGATTCAGAGCGTGTCTCGCCGCCGTTAAGGCAGCCGACCAGCTCTCATACCTTGAGGACCTTCCCTGGATTCATGATGCCGGCCGGGTCGAAGGCCGTCTTGATCCGGCGCATCAGGTCCATCTCGATATCCGAGCGGATCGACGCCAGCTCGTCGCGCTTCAACTGGCCGATGCCGTGCTCGGCGGAGATCGAGCCGCCATGCCGAAGCACCAGTCCGTGCACGATCTTGTTGATCTCGCGCCAGCGGCCGATGAACTCCACCTTGTCGGCACCGACGGGCTGCGAGATATTGTAGTGGATATTGCCGTCGCCCATGTGGCCGAAGGCGCAGACGCGGGCGCCCGGCATGGCGGCGACCACAGCCTTTTCGGCTTCCGCCATGAATTGCGGGATCTGCGCCACGGGCACGGAAACATCGTGCTTGATCGAGCCGCCTTCCGGCTTCTGCGCGTCCGACATGCTTTCGCGCATGTGCCAGATGGCCTTCTGCTGTGCCTCGGAACTGGCGATGGCCGCATCCTGGATTAGGCCGTCCTCGTAACCCTGTTCCAGCAACGCCGTCATCATCCGCTCAGCCGTTTCGGCCGAATCCGAGGTGGAGATGTCGATCAGCACATACCAGGGGTGAGCCGTCTCCAGCGGATCGCGCACGCCGGGAATATGTCGCGTGGTGAACTCCACGCCGATGCGCGGCATCAGCTCGAAGCCGGTCAGCGCCGCGCCGCAGAGGCTGGAGGCATTCTTGAACAGGGTCAGCGCGTCGTCGACCGATTGCAGGCCGGCAAAGGCGACCTGATGGCCGAGCGGCTGCGGAAAGAGCTTCAGCACGGCGCCGGTGATGACGCCGAGCGTGCCTTCTGCGCCGATGAAGAGGTCGCGCAGATCGTAGCCGGTGTTGTCCTTCTTCAGGCGACGCAAGCCATTCCAGATCTCGCCGGTGGGCAGCACGACTTCGAGGCCGAGGCAGAGCTGGCGCATGTTGCCATAGGCGAGAACAGCCGTGCCGCCGGCATTGGTGGAAAGGTTGCCGGCGATGCGGCAGGAACCTTCCGAGCCGAGGGAAAGCGGAAACATGCGGCCATGCTCGGCCGCTGCCTTATGGACATCGGCGAGAACACAGCCGCCATCGACAACAATCGTGTTGCCGACCGGATCGATATCGCGGACGCGGTTCATGCGTTCCAGCGACAGGATGATGTCCGAGCCGCCCTCGCGTGGCGTCTGGCCGCCGACAAGGCCGGTATTACCGGTCTGCGGAACGATGGCTGCGCCGGTCTCGCTGGCAAGCTTGAGGATCGCGGAAACCTCTTCGACCGAGCCCGGTTTCAGCAGCATCGGCGAAGCGCCGTGATAGAGACCCCGATTTTCCACCAGATGCGGCGCGATCTCCGCTGGGTCTCCCACAGCATGCTTTTCGCCGACGATGGCGGCGAAGCGGTCGAGGAGGGCGGAAGAAGGGGCGGAGTTGCTCATGGCGTATCCTTTGCCGGATTTAGTCTCTGGGCGCTGCTGCGCGGCGCAGCCGGTCGTTGATGGCCTCGCCGAGGCCCTCGTCGGGAATATGCGAAAAGGCGATGGTCTCCGCACCCGTGGCATCGGCGCGCTTCATGAAGTCGAAGAGGTTTGCGGCAGCTTCCGAAAGATCGCCGGTGGCGCTCAGATCGAGCACGGCAATAGCCTTTTCGATGCCGGCAATATCAGGCGTCCCGAAGCGGATCAGCGCCTCGTTTGCGGAAACCTCCATCGCGTCGAGCCGCACCGCTGCTCCCGGCGCATAATGCGAGGCGAGCATGCCGGGCGCCTCGATGGCAGCGGAGGCCTTCTTCTTGCGCTTCAGCGCCTTGCCCGCCACCCGCTCGATCTCGCTTGCCGCGAGGCCGCCCGGTCGCAGCAGGCGCATCTCTCCATCCTCGACCTTGACGATGGTCGACTCCACGCCGACGACCGAGGCCCCGGCATCGAGAATGAGGGTAATGCGCTCACCGAGATCGTCATGGACATGGTCGGCGCTGGTGGCGCTGATCTTGCCCGACGTATTGGCGCTCGGCGCGGCAAGCGGTCGGTCGAAGGCGCGGATCAGCTCGCCGGCAAAGCCCTGGGGCACACGGATGCCGACCGTATCGAGCCCGGCGGTCGCCAGCGGATGGATGCCGCTATCAGGCTTGAGCGGCAGAACCAGCGTCAGTGGGCCGGGCCAGAAAGCTTCCGCCAGCTTGCGCGAGATCGGGTCGAAGATGGCATAGCGCTCCGCCATGGCAAGGTCGCTCATGTGGCAGATCAGCGGATTGAAGCGCGGACGTCCCTTCGTCTCGTAGATCCGGGTAATGGCGGCAGGATTGGTAGCATCGGCTGCAAGGCCGTAGACCGTCTCCGTCGGCAGGCCGATCGGCAGACCCTGGGCAAGCGTTGCCGTCGCGACCTCAATCGCCGTTTGCGGATGTTCGAGAATATCTATGTGTCGTGCCATGGCCTGCCTGCTTGCAGTTCAGGCCGTTCTTATGCTCTTCGAGTTTTCGGATCAATCGTCAAAGCTGGCGAATGATATCGCGAAGCTGCTCGTTGCGGGCGCCGAGGAGGAGAACATTGCGGATGGCGATCTGCGGATCGTGAGTGTGGAACAGCACGCCGTTGCCTCTGACGTCGCGGTTGATCGTCAGCTTCTTGTCTTCGGCTTCCTTGTCCGGATGGATCGCGACGGCGAAATACAGCCGCGAATATTTGAGGCTGATGTCCTCGAAGAAGTTCTCTTCCTGGCCGATGCGGGCAAAGAAGTTGGCGATGTAGAAGGCCCAGTTCACTTCCTCATATCGCGCGAACTGGGTCCGCGCGGCGGTAACGTGACAATAGCCGAGATGCGGCGTGTCCTTCAGCGTGTGATGAAAGATGAGCTTCGGAAAGCGGATGGACTTGTGGAAATTGTTGAGCCGGTCATGGGTCTTTTCGCCGGCGTCCCGGAGCTTCAGCGCCGTGCGTTCGGCCACCTGTTCATGGGTCAGGTATTCCCGCTCTTCCGCCAGCCAATGCGGCCTGTTGCGGTTGATGCGGCCGGTGCGCAGGAATTCGCTGTAGCCCGTCGTCGATACCGCTGCCGCCGGTTCGGGCTCGGCGGGCTTCCCAGCGTCGAAATATCTGAGTTTGGCCATGCCGGATCTCGCTGTAAATCTCTTTAGGCGACATGATGGATCACGGAGCTTGAGCCGAGCTTGATCGCACTGAGCCGAAGGCTCCCGATGGCGGCTCTGCGGGCGCTCTCCGCCGCCCAGTCATTCCCCTGATTATCGGCCGTTCGAGGACCTGTCGCAATCAGGATAAGGCGTCGTTGACGGAATGCGTATGCGATGCGCGGGCCATCTCCTATGCAAGCGCCTAAGAGATTGAACCGTCTCTCTATATTGTCACGATATGCAACCGTCCCATCATCCGGTTTCGCTTGTCGTCAATTTCGAAGCCGATGTCGCATTGCAGCACAGCGGCCGATCGGGCCGAGGGATATGATGACATCAATCTCAAGGTGCCGTCTGCTAGGGAGACGGAGAATTGGGAAGCCGGTCAAAATCCGGCGCTGCCCCCGCAACGGTGGTGGAGTAAGGCATGGCGAATTAAGCCACTGGGTCGATCGACCTGGGAAGGTGCCATGGGGCTCTGGAAACAGGGCCGCTCCAGAGCCCGGAAACCAGCCTTGGGCACATATGGTTTACTGACCGCGGCGGGCGGTCGGGACATTGCTTTCGGCTGTCTTCAACCGGCCGTGCATGTCCTTCGCCCGTTTCCTGGTACTGCGAAGGATAGGCAAATGGATATCGGCAGCAAAGTTCTGCGGCAATTGAAGAACCACCGGACGGGTTTGAGTCTGGAACAACCATTCTATACCGATCCGGATTACTTCAAGCTCGATATGGAGACGATCTACTATCGCGACTGGCTGTTCATCGGCCATGATTGTGAAGTGCCGCGCGCGGGCAATTATTTCACCGTCCAGATCGGCGATTATCCCGTCGTGATCGTTCGTGGCCGCGATCAGGTCATCCGCGCCTTCCACAACAGCTGTCGCCATCGCGGCTCGCGCGTCTGCACGACCGAGCGCGGCTCCTCGGCGAAGCTTGTCTGCCCCTATCACCAGTGGACCTATGAGCTCGACGGCTCGCTGCTCTTTGCCCGCCAGATGGCGGAGGATTTCGACAAGAGCCAGCATTCGCTAAAGCCGGTTCATTGTGAAAGCGTCGGCGGCTACATCTTCATCTGCCTCGCGCAGAACGCTCCGGATTTCGCGCCGGTTCGCGCGACGATCGAGCCTTACATGGCACCGCACCGCATCAGCGAAGCCAAGGTTGCCTTCCAGAGCACCATCATCGAAAAGGGCAACTGGAAGCTCGTCTGGGAAAACAACCGCGAGTGCTACCATTGCGCGGCCAATCACCCGGAACTTTGCCGCACCTTCCCGGAAGCGCCGACCGTTACCGGCGTGCAGGGCGCGATGAACGACCCCGTCATCACCGAGCACTGGCAGCGCTGCGAAGCGGCCGGCCTGCCGAGCGAATTCAAGATCTCGCCGGATGGTCAGTTCCGCGCCGCGCGCATGCCGCTGATCGAGGGGGCCGAGAGCTACACCATGTCCGGCCAGAATGCCGTCAGGCGGCCGCTTTCACCCGATGTGACGATCAATGGCATCGGCACCATGCTGTTGTTCCATTACCCCACAACATGGAACCACATCCTCGGCGACCACGCGATTTCCTTCCGCGTCCTGCCGATCAGCGCCGAGGAAACCGCCGTCACCACCAAGTGGCTCGTCCACAAGGATGCCGTCGAGGGCGTCGATTATAATCTGGAAGAGCTGACGCACGTCTGGACCGAAACCAACGATCAGGATCGCCGTATCGTCGAGGAAAATGCCTTCGGCATCCGCTCCCCGGCCTATGAGCCCGGCCCCTATTCGGAAATCCATGAGGGCGGCGTCATGCAGTTCGTCGAATGGTACACGACGTTTATGGTCAACCGGCTGCAGGGCGACCAGGCCAAGCTTTCGGCGGTTGCCTGAGCATGAACATGACCGTCTCCCTTTCGCACCGCCACCTCGACCAGATGCAGCCCTGGAGTGACAGGCAGCATCTGCTCGAATGCCTCTCGGCAACGCCCGAAGCGCCCGACGTGATGACCTTCACGTTCCGGTCCGATAAGGACAACTGGTTCCGCTATCTGCCGGGCCAGTTCGTGACGCTGGAGTTGCCGACGGCTCCGGAGCCGGTCATGCGCACCTATACGCTCTCCTCGACGCCGTCGCGGCCCTTCTCGGTCGCCGTGACGGTGAAGGCACAGAAGGATAGCATCGGAACGCGCTGGATGTTCGAGAACCTGAAGCCGGGCATGCGCATCAAGGCTTTCGGCCCGCTCGGCGATTTCAGCCATATCCGTCATCCCGGCGAAAAATATCTCTTTGTTTCCGCCGGCTCAGGCATCACACCGATGATGTCGATGACGCGCTACATGGCCGACACGGCACCGCTGTCGGATATTACCTTCGTCAATTGTTCGCGCGGCCCGGCCGATATCATCTTCCGGTCCGAGCTCGAATATCTCGCCCGTTTCATGCCCAACCTCAATCTCGGCCTGATCGTCGAGGGTTGCGGCCGCACCGATCTCTGGTCCGGATTGAAGGGGCGCATCGACAAGGCTAAGATCGGCCTGCTGGCGCCCGATTTCATGGACCGGACGATCTTCTGCTGCGGTCCGGAAGTCTTCATGGACGCCGTGCGCTCCATGCTGGAGGCGCATGGCTTCGACATGTCGCGCTACAATCAGGAAAGCTTCCAGCCGGCGAATGCGGCAACGCCGCTTGCGGAGGTTTCCGATGATGCATCGGGCGAGGCAGCGACGACGATCCGCTTCACCATGGCCGGCAAGGATGTCGTCTGCGCGGCGGGGCAGACCGTGCTTCAGGCCGCGCGCGGCGCCGGCGTGCGCATCGGGGCAGCCTGCGAATCGGGACTCTGCGGCACATGCCGGGTGTTGAAACTCTCGGGCGAAGTCGAGATGAGCCACAATGGCGGCATTCTCGATGACGAGATCGAAGAAGGCTATATCCTCGCCTGCTGTTCGCGTCCGAAGACGGATGTCCAAGTCGAGGCCTAGAGCCGGATGATTTTAGGTCTGTTCGACCTAAAATCTGAATCCGCTTTAGAATCCAAGAAGTAGAGCATGATGTCGTCCGAAAGCCGTTCCACACTTTTCGGCATCATGCTCTAGAAATCCTGATAGTTCAGCTCGTTGATCTCGACTGGAGTCGATTGCGGCGTTGACGCCGTGACGATGGGGTCGACCATAAGCGAAACCAGCGTCTGCCGCGGCCCGTCGCAGGTCGGCGCCTGTGCGATCATCAGATCGGGCGCGGGCAGCGGCTTGGCCGGCAGGAGATCGCCCTGCGGCCAGACTTTGGCGAGCTGAACCTTCGTCATCGGCACGACGTTGACGTCGATATCGGTCAACGTGCCCGGTACGCGATAGGGACAGCTCTTCTCGGAGCAATTGTCCGAGGAAGCGAACTGCCAGATGGCATAGCTGTCCCAGTTGCCGAGCGGGAAGGTGCCTTTCACATCAGGCTTGTACCGCGCGTACCACAATGGCAGCCGCGACAGCAGCGGATAGGTGCCGCGATGGTCGGCGATGTACCGCGCTGTGTTGTGATTGACGTAGAGAATGGGGTAACGCCCGGTCCTGACCTTGATATGGGCCACGAAGATCTGGGCATCGTCGAGCGACATGAACTGCGCCGTGTCCATGCCGTCTATGTCGAGCACCATCAGCTCGTCCGGCTGCGGATCGGCATAGTCGAGAAAATGATTGGCTTGATCGATCGGGTTGCCGGGCCGCCCCAGATGATAGGCGCCCCATAACAGGCCATTCGCCTTCGCCAGCATGCGGCGGGTCTGGAACAGCTCGCGGCTGACGGCATATTTGCGCCACATCGTCCTGCAATGGGCCACCGTATCGCCGGCGTGGTCCCCGGTGCAGCTGAAGCTTTCGGGCAATCCATCGGAAGCCTTGGAGATGAAGCCCGCGATCCGTTTGTCCTGCAGAAACGCATTCCAGTCGATGGTGTTCAGCTCGTAAGCATCGACGATGAGGGCATTTTTCGGATCGGTCCAGGGCTGGCTTTCACCGGCCGAAGGCTTGGAGACCGGCCCCAGCAGGGTCAGGATCGTCAGCAAGCTGTAAATGAGGAGGTTACTCTTTCGGTATCCTTTCATGAAATAATAGTAAGGATTGCTGGTTAATCTTGGGTTAAGAACGCAATCACTATAAATTCATCGTGGAGCCCCGCGTAACTCCTTAAATTGGTAGGGATTTGAGGAACTAAATAACGCGCCGCCGCGTTTCTTGTCGTCTACTCGGATATGCGACGAAGCAGGCGGCGAAACCTTGCTCGGGAAGCATTCCCGGCATGAAACGTTATAGGCTTGAGTACCAAGTCAACCAGGGAATGGAGATGAAAATGCTTGGTTTCCGTGCAAAAATCGCGACTGTCGCCGTTACGGCCGCCGTCGCCCTGACAAGCTTCACACCGTCTTTTGCCATGCAGATGCCCGCCGCGCCGATCGTGAGTAAGGCAGCACCCACCCAGGCCGCGCCCGGCAATGTCGAACAGGTGCAGTGGCGCCATGGTGGTTACTATCGCCGCGGCTGGTATGGCGGCTATCGTGGTTATCGAGGAGGCTATCGTCACGGCTATCGCTACCATGACGGTTATTGGTTCCCGCTGGCAGCCTTCGGCGCCGGCGCTCTGATCGGCGGTGCGATCGCCAGCCAACCGCGCTATTATGAACCGGCTCCGGCCCCGAGTGTTGGTATCAATCCACGCCATGTCGACTGGTGCGAGTCGCGCTATCGTTCCTACCGTGCTTACGACAACACGTTCCAGCCGAATTCCGGCCCGCGCCGCCAGTGCTATTCGCCGTATTTCTAGAGCATTTCCATGAAAAACGCGCAGGGGTTTTCCGTCCGGAATGCGTAAAAACAAGAACATAGAGCGTTTTCGCGATTCGAAGAAAAGCAGAAATGCTCTATGCGGCGTTTCCAGAATCACCAATGCCAGCCGTCCGGTTCCCGCCGGACGGCTTTTGCATGTCTTGACCTCAGAGAATGTTGACCCGCTTGAGCAGCCACCATGCCAGCAGCATGGAGGCGACGATGAAGCCGACGGCATATTCCGTACCGCCCGCGCCGCCGGAAAGCGGCAGGTTCGAGGTGTTCATGCCGAAGAAGCCGGTTACCAGTGTCGGCGGCAGCAGAAACGCGGTCATGATCGACAGGATGTAGAGATGGCGGTTGATCTCGGATCCGAGCTTCGAGTCGATTTCTTCATGCAGCAGCCTGGCTCGCTCCTGCAATGCATAGACATCGTGCTCGACAGCCTCGAGCCGGCCGGTCAAACGCGCGGCAACGTCTTCGAAGCCGAGCGGCATTTCCTCGTCGTCGGAGGCGGCTGCATGGCGCATCAGCGACAACACCGTACGCAGATGCCGGTGCAGCCGCACGATCGTCCTGCGGATTGGAGGAAGCCGCGTGCGCTCGTCGCGTGACGTATTTCCGTGGACGAAATCCTCGATGGCATTGAGCTCTTCGCTGATCTCGATGACGACCGAAATCAGGGTGCGCTGGAATTCGACGACCAGCAGCTCGAAAATATCGAGGGGACGTGAAAACCTCGTGGCATTCTTGTCGATCAGCATTCGCGCCCGATCCAGGCTGCGAAGCGGCTGCAGCCGGCTGGTGATGAGCATGCGGTCGGTTACGGCGAAATGCAGCCAGCCGATATCGTGGGTGTCTTTGGCAAAGTCGCGCTGAAAATCGACCAGCGTGCCGAAGAGCATCTGTTCGTCGACGGTGACTGTTGCATGCGTCTCGTGGCTTGTCAGCGCTATGCGGGCGGCTTCGTTCAGGCCCGGTGCGTCCTCCAGAAAAGCCGGAACGCGTGCATCGACGAGATTGAGATGCAGCCACAGGAAACCGTCGTCGCTGAACAGCGTTGAACGATCGGTATCGTCGGGCAGCCGCTCCGGCTTGGCTTCGCCTGGGCGGAGACGATAGGCCCAGATGAAGCCGGGTATCGTGTTGACTGACGTGATCGTGTTCATGGCTGTATCATTCGCGTTTCTGAACAGTTGCCTTAGTCTTCGTTCATGACGATTGTTTATGCAAGTGCGTGCTCTGGTGGAATAATCGCGGCTGCTGGCGGCGATGTCACAGCCGCGCGGCGCGCGCAAGACGCATAGGACCTCAAGGTTCGCGAGGGGGTGGAAATCAGCATCTTTACCGCCTCGCTAAAATTGACGTTTACGTAAAAATAAACTAGCTATGACCAGAGATGAGCGGTGATCCGGGCGAGGCGGATCATTGTCGGCACCAATGCGGAGGAAGCAGCATGTACAAGGCGCCAGTCGAAGAAATCGCATTCACGCTGAAGCATGTCGCGGGCATGGAGCGCGCGATGGAGGAGGGCATCCTTGGTGATCTGAGTGCCGATGTCGTCGATGCCATCCTGTCCGAGGCCGGCCGTTTTGCCGGCGAGGAGATGGAGCCGCTTGCCGAGATCGGCGACAAGCAGGGTGCGAAACTGGTCGATGGCAAGGTGGTGCTTCCCGACGGCTGGGAGAAGCTCTATCGCGACTGGATCGCCGGCGGCTGGAACGGCTTGACCGCGCCCGAGCAATTCGGCGGGCAGGGCCTGCCGCATATGCTGAATGTCGCGACGCTGGAAATGTGGAACTCGGCCTCCATGGCGTTCGGCCTTGCGCCGACACTGACCATGGGCGCGGTCGAGGCGTTGATTGCCCATGGCAGCGACGACCTCAAGAAGACATATCTGGAAAAGCTCGTCTCCGGGCAATGGTCCGGCACGATGAACCTCACCGAGCCGCATGCCGGCTCCGATGTCGGGGCGCTGCGCACCCGTGCCGAACGCCGCGACGACGGCACCTATCGCCTTTTCGGCCAGAAGATCTTCATCACCTGGGGCGATCACGAGGCGGCGGAGAACATCGTCCATTTCGTTCTCGCCCGTCTTCCGGATGCGCCGGCCGGCACGCGCGGCATTTCGCTGTTCCTCGTGCCGAAATTCCTGGTGAATGACGACGGCTCGCTCGGCGCCCGCAACGACTATTTCGCCCACTCGCTCGAACACAAGCTCGGCATCCACGGTTCGCCGACCTGCACGATGATCTATGGCGATGGCAAATATGGTGCGGAGAAGGGCGCCGTCGCCTGGCTTGTGGGTGAGGAAAACAAGGGCCTCGCCTGCATGTTCACGATGATGAACAATGCCCGCCTTGCTGTCGGCATCCAGGGCGTCGCGATTGCCGAGGCCGCAACCCAGAAGGCCGTCGCCTATGCTCGTGAGCGTACGCAAGGCCGTGCACCGGGCACGACATCGTCGGGCATGAGCCCGATCATCGAGCACCCCGATGTCGCGCGCATGCTGCTGACGATGAAAGCCTTGACGCAGGGCTCGCGCGCCATCTGCTATGCCTGCGCCGAGGCGATTGACATGTCGCATCGCGATCCACAAAAGGCCCGTTTCTGGCAGGAACGCGCCGCATTGCTGACACCGATCGCCAAGTCCTTCTCCACCGATGCCGGCGTCGATGTCGCCTCGTTGGGTATCCAGGTTCACGGCGGCATGGGCTTCATCGAAGAAACCGGTGCGGCACGGCTGCTGCGGGATGCACGTATCGCACCGATCTACGAGGGCACCAACGGCATCCAGGCGATCGATCTGGTGACGCGCAAGCTGACGATCGCCAATGGTGATCATGTGCGCGGCTTCCTTGCCGAATTGCTTGAGATCGCCGATATGGTCGCGAAATCGAACCTCGATGGCTTCGGCGAGACGGCGCCACGGCTGCAGGCGGCCATCGCGGATCTGGAAAAGGCGAGCGACTGGCTGTTGTCGAAGCAGGCCGAAGGCGCCGTCGCGGAAGCGCTGGCGGGCGCCACGCCTTATCAACGGCTCTTCGGCCTGGTGCTGACCGGCTCCTATCTGGCCAAGGGAGGCCTCGTCGATGCGGGGGATGGCGAGGGCGGTAAGCGCATCGCGCTTTGCCGTTTCGCGGCCGAGAATCTTCTGGCTGAGACTGCTGCGCTCTCTGATCGGATCATCGCCGGCGCGTCCAGCGTCGAAGCCGCTCGCATCGCACTTGCCTAAGGACATATGATGACCGACCACATTCTGATCGAACGCCCCGAGACCGCGCCGCAGGTCCAGGTCATCCGGTTCAACCGGCTGGAAAAGAAGAACGCCATCACCCGCGCCATGTATCAGACTATGACCGATGCGCTGAAGGCGGCGGAGGAGGTGCCGGATATCCGCGTTCATGCTTTCCTCGGCACGGAAGGCTGCTTCTCGGCCGGCAACGACTTGGCCGATTTCCTAGCCTTCGCCATGAGCGGCAACATGGGGCGCGAAGTGATTGATTTTCTCGTCGCGCTGGCGAACACGAAGAAGCCGGTCGTCTCCGGCGTCGACGGCCTAGCGATCGGCATCGGCACCACGATCCATCTGCATTGCGACCTGACGGTTGCCTCCGATCGCAGCCTGTTCAAGACGCCTTTCGTCGATCTCGCCCTCGTTCCCGAAGCGGCTTCGAGCCTGCTTGCTCCGCGCGTGATGGGACATCAACGCGCCTTCGCCCTGCTCGCCCTCGGCGAAGGCTTCTCCGCCGCCGAAGCGAAGGAGGCAGGCCTGATCTGGAAGGTAACGTCACCGGACGCGGTGGAGGCCGAAACACTGTCGCTGGCCGCCAAGCTCGCCACAAAGCCGCCCGAGGCTCTGAGGATCGCCCGCGACCTAATGCGCGGCCCACCGGATGCGGTGCTCGACCGAATTCAAAAAGAAGCCGAGCATTTTGCCGCCCAGCTGAAAAGCGCCGAAGCCCGCGCGGCCTTCGAGGCCTTTATGAAGCGGTGAAGCTCAACCCGCCCTCGTGGTTCGAGACGGCCCTATGGGCCTCCTCACGATGAGGGCTAGCTCCCGCACATCTCGACCGCGCTCTACCCGCCCTCATGGTGAAGTGCGAAGCCCAAAGGGCTGCAGCCTCGAACCACGAGGGTCGGCCCGGGAACCTGCGCCTAAAAGAACTACTTCTCCAGCGCTACCACCACCTCGACATGCGAGGTCCACAGAAACTGGTCGATCGGCGTCACTCGCGTGATGCGATAACCGCCTTCGACCAGCAGGGCAAGATCGCGGGCGAGCGTCAGGGGATTGCAGGAGACGGCGACGATTTTCTTGACCTGGGATCGGGCAAGCTCCTTGCACTGGAATTCCGCGCCGGCGCGGGGCGGGTCGAAGACGACGGCGTCGTAGACTTTCAGTTCCTGCGTCATCAACGGCCGGCGGAAGAGGTCGCGGCGTTCGACGGAGACGGGCTTCAGCCCCTGCGTGGTGCGCGCGGCCTGATCCAGTGCCGCGAGCGGCTTTTCCTCGCTTTCCACCGCATGCACGCGCCCGATCCGCGCCAGGCGAAGCGAGAAGGTGCCGCTGCCAGCGAAGAGGTCGGCGATGCGCTTTGCCTTGCCGACATGGGCTGCGACCAGCTCGGCCATGGCGTCCTCGGCCTGCTTGGTCGCCTGCGTGAAGGCGCCCGGCGGCGGTGAGACCGGCACGCCGCCGAAATCGATGATCGGCTTCACCGGTTCCACGAGGGTCTCTCCGTTCAGCGAAAGGCGGGCAATTCCGCGAAGCGACAGCACGGTTTCGATGGTGCTGCGGCGCTGCTTGTCCGAAAGCGACTTGATGCCGTCGACGGCGAGATCGAGGCCGGTCTGCGTTTCCAGCACGGAAACGCGGAAGGCTTCGGCATTGATGGCGATTGCCGCGGCGATCGTCTTGATCGCCGGCAACCGGGCCATGATGCCGGGCGAAGCGATGGGACATTCCTCGATGGCGACGATGTGGTGGCTTTCGGCCTGGTTGAAGCCGATCAGCATGTCCTTTTCGGTCTTGCGCGCGGCGAAGACGACCCGGCGCCGCTCGCCCGGATGCGCGGCGACGATATCGTCGACCTCGGGCGTCAGGCCTTTCGAGCGCAGTGCATCGATGACGAGCTGGCGCTTGAAAGCACGATAGGGCGCATCGGCATAATGCTGCAGGGTGCAGCCACCGCAGGCGCCGTTGACACCGTGCGGGCCGAAGTGCCGACAGTGCGGCTCCTGTCGGTCCGGCGAGGCCGACGCGATCGACATCAGCATGCCCTGGCTTTTCACCCGCGCGATGGCGACGCTTTCGCCCGGCAGCGTGAACGGCA
Organism: Rhizobium sp. KNZ2-6A; assembly: GCF_056755475.1. Classification (NCBI taxonomy): domain Bacteria; kingdom Pseudomonadati; phylum Pseudomonadota; class Alphaproteobacteria; order Hyphomicrobiales; family Rhizobiaceae; genus Rhizobium; species Rhizobium sp. KNZ2-6A. The sequence goes on along the minus strand of NZ_JBNDIC010000022.1, from coordinate 66,563 downwards.
CGTAGATCGGGCCATCGGCGCCTTGCGCGATGCCATCGCCCTGGGCGCCGAGCTTCTGGATGGTGACGGTTTCAGTGCTCATGGCTTGATCCCTGCGAGAAGAAATTCCTGGTTGCCGTCGCCGCCTGCGATCGGCGAGGCGATGAGGCCGAGGCTTTGCCAACCCATGTCTTCAGTGAACCAACGCTCGAGTTCCGCCGCAACCGCCGGAGCGGAGGAGGGGTCCTTCAGGAGGCCGGCCTTGCTGATCGCATCGCGGCCCGCCTCGAATTGCGGCTTCACAAGCAGGGCTGCCCGCGCGCCGGGTTCGGCAAGCGCCAGCGCCGGCGCGAGAGCCAGCTTCAGCGAAATGAAAGAGACATCGGAAACGACGAAGGAGAAGGGCTCGCCGATATCCTCCGCGATCAGGTTGCGCGCGTTCAGCCCCTCGATATTGGTCACGCGCGGATCGGCGGCTATGCGCGAATGCATCTGGTCGTGACCGACGTCGATCGCCGTGACATGGGAAGCGCCACGCTGCAGCAGCACTTCGGTAAAGCCTCCGGTCGATGCGCCGACATCGAGACAGTGCTGTCCCTGCGGATCGAGGCCGAAATGATCGAGCGCCGACACCAGCTTCAAGGCCGCGCGTGAGACGTAATCCTGCGCGGGATCATCGATGCTGATCCGTGCGTCTTCGGTGAACAGCGCACCCGGCTTCGTCACGATCCTGCCGTTCACGGTCACCGTGCCGCGCTGGATCGCATCGCGCGCCCGTGATCGGCTGGCAAAGAGCGAGAGGGTGACGAGGAGCTGGTCGAGGCGTTGCGGTTCGGACATGGGCTGTCCATGCCGGGCAATGGGCTACGTTGCAAGCCTTTTATGTTGATATCGGCGTTGACGCCGGATCGCAACCGGCCATAATCGCCGCAATCAACGGGCGAGGGGCATCATGCGAGAGATCGGTGGCTATGCGGCGCTAATGGTGATGTCAGCCGTTCCGGCGCTTGCGAACGACACGATGGCCGAGTTGAGGACGGGCGGTCTCGCCTATGTCCGCACCGGCGATATCAGCATGGCGCAGGAAAAGCTGTTCATTTCGGCGGAGCAGGTCCGCGTCGATTACGTCTTCGAAAACACCTCGGACAAGGATGTCGAAAGCGTCGTCGCCTTTCCGATGCCCGATATCAAGGGCGATATCGACAGCATGGTCGATGCCGGAAATGTCGACGCCGACAATTTCCTTGGTTTCACCGTGGCGCAGGAGGGCAAGGCCATCACGCCGAGCCTGCAGCAGCGCGTGTCGGTTGCCGGGGTAGACATGACGGATGAGTTGAACGCTCGCGGCGTCCCGCTGCTGCCGCTGAGCAAGGCCGCTGCGGCGGCCGTCGCCAAGCTGCCCGCCGACGTGCTCGATGATTGGACGGCTCGCGGCTTGATTACCGATGACGAATACGACACGGACGGTCAGGGCATGAAGCATCACCCGACGCCCATGTGGACGCTGCACACCACCTATTGGTGGCGCACGAAGTTTCCGGCCAAGGCGAAGATCGCGGTCGAGCATCGCTACAAGCCGAGCGTCGGTGGCACTGTCGCCATCACTTTCGCCGGCGAGGAAGACTATCAGAAACAGCAGCTGCAGGCCTATCGTGCCAAATACTGTCTCGATGAATCCTTCCTGAAGACGGCGACCAAGCTCGCCGCTGCAGCCGACAAGGGCGGGCGCGGCTATACCGAAAGCTGGATCTCCTATGTGTTGACGACGGGCGCCAACTGGTCCGGTCCGATCAAGCATTTCGAGCTGACGGTCGATAAGGGCAGCCCTGACAATTACATCAGCTTCTGCGGCAAGGATGTGAAAAAGACCGGTGCAACCAGCTTCCAGATGACGGCGCAGGATTTCTATCCTGAACACGATCTGGATGTCCTCATTCTCGCTGCCGTGCCGGTGAGGTAGAGCGGTTGGAAGTAGCGATGCGGTCGCGTGTAATTAAATAAATTTAAAGTCCGAGCCTCTACTGATGCCTGTGATTACGGTGATCGTCTTGAGATCATCGCCTGCCATGAAGGCTTCGCGCGTCTGCGTCCCAATCATGCCACTCCCTGAATTCTTCGAGCGTCGGCCGCGTTCCCTCCCAATCGCGGCCTAATGACGCTCGCCAGGACCGGCGCTCAGGAGGCGCTCGCCCATGTTTGCGAAAAAACTCTCGCTGAATGGCAAGCTTGCCATCACGTTCACGGCGTTGATCGCCATCTTCGCCTGCGTTTCCGCATTCGTCTATTCCAAGGAAGAAGTGTCCGCCGGTGCCGCCGCCGAGCAGACCAAGTCGCAGCAGCTCGTCAGCCAGATCGACGATTCCCTGCAGGCCATGCTGGAACAGGCGGTCAATCTGCGTGGCTTCCTGCTGCTGCGCAGCGAAAGCACCTATGGCGATATCTTCAACAATCGCGAACGGATGCTGAAGAGCATCGCCGCCGCCAAGCAGGTCGCGGCCGATTCCCCGGATCTGCTGCAGGCCATCGACAACATGCAGAAAGCCGCCGATCTCTATTTCCATCAGCTCGCGGAGCCGCAGGCCAAGGCCCGCAAGGAAACCGAGATGCCGCTCGACCAGATCGTCAAGATCGGGCAGAACGAAACCAAGGGCCAGCTCGATGGCTTCCGCGACGCTGCCGCCAAGATCAAGCAGGCCGCCCGCGCCAAGGCCAGCGATCTGGCAGCCATGCAGGACGATGCCAATGGCGATCTGCGCCTGACGCTTATCGTCGGTGGTGTCTTCGCGTCGCTCGCCGCCGCAGTGCTCGCTTGGTTGCTGTCGCGCCTTATCGTGCGCCCGATCGTCGGCATGACGGCTGCGATGGGCCGGCTGGCGAACGGAGAGCATGATGTCGAAGTTCCGGCGGTTGGCCGCGGCGATGAAGTCGGCCGCATGGCCGATGCCGTCCTGGTCTTCAAGCAGGCGGGGATCGAAAAGCTGCGTCTTGCTGGCGAGACCGAGCGCATGCGCGGCGATGCCGAACGCGAGCGTCAAATGAACGATGAGCAGAAGGCACGCGAAGAGGGCGAAATCCGCTTTGCCATGGAAGCGCTCGCGGACGGCCTCTCCGCCCTGTCTTCCGGCAATGTCGCGACCCGCCTGCGCAATAACTTCGCGCCCCAGTTCGACAGCGTCCGCGCCGACTTCAACAATGCGGTGGAAAAGCTGGAAGCCGCTTTGCAGTCCGTCGGCCACAATGCTTCCGCCATCAATGCCGGCGCCGACGAGATCCGCTCGGCCGCCGACGATCTGTCGCAACGCACCGAGCAGCAGGCTGCAGCCGTCGAGGAGACGGCGGCCGCACTGGAGCAGGTCACCATAACGGTTCGCGACTCGGCCAAGCGCGCCGAAGATGTCGGCCATCTCGTCGAGCGTGCCCGCCTCGGCGCGGAACGCTCCGGCGAAGTGGTGCGCAATGCCGTTTCGGCCATGCACCAGATCGAAAAGTCCTCGGGCGAGATCAGCAATATCATCAGCGTCATTGACGACATCGCCTTCCAGACCAACCTCCTGGCGCTGAATGCCGGTGTCGAGGCAGCCCGCGCCGGCGAGGCCGGCAAGGGCTTTGCAGTCGTTGCCCAGGAAGTGCGCGAGCTCGCTCAGCGTTCCGCCAATGCCGCCAAGGAAATCAAGGCGCTGATCACGACATCGAGCGATCAGGTCAATACCGGCGTCTCTCTGGTCGGCGAGACCGGCAAGGCCCTCCAGTTGATCGTCTCCGAAGTGCAGGAGATCAACCGCCATGTCGGCGCGATCGTTACGGCGACCCGCGAACAGTCGACCGGCCTGCAGGAGATCAACACGGCCGTCAACAACATGGATCAGGGTACGCAGAAGAATGCGGCCATGGTCGAGGAACAGACGGCCGCAAGCCATGCGCTCGCCCGCGAAGCTGCGGCACTCAACGAGCTGCTGCAGCAGTTCCGCCTCGGCGAGGCCCCACAGGCCGCAGCCGCGCGTCCGGTCGCGGCGACAGCACGCTCGAGGCCGGCCGCATCTCCGGCCCGCGCTCTTGGGCGCACCGTCGCCAAGGCCTTCGGCGGCAAGGCAACGGCGACGGCCGCTGCCGCTCGCGACGATTGGGAAGAGTTCTGATCGAATGACTCTCCCCTTGATGGGGAGGGTCGGCACGTCGTGCCGGGGCGGGTGACGACGGCATCCGTCGAATTCCCGTCCCATTTCATGGCAGATCATCCCCAACTCGCCGCTTTGCGGCGAGTTTCCCACAAGGGTGGGGCAATCGCATTCGGCGCCGCACGTTGCTTCTCCCCGAGGGGAGAAGGGGATGCGGCAACGACCTCATTTTACATGCGATAGCCCGTCCTCAAGGGGAAGGAAAAACCTAGCCGGCGGCTTCGACGATGCGACCGTGGCCGAGTGTACGGAATACAGTCTGGACGATGCCGGCACGGTCGAGACCGGCCCTGGCGTTCATGGCTTCGGGCTTTGCCTGCTCCATCCAGATATCCGGCATGACGAGCGAGCGGATCTTCAGGCCATTATCGAGCAGGCCCTCATTGGCGAGGAACTGCATGACCTGGCTGCCGAAGCCGCCGACCGAACCTTCCTCGATGGTGATCAGCATTTCGTGGTGCGCCGCGAGCTGGCGGATGAGGTCGTGATCGAGCGGCTTGGCAAAGCGCGCATCGGCGACCGTCGTCGACAGGCCGGCGGCATCGAGGTCCTCCGCCGCGGCAAGGCTGTCGGCCAGCCGCGTGCCGAAGGAGAGCAACGCGACTTTCGATCCCTGCTTTACAACGCGCCCCTTGCCGATTTCGAGGATCTGACCCCGTTCCGGCAGCTCGACGCCGACGCCTTCTCCGCGCGGATAGCGGAAGGAGATCGGGCCGAGATCATAGGCGGCGGCGGTGCGCACCATATGCTTGAGTTCCGCCTCGTCGGCTGCGGCCATGACGACGAAACCGGGCAGGGTGGCAAGAAAGGCGGTATCGAAGGAGCCCGCATGCGTCGGCCCGTCGGCGCCGACGAAGCCAGCGCGGTCGATGGGGAAGCGGACCGGCAGGCCCTGGATCGCGACATCATGCACCACCTGGTCGTAGGCACGCTGCAGGAAGGTGGAGTAAAGGGCGGCGAACGGCTTGTAGCCTTCGGCGGCAAGACCGGCGGCGAAGGTCACGGCATGCTGCTCGGCAATGCCGACGTCGAAACAGCGCTTGGGGAAGAATTCCTGCAGCTTGTCGAGGCCGGTGCCGTTCGGCATGGCGGCTGTAATGCCGACGATCTTGTCGTCGAGCGTTGCTTCCTGCACCAAAGCGTCCGCAAAGACGCTGGTGTAGCTCGGCGCATTCGGCTTCACCTTTGTCTGCGCGCCGGTAATGACGTCGAACTTGTTGACGCCATGATACTTGTCGGCAGCCGCCTCGGCCGGAGGATAGCCCTTGCCCTTCTGCGTCACCACATGGATCAGCACCGGTCCTTGGGCATTGTCGCGCACATTGCGCAGCACGGGCAGCAGGTGCTCGAAGGAATGGCCGTCGATCGGGCCGATATGGTAGAAGCCCATCTCCTCGAACATGGTGCCGCCGGTCACATAGCCCCGTGCGTGCTCGACCGCCCGCGTGATGGCGCGGTCGACCTTCTTGCCGAGATAGGCGGTCAGCTTCTTGCCGAAATCCCGGAAGCCCATATAGGTGCGGCCGGAGGCGAGGCGGGCGAGATAGGCGCTCATTGCCCCCGTCGGCGGGGCAATCGACATGTCGTTGTCGTTGAGGATGACGATCAGCCGTGCATCGAGCGCGCCGGCATTGTTCAGGGCCTCATAGGCCATGCCGGCCGACATGGCGCCGTCGCCGATAACGGCGATGACGCGGCGGTCGGTCTTATCCAGCTCGGCGGCAACCGCCATGCCGAGACCGGCGGAAATGGATGTGGAAGAATGCGCGGCGCCGAAGGGATCGTATTCGCTTTCGGCCCGGCGCGTGAAGCCGGAAAGGCCGTCTTCTTGGCGCAGCGTGCGAATGCGGTCGCGACGCCCGGTGAGGATCTTGTGCGGATAACACTGGTGCCCGACATCGAAGATCAGGCGATCGTCCGGCGTATTGAAGACGCTGTGGATGGCGATGGTCAGTTCGACGACGCCGAGGCCGGCACCGAGATGTCCGCCAGTGCGCGATACCGCATCGATCATCTCATCGCGGACTTCGCGGGCGAGCTGCGGCAATTCCCGGTCCTCCAGCTTTCGCAGGTCGGAAGGATATTGGACCCGGTCCAGCAGGGGCGTCTCTGGCATTTGTGTCAAGGCTGAAGCCTCTTTCTTGCTATTCTTGGGCGGTTGTCCGCCTTTACGTCAAAACAGATTGCGACAAAAGGCGCCGAATTCAAGGTGCTCCCGAACAAGAAACATGTGGGAGTGTCATGAACCCGTTAGCCTTCCGGCAGGGGAATGAACTCTTCCTCGTCGCCCGGCACGATATCGAAGCGGCCCGTGCGCCATTCTTCCTTGGCCTTTTCGATGCGCTCCTTTGAGGACGAGACGAAATTCCACCAAATATAGCGCTTCGAATTGAGCGCTGCACCGCCAAAAAGCATGAGATGACAGCCTTTTTCAGCGGCCTCCAGCGTTATCGCATCACCGGGGCGGAAGACGAGGAGCTGATCCTCAGCGAAACGGTCGCCAGCGACGATGAGCGAACCGGAGAGAATATAGACCGCGCGCTCCTCATGGGCTGCCCCAAAAGGAAACGTCGTGTTCGGCTGGAGCTGAAGATCGACGTAAAGCGTGTCGGAAAAGGATTTTACCGACGATTTCAGGCCCTCGAATTCGCCGATGACAACGCGCCCGGTCACGCCGCCATCGGCGATCGTTGGCAGGTCATCTTTTTCCGTATGGGCGAAAGAGGGATCGATCTCCTCCTTGTCGTCGGGGAGCGCCAGCCATGTCTGCAGGCCGGACATGGCGAAGGGGTGGTCGCGCAGGTTCTCCGGCGTGCGCTCGGAATGCACGATGCCGCGGCCTGCCGTCATCAGGTTGACGTCGCCGGGGCGGATCACCTTGGCCGTGCCGAGGCTGTCCATATGACGGATTTCGCCGTCGAACAGGTAGGTGACCGTGGAAAGACCGATATGCGGATGCGGGCGGACATCGAGCGCCTGGCCGGGCCGCAAAATGGCAGGACCCATGCGGTCAAAGAAGATGAACGGCCCCACCAGCCGTCGCCGGCTGCTCGGAAGCGCACGCCGCACGGAAAAGCCACCAAGATCGCTGGTGCGCGGAATGATAAGGTTCTCGATCGCATCGCAGGCGAAGGCATCGCCGGCCTGGGGATCGTTGCCTGGGAAGAAGGACATGAAGGCTCTCCTTTCGGTTGGGTCTCAACCTAGCGAGAAAGGCTGGGAAACTCAAATTTTGCTATTCGATGCGTTTGTAAGGGTCATTTCAAAGGGTTGTTTAACATTGCGACCTATGTGAGCAGCGGGGTAACTCTTGGAGACGAACAGGCATGGACATTGATGGAAGCAAAGCGTTGGTTGCCATTCTCTTGGGAGTGATGCTCGCCTCATGCAGCACAGCGAGTGATGGGCCTGAGCAGCAAGTTACCACAAAAGTGGCTAATCCGACGGCAATAGGGCCTGCGGTTGCTGCGTTTCGAGATATTTGCTTTGCTTATAGCGCTCCATATACGCAGGCTCGCGCGGCTGCGGCTCGATATGGGGTTAAGACGTTCGAAACCAAGCAAGGCTCGAGTTTGATCTCCGGCAAATATACATACGCTGAGGGAGCAACAGACGACCGATCGCTTATCGTTATCATCAACCCAGACGGACTATGTGATACGAAGTATCGACGTCATCCGGGCATGGCAGACGATGAAACGATCGAACGTCAATTCGCAAACGTTATCAGAACAAAATATCCGGATGCATTCAAAATCGGCGATAGAGGCAAAGAGTATCATGTGTCCATAAACGGGAAGCGGGCCAGCTTCGCGTTTTCGCTCGATCATGATGGCTATATACAGTTCATGTCGCCTTGACGAAATCGTTCATTCGCATCGAAGCGTTTCACGAGGCTCAAAAAGCGACATTTCCGGCAGGTGCTGGCAACTGTTCTGCCTCAAGCGCCGTCCAGCGCTTCCGTGCCCTGCGGCTTACCGGCGCGGTCGAGCCGGATCTTTTCGATACGGTTTTCCGCAGCCGAAAGCAGCGCCTCGCAATGCTTCTTCAGCGCTTCGCCGCGCTCGTAGATGGTGATGGATTCATCCAGTGCCACATCGCCGCGTTCGAGCCGTGCAACGATGCTCTCAAGCTCCGCCACGGCCTTCTCGAAGGAATAGCCTGATACATCTGCCTTGGCGCTCTCGCTCATCGTCAACCTTTCATCATGCGTAGAATATGCATCCCCGCCGACTCGGCGAGGCCTTCCAGATCATAGCCGCCTTCGAGCAGGCTGACGACCCGGTTCTTGGCGCTGCGGTCGGCGACTTCAAGCAGCCGTCCCGTCGCCCAGTCGAAATCCTCGCCCGTCAGGTTCAGCTGTGCCAGCGGATCGCGGTGGTGGGCGTCGAAGCCGGCCGAGATGATGATGAGGTCGGGGCGAAAGTCGTGCAGCGCCGGCAGGATACGCGACTTGAAGGCCTCGCGAAAATGATCGCCGCCCGTATTGGGCGACAGCGGCGCGTTGACGATGGTGTTGTGCGCGCCGCGCTCATCCTTCTTGCCAGTGCCCGGATAGAGCGGCATCTGATGGGTGGAACAGAAGAGCACGGACGGATCGTCCCAGAAAATGTCCTGCGTGCCATTGCCGTGATGCACATCCCAATCGACGATGGCGACGCGCTCGGCGCCATGGGCCTTTTGCGCATGGCGAGCGGCGATTGCGGCGTTGTTGAAGAAACAGAAGCCCATGGCCTTGGTCTTCTCGGCATGGTGGCCGGGCGGACGTGCCGCGACGAAGACATTGTCGGCCGCACCGGAGAAGACATCGTCGACCGCCGCCATTGCGCCGCCGACGCCATGCATGATCGCCTGCAGCGTCTTCGGGCTGGCATAGGTATCGGCCTCGATCTGGTTGATTTCGCCGTCGTCGCCCCTGTCCGGTATCGAACGCAGCACGAAATCCAGATGCTCCTCGGGATGCGCGAGCAGGATCGCATCCTCATGGGCGGGAGGCGCCTTTCGCCGGTCCAGCCGCTCGAAATTGGGGTGCTCCAGCGCGATATTCAGTGACCGCAGCCGATCCGGCCGCTCCGGGTGGCCAGGCGGAACAATATGTTCCAGGAAGATCGGGTGTTCGTAAAGACGTGTGCTCATGGGGCCAATCTATAAATGAGGTGTGACGCCTATTACAGGACATGGACAATGTCACTACAATGTCAACAACCCACCTTAACCACTCTCAATGGCGCCCGTTTACTTATCGGGGCCTGGTGTTAAGCTTTTATTAGGGCGAGTATGGCGTCGGCCAGGATTATTGCGTGATGGCGAGAGCAGAACGATCCGATGTCGTCGAGGTAAGGGTGCCGCCGCGCGATGTCGACCGGCACGGCCAGATGTTTATCGCCTCCTATATCTCTCAGGCGGAAACAGCGCTCTCGAATTTCTGGCGCACGCGGCCGCTGGTCAAGGACGAGCCCCTTTACATCGCCAGGAAAGCATCCTGTTCGCTGCACCGGGCCTTGCACCATGACGATCTTGCCCGCTTTTCGATCAGCGTCAACAAGATCGGCGGCAAGTCGATCGGCTTCATGATCATGGTCGAAACCGGCAACGAACTGGCGGCGGAGGTGGAAATTCTCTGGCTCGCGGTCCATGGCGACGAACACGATCCGGCGCCGCTGCCGGAAGACACGCGCGACTGGCTCTACAAATACCTGACGTGAATCGAGCTAAGCGCGCGGCGTTGTCGTAAAACCGCCGCACACTCTTGCGCGACGTGCTTTAGAGCCTTTTGTATTTACGCAATTCCGGACGGAAAACCGCTCCGCACTTTTCCTGGAATTGCTTCAGCTCCGCTGCGGCAGAAGCGGATAGCCGACCATGACGGCGCGACCGACCAGAGCCGCGACGACAGCCTTGATGACATCTCCCGGCACAAAGCCCAAGGACCCGAGAAACGCCTTGCTGAACCCGATATTGATGGTCAGCCAGGCAATGCCGAACGCATAGAGCACCACCACGCCGCCGATGACGGCGGCGATGAAGAAGCCGACGCCCTGAACGAGCCCGCTCTGTTCCGGCTTCACTAGTCTCTCCGAGAAATAGCCGGTGACGAAGGCTGCGAATATCCAGCCGACGAAAAAGCCGGCCGTCGGACCGGCGAAGACGGCAAGACCGCCGCGGCCTCCCGACAGCACCGGCAGGCCGATGATGACGAGGACGACCACCAGCAGCACCGCGATCGTGCCGCGCTTGGCGCCGAGCACGACGCCGGCGAGCATGACACCGAGCGACTGCGCCGTGATCGGCACGGGAATGATACCGATCGGGATCGGCGGCAAGAGGCCGAGCGCCACGATGATGGCGGCAAAAAGTGCCGAGAGGACGAGATCGCGGGTGTTCATGGCGGCTCCTTCCGAAAAAGATCTTTGTTCATTGACGCCGAATGCCGCGCGCGTCAATCGCCGCCGCGATATTGTCCGCATCGCGCAGCGTCAGGATGATCAGCGGCGCGAGCGTGGTCGCCAGGCGAACCTTGATCCCGCGTGCCTGATGCGCTTCGCGGATCGCGCGGTAGCGATCGAGAATCTCGGGGACGAAGCGGATCACGAGGCCGATCGCAAGCCCGATATCGGCGGCTTTCAGCAGGCCGAACTTTTCGAGCGGCATGGCAAGGGCAGTGATCTCGTCGATAAATGCGGCCATCGATGTCGTCGCCGTCACCGTGGCGGCAAACAACGCAAGCGCGGTTAAGCGCAGGGCGGTGACGATCGCGGCGTGGAGCGGGCCGACCAGTGCCGTGAAAATTGTAAGGACAGCAATCGAGATCAGGATCGGCCGCAGCCGCTTCAATGCGTTTGGGATCGGTAGGCCTGTGTTGAAATAGAGCCCTGCGCCAATGAGATTTGCGCAGACAAGCACCGCAATGGAATTCGTCAGAAACAGCAGAACGCCAAGTGCGGCGAGTGCCAGGAGCTTTACGCGCGGCGAAAGCCGGTGCAGCCAAGTATCGACATCGACATGCAGCGTCTGCATCAGCTTGCCATCTCCTTGTAGCGGGCGATCGCTTCCGCGGCAGGCGCGTCGGCGATGAGCCGGCCTTGATCGAACACCAACACCCGCTCGAAATCCTCGAGTAGAGGCAGGTCGTGGCTGATGACGATGACGTTTTCCGGCAGTCCCATGATGGTCTTCTGCACCAGCGCCCGGTTCTTGAGGTCGAGCTGGTTGGTTGGTTCGTCCAGAATGAGGATGTCGGGGCCGGTGACCAGCACCGAGCAGAGTGCCGCCATCTGCAATTCCCCGCCGGAAAGCTCGTGTGCCCGCCGCGCCGCCAGATGGCTGACGCCGAACCGGCCTAGAATGCCCTCGACGGCCGCCTCGATTTCAGCCTTGTCGTATCCGCGCGCCTTGAGCCCGAAAGCGATGTCGTCGCGCACGATGGGCAGGATGATCTGGTTCTGCGGCGACTGGAAAATATAGCCGACCTTGCCGAGCACTTCGCGGGCATCGCCGACAGTATCGAGACCGTCGACCACGACGCGCCCGGTCGATGGCTTGACGAGCCCGTTGATCAGCCGCGCGAAGGTCGTCTTGCCGGAACCGTTGAGACCGATGATCCCGACGCGCTTCTCCTGAAGCGTCAGGCTCAGCGGGAAGAGAGCGGTTCGTTTGTCATAGTCGACGCCGGCATTATCGAAGCGGATGTCCAAGCGGCTTCCCTGTTTCATGGTTGTGTCGCGGAGCTATAGCGCATCGCTCCGATTTATCAAATCAACGCCTCTTTGAAAGCATGGGAATTTATGCCTATGATCCAGTCATGACGAATCTGCTTTCGAATCGTGACGCCCGCCGCGTGTTCCTTGCCAAGCAGGGGCTCGCCAATCCGCCGAACCGCGCCTTGACCAAGGCGGGCCTGCTGCAGCTCATCCACGACATCGGCTTCGTGCAGGTGGACAGCATTGCCACCGTCGAGCGCGCCCATCACCAGATCCTGTTTTCGCGCAACCAGACCTATCGGCGCGAGCACCTGACGGAGCTCCTGGAAAAGGATGGCGCGCTCTTCGAAAACTGGACGCACGATGCCTCCATCCTGCCGAGCGCCTTCTTCGTCTACTGGAAGCATCGCTTCCGCCGCGAGGATGAGGCGATTATCGCGCGCTGGCGCAAATGGCGGGGCGAGGGGTTCGAGGCGGCTTTCGAGGAAACCTACGAGCGCGTGCTGAAGAACGGCGCCATCACCGCCCGCGAGGTCAAGGCGGAGGATCATGTCTCCGGCGGCTGGTGGAACTGGCATCCGAACAAGACGGCACTCGAATATTTCTGGCGCACCGGCAAGTTCGCGATTGCCGGCCGCACCAATTTCCAGAAGGTCTACGATCTCGTCGAACGTGTGCTGCCGGCCCATTTCCATGAGCCGGAAGTGGAGCATGACGAATTTGTCGATTGGGCCTGCCGCAGCGCGCTGCAGCGTCTCGGCTTTGCGACCTCAGGCGAGATCGCCGCCTTCTGGGATCTGGTGACGCCGCAGGAGGCCAAAAGCTGGGTCGAAACACATCGCGACGAACTGACCGAAGTGTTGATCGAGCCTGCCGGCGGCGGCAAGCCTCGACCGTCGCTTGCTTTCCTCGACTTTCATGACACGCTCGACAGCCACGCCGAAGCGCCGGCGCGCATCCGTGTCCTCAGCCCCTTCGATCCCACGCTGCGCGATCGCAACCGTACCGAACGCCTGTTCGGCTTCTTCTATCGCATCGAGATTTTCGTGCCGGAACCGAAGCGCGAATACGGCTATTACGTCTTCCCATTGCTGGAGGGCGACCGGCTGATCGGACGGATTGACATGAAGGCCGACCGCAAGGCGGGGACCCTTGATGTCAAGCGCCTCTGGCTGGAACCGGGCGTCAAGGCATCGGCCGGCCGGCTGGAGAAGCTGGAAGCGGAACTGGAGCGTGTCGCCCGCTTTGCCGGCGTCGAAAAAGTGGTGTTTCTCGAGGGCTGGCGGGGGTGATCTGCTTTTCCGTTTCGAAAGATCGGCTGCGGATTGCATTGACGCGTAAGCGAAACTGCCTCTGACCTATGGGGACTGCGGTCGCATGGACACTATTCGGATTTTCGATGGGCACAACGACGCAGTCCAGTTCATGCTAGACTATAAGCCCGACGGCCGCGATTTTCTGGCTCGATCGGAAGCCGGACATCTCGATCTTCCACGAGCACTCGAAGGAGGCCTGGCCGGCGGATTGTTCGCGATGTTTGCCTCGCCGGAGCATGAGCCGGTGGATGATCTGACGATCACAGATGACGGATACGAAGTTCGCTATGCCGAAACCCTGCATCCCGACCATGCGCGGCTGCGGATCGATGGGCAGCTTTCGGCCATAGGGAAGCTGATTGGACGCTCTGGCGACAAAATACGCCTTGCGACGAGCGTCAGCGAGATCGAGGCGGCACGACATGACGGCGCCTTTGCCATCGTCCTCCACATGGAAGGCGCCGATGCCATCGGCCCCGATCTCGGCTATCTGGATAGCCTCTATGATGCTGGCCTCCGATCCCTGGGCATCGTGTGGAGCCGCCCGAACATTTTTGGCTATGGCGTTCCCTTCGCTTATCCGAGATCGCCTGACACCGGCCCCGGCCTTACGGATTTAGGCAAGGATTTGGTCAGAAGATGCAATGAACTCGGCATCATGATCGATGTTTCCCATCTGAATGAGCGCGGATTTTGGGATGTCGCGGCATTGAGCACCGCTCCGCTCGTCGCCACGCATGTTTGCGCCCATGCCATATGTCCATCGACCCGCAACCTGACCGACCGGCAATTGGATGCCATCCGCGATACCGGCGGGGTTATCGGGTTGAACCTGGCCGTCAATGACATTCGCGCGGATGCCCATCTTGAGGAAGATACCCCGCTTGAAGCCGTTATTCGTCAGATCGATTATCTCATCGCCCGCGTTGGAGCGGATGGGGTCGCCCTTGGATCGGATTTTGACGGCGCTGTTATGCCTCGTAAGATCAGGGACGCAAGCGGCTTGCCACATCTCATGGAGGCCATGCGCAAAAGCGGGTTCGATGAGCCGATCCTGCGAAAATTCGCCTATGACAATTGGCTTCGCGTATTCGGCCTCACATGGCCTGATTGATCGTGAGCTTTGTCACCTTTCCCTTGAGGGGGAAGGTCGCCGCATAGCGGCGGGTGGGGGTGATCCTGAGTGCGGGGAGACATCACCCCACCCCGGAGCTTCGCTCCGACCTTCCCCCTCAAGGAGAGGGTAAAAGTTCGCAAACTCGGTCTTGGCGATCTTGATGCCGAAGCCTTCCAGGCCAAGATGAGGTTGCGTGCGGCTGGTAGCTTATAGCAAAGTCATTTCCAGACGGTCCCAGCGCGGCGTTACAAGCCTACGCTTTTGATAGAGGTCATAACTTAGGGTGTCGCATAGGCAGAGGCGCCTATCAAAAGGGAGGGTTCGTTGTCGTCACCAATTCTTGAAGGCAGCAACGTCAGGCTCCGCCCGCCATGTGCCGAGGACGCCGATGCGCGTTTCGCCTTGGGGAACCATGCCGAGATCGCGGAGATGTACGGCGTCAACAAGGACGACATGAAGCCGGTTACCCGGGAGGGCATCGCCCGGTGGCTGCAATGGCTCACCGATCATCCGCATGCATGGGTCATCGAAATCAACGGCGCCTTTGCCGGCGAAATCAGATTGGACAACGTCAATCGCGAGGATCGGCGCGCGACGATGGCAATCGGCATCAACAATCCGGCCTTGCTTGGCAAAGGCTTTGGCACGGAAGCGATCACTCTTCTGCTAAACCATGCCTTCGGCGAGATAGGACTGCATCGCATCGGAATCCGCGTGCTCGCCTACAACAAGCGCGCCATCCGCGCCTATGAAAAATGCGGTTTCATCGTCGAAGGAAGGGAGCGGGAGACCGCTTACGTCAACGGCAGCTGGCACGATGACATCATGATGGGCCTGCTGGATCGCGAGTTCTTGTCGAGAAGCGACCGTTAATTTGACTTGGAATCCGGCTGCCTGAAAACCCGTGACGGTGCACGAAAAGCAGATGCAGAATTCCGCTCTACTTGGCAGCCTCGCAAACGAGGCTCGAGGAAACACGATGACTCATCTCAATGGCAGCTCGAAGCTTTGCTTCAGCGTTTCCATCGGTACGTCCGTCTTGACATTCAAAACGCTGGGAATGCGTGTCAGATAGTCGGCCTGGAAGCGCCAATAGCTGTGTAGATCTGCCGTGACAATTCGAAGGATTGCATCGCATTCCCCGGTCGTGAGGTAGCATTCCATCACTTCCGGAAAGCGACGGATCGCCTCGCCAAACTGGACCGTTATCTCGGCATCCTGTGTTTTGAACCAAACGCGGGCAAAGACCGTAAGGCCGGCACCGACCTTCGTCGGATCGAGCACGGCAACGTAGCGATCAATGACGCCTGCTTCCTCCAGCAATCGCACTCTGCGAAGGCAAGGTGAAGGGGACAACCCGACCTCGTTCGCCAACTCGACATTGGAAATACGCCCGTTTCGTTGAAGCGCTCGCAAGATGCGGCGGTCGATATCGTCTAAGACCATTGGTGCTTTCAGCTTCTAAGCCTTCAGTACTTGGCATTTTATGCCAAATTTTGATGCATCTTTGCCTTTTTCGCAAGCTTGTTGCGCATGTGTTAGCCTAACATTCCATCCGTAAAACGCAAAGATGGAAACCCGTTCATGCCGAAAAAGTTCAAGAAGATCGTGCTCTCTTATTCAGGTGGTCTGGACACGTCGATCATTCTGAAATGGTTGCAGGAGACCTATAAGTGCGAAGTCGTAACCTTCACCGCCGATCTGGGCCAAGGCGAGGAGCTGGAGCCGGCGCGCCGGAAGGCTGAAATGCTCGGGACCAGGGACATCCGGATCGTGGATGTCCGCGAAGAATTCGTGCGCGACTTCGTTTTCCCGATGTTCCGCGCCAACACACTCTACGAGGGCCAGTATCTCCTTGGCAGCTCCATCGCCCGTCCGCTGATCGCGAAGCATCTCATCGGCATTGCGCAGGAAGTCGGCGCGGACGCCATTGCCCACGGGGCAACCGGCAAGGGCAACGACCAGGTCCGCTTCGAACTAACCGCCAATGCGCTCGATCCCTCGATCAGGATCATCGCCCCATGGCGCGAATGGGACATTCAGTCCCGGACGCAGCTCATCGACTATGCCGAAAAACATCAAATTCCCGTTCCCAAAGACAAACGAGGAGAAGCGCCGTTCTCGATCGACGCGAATTTGCTGCATACCTCGACCGAGGGCAAGGTACTGGAAGACCCGGCCGATATTGCGCCAGATCATATCTATCAGCGCACAGTCGATCCCATGGATGCACCCAACTTGCCTGAGTTTATTACCATTGGTTTCGAGAAGGGCGACGCGGTTTCCCTCAATGGCGACAAGCTGTCTCCGGCTGCCCTTTTGACCGCGCTCAACGAACTTGGTGGCAGACATGGAGTGGGACGGCTCGATCTGGTCGAGAACCGGTTTGTCGGCATGAAGTCACGCGGGATTTATGAGACACCAGGCGGCACTATCTTACTGGCAGCTCATCGCGGGATCGAGTCAATTACGCTCGACCGCGCCGCTGCTCACCTGAAAGACGAGATCATGCCCCGCTATGCGGAGCTCATCTATAATGGTTTCTGGTATGCGCCAGAACGAGAAATGCTACAGGCGCTGATCGACGCGAGCCAGACCTATGTCAGTGGCGAGGTGACGGTCAGGCTCTACAAGGGGTCGGCCAGCGTCGTCGCGCGCAGCTCGCCCCATTCGCTCTATTCGACGGATCTGGTTACCTTCGAAGAGGGTTCGGGCATTTACGACCATCATGATGCCGAGGGCTTCATCAAGCTCAATGGGCTGCGTCTTAAAAGCTGGGCGGCCCGCAACAGACAATCAGGCAAACCCGGCTTGTTGCAAAATTCATAAGCACCGAGGAAGTGAGCCAGGCCCAGCGAGCGACAGCTTCTATCACCTCCCCCTTGAGGGGGGAGGTCGCGCGGAACGCGCGGGTGGGGTGACAGTTGGCTGGCTGCGGAGGTCGCCGCAATCACCCCACCCCGGAGCGTCGCTCCGACCCTCCCCCTCAAGGGGAGGGTGGTGAAGATCAGCAGATTTCCGTGGTGGCGATCTTGATGCCGAAGCCTTCGAGGCCGACATAGTGCCGCTCGCGGCTGGTCAGCAGCTTGATCGAGCTGACGCCGAGATCTTTGAGGATCTGTGCGCCGAGGCCGATTTCGAGCCACTCGCTGTCGCGCGCCTGCGCCTCGGTATGGCTCTCGCGCTCGGCCTGGCGTGCCTTGCGGCCATTGTCGAAATGGCCGACGCCGACGGAACCTTCACGCAGATAGACGATGATGCCGCGGCCTTCCTCGGCGATCTTCTTCATGTAGAAATCGACAGGCCGGCGCTTGCCGAAAATATCCTCGGCGACGCTTTCAGGATGCAGGCGCACCGGGATGTCGATACCGTCACGGATATCGCCGAAGACGACGGCGAGATGCTGCATCGTGTCCCAGGGCAGAGAATAGGTATGCGCGCGAGCCTTGCCGAAGGCCGTATCGATATCGAAGCTGGTGCCGAGCTCGATCAGCGTTTCCTTGCGCTGGCGATAGGCGATGAGATCGGCAACGGAGACCATCTTCAGCCCGTGTTGTTCGGCGAAACCGGCCACCTGCGGGCCCCGCATCACCGTGCCATCGTCATTGACGAGTTCGCTGATGACGCCGATCGGCGGTAGGCCGGCAAGCTTGCAGAGATCGACTGCCGCTTCGGTATGGCCCGAGCGCATCAGTACGCCGCCTTCGCGAGAAACCAGCGGGAAGATATGGCCGGGGCGGACGAAATCTGCGGGGCCGACATTCGGATTGGCGAGGTTGCGGACGGTCAGCGTCCGGTCGTCGGCGGAAATGCCTGTCGTGGTGCCATGCTTGAAGTCGACGGAGACGGTGAAGGCCGTCGTATGCGCGGAATCGTTTTCCGCCACCATGGCGTTGAGGTTCAGCCGCTTGGCTTCTTCGCGCGGCATCGGCGTGCAGACGATGCCGGATGTATGGCGGACGATGAAGGCCATTTTTTCGGGCGTGCAATGAACCGCGGCGACGATCAGGTCGCCTTCGTTTTCGCGATCATTGTCGTCCATGACAACAACGATCTCGCCGGCCTCGAAGGCCCGGATGGCATCGACAACACGCTTCTGGTCGTAAGACATTTCGAAATTCCTACCTCTGCTGGCCCGTCTGGCCGCGATCCCTCAGATAATGGTCGGCAACGGCGCAGGCAACCATCGCTTCGCCGATCGGCACGGCGCGAATGCCGACGCACGGATCGTGGCGGCCCTTGGTGCGCACATCGACATTGTTGCCGTCGGCATCGATCGACTGGCGTTCCGTTAGGATCGAGGAGGTCGGCTTGATGGCGAAGCGCGCGACGATGGGCTCGCCCGTGGAAATGCCGCCCAGAATGCCGCCGGCATGGTTGGACAGGAAGATGCGCTTGCCGTCGTTGCCCATGCGCATCGCATCGGCATTCTCCTCGCCGGTCAGTTCAGCGGAGGCGAAGCCTTCGCCGATTTCGACGCCCTTGACGGCGTTGATCGACATCAGCAGCGAGGCGATATCCTGGTCGAGCTTGCCGTAGATCGGAGCGCCGAGCCCTGCCGGCACGCCTTCGGCCACGACTTCGACCACGGCGCCGATCGAGGAGCCGGCCTTGCGGATGCCGTCGAGATATTCTTCCCACACCGGCACGATTTCCGGATCCGGGGCGAAGAAGGGGTTTTGGTCCACCTGAGCCCAATCCCAGTTGGCGCGGTTGATCTTGTGCTTGCCGATCTGCACCAGCGCGCCGCGAATCGTTGCGCCGGGCACGACGAGGCGGGCAATGCCGCCGGCCGCGACGCGTGCCGCCGTCTCGCGCGCCGAAGAGCGCCCACCGCCGCGATAGTCGCGGATGCCGTATTTGACGTCATAGGTATAATCGGCATGGCCCGGGCGATAGCGCCGCGCGATCTCGCCATAATCCTTCGAACGCTGGTCGGTATTTTCGATCAGCATCGAGATCGGCGTGCCGGTCGAGATCATCGTCTCGCCGTTCCCGTCCATCATCACGCCCGAGAGAACCTTGACGAGATCATCCTCGCGCCGCTGCGTGACGAAGCGGGATTGTCCCGGCTTGCGCTTGTCGAGCCAGGCCTGAATGTCTTCGAGCTTGAAGCGGAGGCCCGGAGGGCAGCCATCGACGACACAGCCGAGCGCCGGGCCATGGCTTTCGCCCCAGGTGGTGACGCGGAAAAGATGACCGAATGTATTGTGCGACATGGGAAACGACCGGTTTGCTGCAGCCCGATGAACAGACTGCCTTTTCTCTCTTGCAATTTCGGCCCACTCATAGAGCATGATACCGAAAAGTGTAAGCGGTTTTCGGGCGACACCATGCTCTGCTTATTTGATTCCAATGCCGGATGATCGAGGCCAAAAAGCCGGCAAGACAAAATCTTTCTTTTCGCCGTCACGGAAGCGCTGCCCGGCGCCGTCTCCCGCCGGTCATCGGTATGGTAAACAAAGATTAATCCGCACTGTGGATTGTGACGACACATTCACCAATTGGGCGAGCTAAGCCACTATTGGGGGCAACTTCCGCCATATTCGACGTGTTTTCTAAGCCGCATAAGAAATCACAATCAAATCGACCTGAAGGGTGAACAACCATGCGCTTTTTTGTAGCGACGCTTTTGGCCACGGCAAGCCTGCTTGCGCCCGTCGCGGGCTTTGCCGAAAGCGCCGATGTCGAGGCAACGATCAAGAAGGTCGATGCGAAGAACTTCAGTATCACCCTGGATGACGGCAAGAACTATCAGGTACCGGAGGATTTCGATTTCAACGGCCTGCAGACCGGCGTGAAGGTTGTCGTCTTCTACACGGAAGTCGACGGCAAGCGCGTCGTCAACGATCTTGATATCGTTCAGTAAATGATGGTGCCGCCGGGGCAACCAGCGGCTCGGAAATAACTCAAGGCTTCAGGGAACGATCATTCCGGCATGGTTTCGCAGAGCCCCGTCGCCCTTGGTCTCAATGCGGAACCGCTCTACATCCAGCCGATGATTTTCATATGCGGATCGACCCTGAGGATCTGATCCTGATGAATCGGGATTTCGGCCGCCTCTTCCTTTTCGACATCGCCGATCAGGCGGAACAATGTGCGGATGACGCCGCCATGCGTGACGCAGACGGTTGGCCGATCGACAGATGTCAGCCATGAGCCGACGCGCCAGGACAGGATCTCGTAGCTTTCGGCATCATCGCCCGGTGGGATGAAATCCCATTTGTTCGCCTTGCGCTCGGCAAGCCGGTCCGGTTGCGTTGCCTTCAATTCCTTGAGGGTGAAGCCTTCCCAGGCGCCAAAGGACAGTTCGACCAGCCTGTCATCGGTGCGATAGTCCTTGGGCGGCAGGCCCATGGCGTCCCTGGCGATCTCCATCGTCTCGCGCGTGCGGCGCAGGGGACTGGCGATGAAATCGAAGGGTCGGTTTTCGAAGGTCAGGATTTCGGCAAGATCGATGCCGTTCTGCCGCGCCTGTTCGCGGCCGATGGCATTGAGATCGATGTCCCTCTGCCCCTGCAGGCGCCGCTCGGCATTCCAGTCGGTCTGACCGTGACGTATCACATAGAGGATGGGCGACACGGTCAGATTTCCTGTTGTCAGTCCTTCGCGACGGAAATGTCAGGCGCATCCACGGCCTTCATGCCAACCGTGTGGTAGCCGGAATCGACGTGGTGGATTTCGCCCGTGACGGCCGTCGACAGATCGGACAGCAGATAGAGCGCGGAATTGCCGACCTCGTCGATGGTCACAGTCCGCTTCAGCGGCGCGTTGTACTCGTTCCACTTCAGGATGTAGCGGAAATCGCCGATGCCGGAAGCTGCGAGCGTCTTGATCGGGCCGGCCGAAATCGCGTTGACGCGGATGCCGCGGCCACCGAGATCGACGGCGAGATAACGTACGCTTGCTTCCAGGGCCGCCTTGGCGACACCCATGACGTTGTAATGCGGCATGACCTTTTCCGCACCGTAATAGGTGAGGGTGATCATCGAGCCGCCGTCATTCATGATTCGCTCGGCACGCTGTGCAACTGCCGTGAAGGAATAGACGGAGATGTCCATCGTCTTCGTGAAGTTGTCGCGGCTGGTATCGAGGTAGCGGCCGGTCAGCTCGTCCTTGTCAGAGAAGGCGATGGCGTGCACGACGAAATCGATCTTGCCCCATTTCGCCTCAAGCGTGTCGATGACCGCATCGATCGTTGCCGGCTCGGTGACGTCGCAATGGCCTGCCATGAAGGCGCCGAGTTCCTGAGCGAGCGGCTCGACGCGCTTCTTGAGGGCGTCGCCCTGCCACGTCAATGCGATTTCGGCTCCGGCGTCCGAACAGGCCTTGGCAATGCCCCACGCTATGGAACGGTTGTTTGCAACGCCGAGAATGACGCCGCGCTTGCCTGCCATGAGGCCAGTGGCTTGAGCCATATTATGCTCCCTTGAATTACAATTGAACCTGCCTATGGCATAGGCCGATCCCCTGTTCAAGCATTGTCAAGATCATCAACTGTTAGGGATCGTAACAAAGGGTGCTGTTGTCACCAAAATTTCACAGGAAAAACCCTTCACGCATGCTGCGCATCAGATCCGTAACCTTATCATCCGGTTTTTCCCACAGCATCAGCCGCAATTCGACGACGAGATCGCCTTTTCCACCATTGCCATCGGGCAATCCCTCGCCGGGAATGCGCACGATCTGATCCGAACCGGACCAGGCCGGCACCGTGATATTGACCGGCCCGTTCAGCCCCTCGACAGTCGTTTCGCAGCCGAGGACCGCATTCTCGATGGTGACGGGCAATATCGTGCGCACATCGCTGCCGTCGAGCGTGAAGCGCCCGTCGGTCGACAGATGAACGGTGATGGCGACATCGCCGCGCAGCATGCCCTGCAGCTTCAGCCCCTGGCCCTTCAAATGCAGCACCTGGCCGTTGGCAATATCCGTCGTCGCCTGGAAGCGCGCTTCGCGGCCATCCGACAGAGGAACGATGATCCAACGGCTCTTCAACATGTCGTCGAGCGTCACGGTGGCTTCGGCGGCAACCTCGGGCGTCTTTTCCGGCGGCTTTTCCTGGACATTGCCGCCGGTAAAGCGGCGTACGAGCGAGCCGAGAATGCCGAAGGTGGAGCGGGAACCAGCGGGAGAGGTTCCCGTCGCCAGCAGTTCCTCCTCCGCGTGTGTTTCTTCCCCGGCGGATGCGTTGGCCTCCTGTTGCTTCTGCGCAACCGTCTCGGCGGCTGCGGCTTGATCCTGCTGCTGCGCGCGACCCGATTTTACCCCGAATATGCGCTCGACCACATCTTCGGGTGTCTCGCTTGCCGCATTGTGCTGAGCTGATGCCGCGGAGGCCGCCGCCTTGCGCGCATTCGCCCGGGCAAGCTCCTCCATGATCTTCTCGGCATTGGCGCGCGCGGCCCTGGCACGCTCGGCAGCCTCGCGTGCCGCCTGCCGCTGCTGCATGATCGTCTGCTCACGGCTCTGGCCCTTGGCTTCCGCCATGCGCGCGATCTGATCGTAACGGCTGCGCTTCTGCGGATCCTTCAGCGTCTCGTAGGCCAGGCCGATTTCGGCGAAACGCTCCGACGCGGTCGGATCGCCCAGATTGTGATCCGGGTGGGCGGACTTTGCCAGTTTGCGCCAGGCAGCCTTGATTTCGTCGACTCCAGCATCCTGCTTAACGCCCAACACCTTGTAAGGATCGCGCATCTTTCCCGCCATTATTCATGGGTATGCCAAGCTCCATCGCAGCATCCCAAGCAAAGAACCAATTGATCGCGCTTCATCCCCTTGCGTCCCGTTAGGGAGGCATGGCCGAAGCGCGTGTGAACCGATCCTGCGGGAAGAGTTGCTAATCAGGCGTTACGCCGGGCGGGAACCATCGACTTCCATTTCAGCACATGGTTAGCCGATCGCTAACGATGAATGCGGGGAAATCGTAACGACATGGCGCGTCGACTATCCCCGTTCGGCTGGGTCGATGGCATGCGGAAAAAGGGGGAAAAGGCGATCAGCCGGCTTGCTGGAAACTCAGCAGCTGCCATTCGCCCTGACCGACGAGGCAGGTCCTGCCGGAAAAATTGGCGATGCCCTGATAGGAATGACGGCTGGTGCGGAACTGGCGGCAAACCACGCCGGATGCATTGCTTTCGACAATGGCGTCGATGACGCCGGCGCTGCCCGTGGAGGCGTTTGCCCAGGGGATGGATTGGCCGTTGAGCTTCTGAAGATCCGCCGAGGTCACCGCATTGCGCACCGTGGTTTCATCGGAGATGCTGTCCGTGGTTACAGGCGCCGTCGGCACCGTGCCCGTCGATACGCTGCGATCCACCTTGGCCGAGCTCAGGTAGTCCATGCCGCCGCCGACGCAGCCGCCAAGGGTGAAAAGGGAGACAAGGACGACAGCCATCGTCACGCCTTTTGCAAGCTTGCGCTTTGTATGAACGGTCGACTTTGCTATGACTTCCACCCGAACGTTTTTTGGCCTGCCAGAGGGGCCGGCGGTTATTAGGAATTGCGGAGTATTTGAACTAATATGTCGGAAAACGAGTTAACAAGCGGTGACTTCACCGAGCAGAACGAACCTTTCGCTCTTTTCGCGGCCTGGCTGCGCGAAGCAGAGACCACGGAGCCGAACGATCCGAATGCGGTCGCCTTGGCAACGGTGGATAAGGATGGATTGCCAAATGTCCGCATGGTTCTTCTGAAGGGTTTTGATAGCGACGGATTCGTCTTCTATACGAACTTCGAAAGCCAGAAAGGTCAAGAAATTCTTTACCACAAGAAAGCGGCCATGTGTTTCCACTGGAAATCGCTGCGCCGCCAGGTGCGCCTGCGCGGTGTGGTTGAAGTGGTGAGCGACCAGGAAGCGGATGAGTATTTCAAGACCAGGGCGCGCGGCAGCCGCATCGGCGCCTGGGCTTCGAAGCAGTCCCGCCCGCTCGAGGGCCGCTTCGCGCTGGAAAAGGCGGTTGCCGAATATACCGCCCGCTATGCCATCGGCGACATTCCGCGCCCGTCCCACTGGTCAGGCTTTCGCATCCGGCCGCTCTCGATCGAATTCTGGCACGACCGCCAGTTCCGCCTGCACGATCGCATCGAGTTTCGCCGGGAAGTGCCGGAAGGCGCCTGGCAGAAGGTGCGAACGTATCCTTAAGATCTATGCTGTTTCCCGGCGCCCCATCAAGTGCATGGGGATGCCGGAGGCAAGCGCCGATGCGTAGCGTGGCTTCTGGTAGTGGCCGTTCAGCGACAGCCGCGGAAGGAGCATAGGCGCTGCGCCATTCGTCGGCATGATCGTGCCGGGGCGCGTCGTGACGCCGACGGAAAAGCCGAGCTCCGCCGCAAGCCTGCCCTCGCGTGGCGATACAGCTTCAAGCGTGCCGTAAGGGTAGGCAATCGCGATCGGCCGCCGTCCGGTGACATCGGCGACATAATCGGCCGAAAGCGCCATTTCCGCCGCTGCCTCCGCCTCCGGCAGCCGCGACAGCGCGCGGTGGCTCACCGTATGCGCGCCGAGCGAGGCTAGGGGATGGCGAGCGAGCTGCCTCAAGTCAGTCCGATCCATGATCGATGCGCTGACGATGTCGAGCGGTTCCAGACCGTGGCGCCGGGCAAGTTCGTCGATCCGGGCGAGGGCTTCGCTTTCCTCATGGCCGTGGACGAAAGCGGCGAAGCGGGCAAATGCCGCATGCTTGTGGCTCTCCTTGCCGAGCGGCAAGAACTCTTCGCCGGCGCCGAAATCGAATGTCAGCCGATCCAGCCGGCCGAGCAGCTCGGCGAGTGTTTCCCACCATATGCTGTGGCTTCGCTCCGACAGCCCCTGGGCGACGAAGACGGTAAAGGGCGCACCATGACGGGCGAAGACCGGCAGGGCATGTTCGAGGTTGTTCCGATTGCCGTCGTCGAGCGTGAAGGTGACAAAGGGCGGCTTGTCGACGGCATTCGCCAGTCGTGACGGAAGAGCGTCAAGGGCGATGAATTCATAGCCGTCCTTTTTCAGCCGTGCGATCGCGCGGTCGAGAAAATCGGGCGAAACCTCGAGATGCGCATTGGGCGCGAAGCGGCGGGAAAGGGCAGGGCGGACATGGTGAAGGGTGAAGATGGCGCCAAGGCCGGCAACGTCGCGCATCAGGCCGGCACTCTTCAGAATTGCGGCAGCCTCCAGTCCGCTGGAAATCATCCTGCGCTTGAGGCGGACCTTGATGCCCTGTTCCATGCGGATCGACCCGGTTGACCAAGGTCAATGCTGTAGCGCATCCTCGTTAAACCTTACTGAATCTTTGCCATAATTTCCAATGCGTTAATGGTTATTTTACCAGGAACGGCAAAATTGAAGAACTATCGAGGCTGTTGCCTCAATATCGCACCGCTATCAGGTTTTTTGTCGCAAAATCATACAGGGATTGATGCGGTGTGTTGGCATTCTTTCGGTCGGGGACAATTATGAAAAGACTTTTGATGGCTCTGTCAGCGGCCGTCTTGCTGGTGAGCGCTCCTGCGGCGAGCTTTGCCGGCAGCGCTTATTTCATCATGGATGCGAAGACCGGCAAGGTACTGACATCAAGCAATGCCGATGACCTCAACCATCCGGCATCGCTGACCAAGATGATGACCTTGTACATGGCCTTCGAGGCGATCCATCGCGGCAAGCTCAGCTGGAACACAAGAATACCGGTATCACGCGCCGCCGCCGCCAAACCGCCGACCAAGCTCGGCCTGAAGCCCGGCAGCACGGTGACCGTTCGCGAAGCCGTCGACGGCATGATCATCAAGTCCGCCAACGACGCCGCGGCCGCCATGGCGGAAGCGCTCGGCGGCAGCGAAAGCGGCTTTGCCCGATTGATGACGCAGAAGGCGCGGGAAATCGGCATGCGCCGCACCGTTTTCGTCAATGCTTCCGGTCTTCCGAGCATGCAGCAGGTGACGACGGCACGCGATATGTCGACGCTCGCCGTCGCGCTCATCAATAATTATCCGCAGGAATACCGGCTCTTCTCGCAGACGAGCTTCAACTATCGTGGCCGCAGCGTGCGCGGTCACAACAATCTGATGTATCGCTATGAAGGGATGGACGGGATCAAGACCGGTTATACCAACGCCTCCGGCTTCAATCTCGTCAGCGCCGTGCGCCAGGGCAATCGCCGCGTGATCGGCGTCGTCATGGGCGGCGCCACGGCGCGCGGGCGCGACGCGTTGATGGCATCGCTGCTGGATCGCTATATTCCGAAGGCAAGCCCCGTTTCGTCATCGCGGCTGATTGCAAGTGTCGGCGGCGGCAAGGTTCCGCAGCAGGTCGAAGTGGCCTCCGCCTCCGACGACGTTGGGGTCGATGTCGATACCCAGACCACGGCCACGACGACGACACCAGCGCCGGCGCGCAAGCGCGTCGAGGTCGTCCCGATGGCATTTGCCGCGGCCTCGAACGTCACCGTGCCGATGGATCGCCCGGCTGCGATGGATGAGATCCTCGTTGCCAACAAGCCGGTGGCGACCGGCAACTGGCAGGTGCAGATCGCCGCAACCCCGACCGCCCAGGCCGCCAAGGATCTGCTTTCCGAAGCCAAGTCCAGGGCCGGCAATGCGCTCGCCAACGCTTCGCCCTATACCGAAGCCGTCGGCAAGGGCGCTAACACGATCTATCGCGCCCGCTTCGTCGGTTTCGCAAACCGCGACGATGCGAATTCCGCCTGCTCCGCTCTGAAGCGCAAGGATTTCGATTGCATGCTGCTGCCGAGCAAGGGCTGAGCATAGTCCCAATTGGATAAAAGCGAGCCGGCGGGGCAAGCCTCCGCCGGCTCGACTTTTTTGTAGGAATCGTTCATGTATGCTGAGAACATAAGAGGAA
This sequence comes from Rhizobium sp. KNZ2-6A, assembly GCF_056755475.1. Classification (NCBI taxonomy): domain Bacteria; kingdom Pseudomonadati; phylum Pseudomonadota; class Alphaproteobacteria; order Hyphomicrobiales; family Rhizobiaceae; genus Rhizobium; species Rhizobium sp. KNZ2-6A. The sequence goes on along the minus strand of NZ_JBNDIC010000022.1, from coordinate 39,441 downwards.
CGATATCGATGCTGTCAGATCTGATGAAGCAATTCGAAACGGCTTCGGCAATCTATGCCGCCGATAACGGCCTGGAACGAGACGACGACTGGTTTGTCCTGAAGCTCCAGGAGGAAATGGGCGAATTGATCCAGATCTGGAACAAGGTCACGGGCCGAGGGCGCCGCAAGGGCATGAGCGAGTCCGAGCTGGCGACGGCGCTTGCCGATGAAACGGCCGATGTGCTCGGCCATATCCTTCTCTTCGCGCACCGCAACAGCCTCGACCTCAGCGCCGCGGTCGAGCGAAAGTGGCGCTTCCGCCCGCGCGATTAGCAAGGGCAGGGGCCGGCTTAAGCCTTAGTGCCGCCGACGGTGATCTGATCCATCCGCAGATGCGGCTGGCCGACGCCGACGGGCACCCATTGGCCAGCCTTGCCGCAATTGCCGATGCCGGTATCGAGCTTCGTGTCGTTGCCGATCATCGAAACGCGCTTCATGGCATCCGGCCCGTTGCCGATCAGCATGGCGCCCTTAATCGGCGCGCCTATCTTGCCGTCCTCGATGAGATAGGCCTCGGTGCAGCCGAAGACGAATTTGCCAGACGTGATATCCACCTGGCCGCCGCCGAAGGAGACGGCATAGATGCCCTTCTTCACCGAGGCGATAATTTCTTCCGGCGTCTTGTCGCCGCCGAGCATGTAGGTGTTCGTCATGCGCGGCATCGGGGTATGGGCGTAGCCCTGGCGGCGGCCGTTGCCGGTCGCCTTCATGCCCATCAGCCGCGCATTCTGCCGGTCCTGCATGTAGCCGACCAGCTTGCCGTTTTCGATCAGGACGTTATAGGCCGAAGGCGTGCCTTCGTCATCGACCGTGATCGAGCCGCGGCGGTTCTCGATCGTGCCGTCGTCGACGACGGTGACGCCGGGTGCGGCGACCATCTGACCCAGCAGCCCCGCGAAAGCCGAAGTTTTCTTGCGGTTGAAATCGCCTTCCAGCCCGTGGCCGACGGCTTCGTGCAGCATGACGCCCGGCCAGCCGGAGCCGAGCACGACGTCCATCGTGCCGGCAGGCGCCTCGATCGCTTCGAGATTGACGAGCGCCTGGCGCAGGGCCTCGTCGGCGCCATGATGCCAATTGTCCTGGGTGACGAAGTCGCCGAAGCCGATGCGCCCGCCGGTGCCGAAGGAGCCGGATTCCTGCCGGTCGCCGTCACCGACGATGACGGAGATGTTGATACGCGTCATCGGACGGATATCGCGCACGCGATGCCCGTCGGCGCGAAGGATGTCGACCACCTGCCAGCTCGCGGCGATCGATGCCGTCACTTGGCGTACCTTATCGTCCTTGTCGCGCAGATAGGTATCGATCTGCTGCAGGAGCTTCGCCTTCTCCTCGAAGCTCGGCGTGCCGATCGGGTTCTCGTCGCCGTAAAGCACCTTGTTGGTGCGCTGGGGTGCTGCGGCGTAGGAGCCGGCATAGCCTGAAGTGACCGCGCGCACGGCATCGGCGGCGCGCTTCAGCGCAGCTTCTGAAAGGTCGCCTGCATGGGCATAGCCCACGGCCTCGCCGGCAACGGCGCGAAGGCCGAAGCCCTGTTCCGTGTTGAAGCTGCCGCCCTTCATCCGGCCATTGTCGAATGTCAGCGATTCCGCCTGGACATGCTCGACGAAGAGCTCGCCGTCATCGGCGCCCGACAGCGCTTCGGCGACGATGCCGCGCAGCTTGGCTTCGTCGGCATCGAAAAGAGTAAGGAGATCGGTATTCATGGGTCAGTGCTCCGTTCAGAGCCGATGTAGGTTTCGGATGGCGCAAGAGCAAGCCCATCCCCTCAGGGAAGGGCGTCGTAGCCGTCCGCGAAGCCCTTCAAGTCCACAGGAATGCCGATGCCTTCCTCCGGCGACTGGAAGACGATGAAGGTTGCCGTCGCGCCGCTGCGCAGCGTCTTCAGCAATTCGTCCTCGAGCACGACTTCGGCATAGCAGCCATCGGAGAAGCAACGCACGAAATAGGCGCGGCCGATATCCTTGCCGTCGATATTGAGGCCGAGACCGTTCGGCAGGAGCACGCCGAGCGGCGCAAGCACGCGCAGGATCTTCGACTTGCGGTCGGCCGTCTTTAGCACGACGACGGAAAGGCCGATTTCCGGGCGGTCCTCGGCGATAACATTCTGCATCAGCGCGCATTGCTCGGCCGAAGCGCCGGCCGGCTTGTCGCAGACGACGGACCATGCGCCGTGGCTGGAGCGTACCGTGCCCGGAGGTTGCGGAACCTGGCTTGTCGGAACCTGCTGCGTATGCGGCTGCGGCTGGCCCTGCTGTTCGGGCTGCAACTTCTGGGTCTGCTGCGCCGGCGGCTGAGTCTGTTGCGCCCATGCGGGTGCCGCAACCGCAGCAGCGACGCTGCTGGTAACAAGCAAAAGCCGGGCGAGGGAACGAAAGCCCATGGAAACCTCTAGATTCGAATCAGTGCCGATATTGTTGAAGCCCAGGCCGGCAAATGAAAAGCCCCGGTTGCTGGATTCCAACCGAGTGCGGCGGAAATACGACGTCTACTCCATTTTGTCCCGGCGGCGCCATGGACCATCATGCAATTTTTCGTATGATGATGAAATGCTTGCCATGTCCGGGGCGGGCATGGGGGGATATTCGCGCAAAAATGCCGCACTAACAAATCTCTTGAGTTGTTGCGGAGCACCCCAAACTGTGGTTTGAAGCGCAATGGATTGTAGGGATACTGCGTTTGAGGAAGATCTGGGATCAAACGCTGGAGGGAGAGACATCGTGATTAAAAGAGCTTACGCGGCTCTGACGGCTATGATCTGTCTGCTTTTCGCGACAGGCAGTTATGCCGATCAGCCGAGACCCTGGGAAACCGGTATGCAGCAGGCGGCGACCGGCAACATGCATCAAATCCGCTGGTTCGAAGCATACACGCTTTGGTTTATCATTCCGATCACGCTGCTGGTTCTCGTCCTCCTGGTGGTGGTCATGGTGAAGTTCCGGGCTTCCAGGAACCCGGTTCCGTCCAAGACGAGCCACAACACCCTGATCGAAGTCATCTGGACCATCGGCCCGGTCCTCATTCTTCTCTTTCTGGCCATCCCCTCCTTCAATCTTCTCACCGATCAGCTGACATTCCCCGAGCAGACTGACGTGACCGTCAAGGCGACGGCGACGCAGTGGCAGTGGAATTACGAGTATGAGAACGCGGGCGCCACGCCGGTCGCTTTCGATTCCTTCATGCTGAAGGAGCAGGACCGCACCACCGCCGGCAAGGACGACAAGTCGAAATATCCGCGGCTTCTCGCTGTCGACAACGAAATGGTCGTGCCGGTCGGCAAGAACGTCCGCGTCCTCGTCACGGCCGCGCCGGCCGACGTCATTCATTCCTTCGCAATGCCTTCCTTCGGCGTCAGGATCGACGCCATTCCCGGTCGCCTGAACGAAACATGGTTCAAGGCCGATCGCGAAGGCCTTTATTATGGTCAGTGTTCCGAGCTCTGCGGCAAGGATCACTCTTTCATGCCGATCGCCATCCGCGTCGTCTCCGATGATCAGTACAAGCAGTGGCTCGCCTCGGCCGCAACTGATCTGAGCAAGGCGAACAAGGCTCTGATGGCCGCCGTCGACGAACCGACGACCGTCAAGGTCGCCGAAAACACGGCCAAGTAAGAGGGTTAGGAACAATGGCTGGATCCAAGGCACACGACGACCACTCGCACGATCTTCAGGACGCACACGCGCATGACGATCATCACGCGCACAAACAGACCTTCGCCGAGCGTTGGCTGTATTCGACGAATCACAAGGACATCGGAACGCTCTATCTGATCTTCGCGATTTTCGCGGGCGTGATCGGCTTCCTCCTGTCCGTTGCCATCCGCATGGAATTGCAGGAGCCCGGCATCCAGATCTTCAGCGGTCTGGCGTCGATGGTCTATGGCTTTTCGGGCGATGCCGCCATCGATGGCGGCAAGCAGATGTACAATGTTTTCGTCACCGCCCATGCGCTGATCATGATCTTCTTCATGGTCATGCCGGCGATGATCGGCGGTTTCGCCAACTGGATGGTGCCGATCATGATCGGCGCGCCTGACATGGCCTTCCCGCGCCTGAACAATATCTCGTTCTGGCTTCTCGTTCCGGCCTTCCTGCTGCTCATCCTCTCGATGTTCGTCGAAGGTCCCGCGGGCGCCTATGGCGCGGGCGGCGGCTGGACGATGTACGCGCCCTTGTCAGGCACGGTCGGCCATCCGGGCCCGGCGATCGATCTGGTCATCTTCGCGCTGCATATCGCCGGTGCTTCGTCGATCCTCGGCGCGATCAACTTCATCACCACGATCCTCAACATGCGCGCTCCGGGCATGACGCTGCACAAGATGCCGCTGTTTGCCTGGTCGGTGCTGATCACCGCCTTCCTGCTGCTGCTGTCGCTGCCGGTTCTTGCCGGCGCCATCACCATGCTGCTGACGGACCGCAACTTCGGCACGACTTTCTTCTCGCCGGAAGGCGGCGGCGACCCGCTGCTCTACCAGCATCTCTTCTGGTTCTTCGGCCATCCGGAAGTCTACATCCTGATCCTGCCCGGCTTCGGCATGATCAGCCACATCATCTCTACCTTCTCGCGCAAGCCGATCTTCGGTTACCTCGGCATGGCCTACGCCATGGTCGCGATCGGCGCCGTCGGTTTCGTGGTCTGGGCACACCACATGTATGTGACCGGCCTTTCGCTCGACACGCAGCGCTACTTCGTCTTCGCCACGATGGTCATCGCCGTGCCCACGGGCGTGAAGATCTTCTCCTGGATCGCGACGATGTGGGGCGGTTCCATCGAGTTCCGCACGCCGATGATCTGGGCGCTCGGCTTCATCTTCCTGTTCACGCTCGGCGGTGTCACCGGCGTCCAGCTCGCCAATGCCGGCCTCGACCGCGAACTGCATGCGACCTACTTCGTTGTGGCACACTTCCACTACGTGCTGTCGCTCGGCGCCGTCTTCGCCATCTTCGCCGCCTGGTACTATTGGTTCCCGAAGATGACCGGCTACATGTACAATGAGCGGATCGGCAACTGGCACTTCTGGATCACCTTCATCGGCGTGAACATGGTGTTCTTCCCGCAGCACTTTCTGGGTCGTGCGGGCATGCCGCGCCGCTACATCGACTATCCGGATGCCTATGCCGGCTGGAATTTCGTCTCCTCCATCGGCTCCTATGTCGCAGCGGTAGGCCTTTGCTTCTTCTTCTGGGGCGTTATAGATGCATTCTCGAAGAAGCGCGTTGCAGGCGATAACCCCTGGGGCGAGGGCGCAACCACGCTCGAGTGGCAGCTTTCGTCGCCGCCCCCCCATCACCAGTGGGAAGAGTTGCCGCGCATCAAGTAGCCTGTTTCTGGACGCCGTGATAAACGGCGTCCAGCTCAACTGACAATTGGAAGAAAGAATGACGCTCATCGACAATCACGAAGCGCTCGCAAAGAAAGGCGAAACCGGCCTGTCGGAAGCGAGTGCGCGCGATTATTTCGAGCTTCTGAAGCCGCGCGTCATGTCGCTGGTTGTCTTTACCGCTTTCACCGGTCTGGTGCTGGCTCCCGGTCACATCAATCCGGTCCTCGGCTTCATCGCCATTCTCTGCATCGCCGTCGGTGCCGGCGCCTCCGGCGCTTTGAACATGTGGTATGATGCCGATATTGACGCCGTGATGAGCCGCACCGCGCGCCGGCCGATACCTGCGGGTCGCATCAAGCCGTCGGAAGCGCTGGCCTACGGCCTCGTGCTGTCAGGCTTCTCGGTGACGATCCTCGGCCTTGCCATCAATTGGCTTTCCGCGGGCATCCTCGCCTTCACCATTTTCTTCTATGCCGTCGTCTACACGATGTGGCTCAAGCGTTCGACGCCGCAGAACATCGTCATCGGCGGCGCGGCCGGCGCCTTTCCGCCCGTCATCGGCTGGGCCTGTGTGACCGGCAGCGTGACGATCGACAGCATCGTGCTCTTCCTCATCATCTTCCTGTGGACGCCGGCGCATTTCTGGGCGCTGGCCCTGTTCAAGATGGGTGACTATGAGGCCGTCGGCGTGCCGATGCTGCCGAATGTAGCCGGCATTCCGACGACCAAGAATCAGATCGTCGTCTATGCCGTTCTGACCGCCATTGTCGGCGTCGTCCCGGCCTTCATGGGCTTTGCGAGCCTGGGCTATGGTGTCGTCGCCGCGCTGCTGGGCGCGGTCTTCGTGCACTGTTCCATCGCCGTCTGGCGCATGGCCGACGGCGATGTGAAGATGGTGCCGGCAAAGAAGCTTTTCGCCTTTTCCATCTTCTATCTCTTCGCGATCTTTTCCGCGTTGCTGATCGACCGGCTCGTTGCCGTGCTGATATCGGGCGGCATTGGAGGCTGGCTATGATCGATCTGGTCAAGCTCACGGAAGCGCAGAGGAAATCGCGGCGCGGGCGCAACATAGCGCTCGGCCTGGTGCTTGCTGGCCTGGTGATCCTGTTTTACGCGATCACCATCATCAAGGTCGGTTCCGGACACGTTTGAGGAGGCGTGATGGAGGGGGAGGTCACAAAGAGCACGGGAAGCGGCGGCCGTAACAACGGGATGATCGTTGCCATGTGCCTGAGCTTCGTCGTCGGCATGAGTGCCATGTGCGCCGCCGCCGTGCCGCTCTATCGCATGTTCTGCCAGGTGACGGGTTATAACGGCACGACGCAGCGCGTCGAGCAGGTATCCAACCTCATTCTCGACAAGCAGATCCAGGTTTCCTTCGACGCCAATGTCGCACCCGGCCTGCCATGGGATTTCAAGCCGCTGCAGAAGTCGGTAAGTCCGAAGATCGGCGAGACGGTCGAGGTCAAGTTCGAGATCGAGAACAAGTCGGACAAGATGGAGCGCGGTCAGGCGATCTTCAACGTCTCGCCGCTGGAAGCCGGGGTCTATTTCAACAAGGTCCAGTGCTTCTGCTTCAATGAGACGGATCTCGCGCCGGGGGAAAAGCGCGAGATGTCGGTGGTTTTCTATGTCGATCCCGAGATCACCAAGGCTGTGGAAACCAAAACGATCAACGCGCTGACACTGTCCTATACCTATTACCCGCGGGAGGGCGCAAAGCCCGTGGCATCCAATGACGGCGCCGTAAAGCCGGTGGAAAAGAAACTTTGATGGAGAGTGCTTTCGGTTCGACCGGGAGCAATATGGGAAAAAGTTATTCGGGGATTGTTGATATGGCCGAAGTGCATCAGAGAAAACACGATTATCACATTATCGAGCCCAGCGCATGGCCGATTACCGCGGCCCTCGGGGCTTTCGTGATCACCTTCGGCGGTGTCTGCTTCATGCGCTATCTCAATGGCGGCGCGGTGCATCTGTTCGGGATCAATTTCGCGCAGCCCTGGCTGTTTTTCATCGGCCTAGCCGTGATCCTCTACGTCATGTACGGCTGGTGGGCCGATACGATCAAGGAGGCGCACGAGGGCGCGCATACCCGCGTCGTGTCGCTGCATCTGCGCTACGGCATGATCATGTTCATCGCCTCCGAGGTGATGTTCTTCGTCGCCTGGTTCTGGGCCTATTTCGACGTCAGCCTGTTCCCGAACGAGGCGATCCAGGCATCGCGCACGGCCTTCCTCGGCGGCCAGTTCCCGCCGAAGGGCGTCGAAGTCCTCGATCCCTGGCACCTGCCGATCTACAACACCATCATCCTGCTGCTGTCGGGCACCACGGTTACCTGGGCGCACCATGCGCTGCTGCATGGCGACCGTAAGGGGTTGATCCAGGGCCTGACGCTGACGGTCCTACTCGGCGCTTTGTTCTCCTGCGTGCAGGCCTATGAATATGCCCATGCGCCGTTCGAGTTCAAAAATTCGATCTATGGCGCGACCTTCTTCATGGCGACCGGCTTCCACGGTTTCCACGTGTTGGTCGGCACGATCTTCCTGCTGGTCTGCCTGGGCCGCGCCATCAGGGGCGATTTCACGCCGAAGCAGCATTTCGGCTTCGAAGCGGCCGCCTGGTACTGGCACTTCGTCGATGTCGTCTGGCTGTTCCTGTTCTTCTGCATCTATATCTGGGGCAGCTGGGGCGCACCGGTCGCGGCCGGCTGATCGGTATCGATCTTTCGAAAACAAAAGGCGGGCGCTCGGCGTCCGCCTTTTGCTTTTGGGCCTTAATTCCCCGATGTTAATTTCTCGAAAGCAGTCGGGCGTGGCACACCTCCAGCCAGAAATTGCCGGATTTGCTCGGCACAGTCCTCAGGGCTGCTCACCGACGTATCGACTTCCAAATCATAGATGCCGGGCCGGTGCACATGCTCCTGCCAGGCAATGACCGGCACGGGGATAGGCTTGCCGGCTTCAACTCTCACGTAAACCCCTTGTCTTTCCGGTCCTTCCGCCAGCCGTCGCTGCATGACGACATCGAGCGGGCAGCGCACGCCGACGAACAGAGCGGGCAGTCCCGCCAGCAGGCCGGCGCAATCGGCAAGAATGCCAAGCGGTTGCGAATAGGCGTCGTGATGGCCGAATTCGGCGACGACATTCAGCCCCATGCGGCTGTGCGCGGCGATCGAGGCATAGAGTGCGGCATAAAAGCGCTGAACCAGCGGTTCAAGATCGGGCCGCTCGCCGCCGGGGCGCAAGCCGATACCCGGGCGATAGCGCGGGGGCGTCACATGTCGCACATAGGCGTCGACACCGAGATTGACCCACACGCCCTCGAATTCAGCCTGAATCAGCTCGACGATGCTGCTTTTTCCGGATCGCGGCGCACCGTTCAGAATGACGATGTGGCCGAGCGGCGGGGCTTCGCTGGATGGCATGAATCCAATCCTTTTGCATGCTTTCCAGGCCGATGACTACCATATCCGAGCTTTTCGATTGGACGGATGCGCGCATCGCGGTTACTGATGATGAAAGGGGCGAAGTCCATATATTCGCCCGCAATGGCAGGCTGATAGAGACAGAACTTTGAACTCAGAGCAAGACAAGACGCCAGACGGGACATCCCATAGCGACAGCGCTCTCTTTGCGCCCGTCGATCCGTTCAAAATCGGCATCCAGGGATGTTGTCCGCGTTGCGGCCAGGGCAAGCTCTTCAATGGATTATTGTCGCTGAAGCCGCGCTGCGCCGCCTGCGATCTTGACTATGCCTTCGCCGATGCCGGCGATGGCCCGGCCGTCTTCGTCATCCTGATTGTCGGTTTCATCGTCATCGGCCTCGTCCTGTGGACGCAGATCAATTATGCGCCGCCGATCTGGGTCTATATCGTGTTGTTCGCGCCGCTGACCATCATCCTGTCGCTGCTTTCCCTGCGCTGGTGCAAGGGCATTCTGATTGCGCTTCAATATCGCAACAATGCCAGCGAGGGGCGCATCAGCGGTGACTGAGTCAAGCATGCCGGCCCGTCGCACCAATCCCTTGTGGCAGATCGGCAAGGCGTTGCTTCTGCTGGTTGCTCTCATCATCCTGATCGGGCTTGGCACCTGGCAGGTCGAGCGCCTGCATTGGAAGGAAGGGCTGCTGGCCGATATCGCCGCGCGCAAGGATGCGCCGGCCTTGCCGCTGTCGGCGATCGAGGCGATGGCAGCCTCCGGCGGCGACATCGAATATCGCGTGGTGACCGCCACGGGCCACTATCTCAACGACCAGGAGCGGCATTTCCTCACCACCCATGACGGCGATCCCGGCTTTCATGTGTATACGCCGCTGCAGTTGGACGATGGTCGCTACGTCTTCGTCAATCGAGGCTTTGTGCCCTCCGAGGCAAAGGCGCCCGAAAAGCACAAGCAGGGCGAACTGACCGGCGAACAGACGATCACCGGCCTCGCCCGCGCCAAACTTACCGACCGGCCCTCGGGCATGCCCGACAATGATCTCGCCAAGAACATTTTCTACTGGAAGGATCTGGACGTCATGGCGTCCAGCGTCGGCTTGCCGAAGGACAAGGTGCTGCCCTTCTTCATTGATGCCGACAAGACGCCCAATCCGCAAGGCTTGCCGATCGGCGGCGTTACCATCATCGATCTGCCGAACAATCATCTGCAATATGCGGTGACATGGTATGGCCTGGCGGTAGCGCTGGTGGCAATCGTCGCCATATCCTGGTGGCGTAAGCGCCATCCGCACGCGCCCTCACAATAGAGACATGCAATAGAATAGCTTCATTTCGATGGAATATTCGGCTAGAGCATGATCCCAAAAAGTGCGCAGTGGTTTTGGAATAAGATCATGCGGACTAAATAGAGCAGGCGACATAGCGCACCTATCTTGGCTGAGCCACCGTTTGCGGATTTCGGAAGAGACATGAACATAGCCGTTTCCAAACCTGACCTGACCATCCGGCTTTGCGGGCCGCGCGGCTTCTGCGCCGGCGTCGACCGCGCCATCCAGATCGTCGTTCTGGCGCTGAAGGCCTATGGTGCGCCTGTTTATGTCCGCCACGAGATCGTGCACAACCGCTATGTCGTTGAGGGATTGGAAGCTAAGGGCGCCATCTTCGTCGAGGAGCTGGATGAAATCCCGGCCGAACATCGCGCCCAGCCGGTCGTCTTCTCGGCGCATGGCGTGCCGAAGTCCGTGCCGGCCGATGCCGATGCGCGCAATCTCTTCTATCTCGATGCCACCTGTCCGCTGGTCTCCAAGGTGCACAAGCAGGCCATGCGCCACAATCGCCTCGGCCGCCATGTCGTCCTGATCGGCCATGCCGGCCACCCGGAGGTGATCGGCACCATGGGCCAGCTGCCCGAGGGCACCGTGTCGCTGATCGAGACGGTGGAGGACGCCGACGTCTACCAGCCCGCCGACCCCGACAATCTCGGCTTCGTCACGCAGACGACGCTCTCGGTCGACGATACCGCTGGCGTCATTGCGCGCCTGCAGGAGCGCTTCCCCAATTTGACCGCACCGTCAGCCGATTCGATCTGCTATGCCACGACGAACCGCCAGGAAGTGGTGAAGGAGGCGGCTCCGGGCTGCGACCTCTTCATCGTCGTCGGCGCGCCGAATTCCTCCAATTCCAAGCGCCTCGTCGAAGTGGCGCTCAGGGCAGGGGCGAAGAAATCCGTGCTCGTTCAGCGCGCTGCCGAGATCGATTGGGACACTATCGGTGACATCAAAACGGTCGGCCTGTCCGCTGGTGCATCTGCGCCAGAAGTCATCGTCAACGAGATCATCGAAGCGTTCCGTGCTCGCTATAATGCCGTGGTGGAACTCGCTGAAACTGTGAAGGAAACCGAGAATTTCCTCGTCAATCGCGAGCTTCGCAGTATAGAGCTGACGACGGCAGACATGGCTTTCGTCAACGGGGATTGAAGAAGGTTACCTTGTCCTTCGAGGCTTTGCCGCTTGCGCTGACGCTGCATCGGCAAAGCACCTCAGGATGAGGGGACAAGAGTTTCGCCGCCAGACGCCTAGATCAGCCCTCATGGTGAGGAGGCGCTCCTGAGCTTGTCGAAGGGGGGCCGTCTCGAACCACGAGGGCGGATGGTTGCGGCGGCATGCATATATCAAGGGAATAACTCGTGGCCGTTTATACCGATATTACCGAAGACGATTTGAAGTGGTTTCTGACCGAATATGATGTCGGAGAGTTGCTCTCCTACAAGGGCATTGCCGAAGGCGTCGAGAATTCGAACTTCCTGCTGCACACAAGCCGCGATCCGCTGATCCTGACGCTCTATGAAAAGCGCGTCGACAAGGGCGACCTGCCGTTCTTCCTGGGGTTGATGCAGCATCTGGCGAGCCGCGGCCTGTCCTGCCCGTTGCCCCTGCCACGCCGTGACGGCGCCTTGCTCGGCCATCTCTCCGGCCGCCCTGCCGCCCTAATTTCCTTCCTCGAAGGCATGTGGCTGCGCAAGCCCGAGGCGCATCATTGCCGCGAAGTCGGCAAGGCGCTGGCCGCCATGCACATCGCCGGCGAAGGTTTCGACATTCGCCGCCCGAACGCGCTGTCGCTGGAGGGCTGGCAGACGCTTTGGGAAAAGTCCGAGGCGCGTGCCGACGAAGTCGAAGTAGGCCTGCAGGGCGAGATCCGCAGCGAACTCGATTTCCTTGGAAAGCATTGGCCGAAGAACCTGCCGGAAGGCGTCATCCATGCCGATCTTTTCCCTGACAATGTCTTTTTTCTCGGCAACACGCTGTCCGGCCTGATCGATTTCTATTTCGCCTGCAACGATCAGCTCGCCTATGACGTTTCGATCTGCCTCAATGCCTGGTGCTTCGAAAACGATCACGCCTTCAACATCACCAAGGGCATGGCGCTGCTTGAGGGCTATCAGAGTGTGCGGCCGCTGAGTGTAACAGAAATCGCCGCATTGCCGACGCTTGCGCGCGGCTCGGCGCTGCGCTTCTTCCTGACGCGGCTCTATGATTGGCTGACGACGCCAGCCGGCGCTCTCGTCACCAAGAAGGATCCGATCGAATATCTGCGCAAGCTGCGCTTCCACCGCCAGATCGCTTCAGCCGCGGAATACGGGCTGAAGGCATGATGCACGTCGATATTTTTACCGATGGCGCCTGCTCGGGCAATCCCGGTCCCGGCGGCTGGGGGGCAGTGCTTCGCTACGGCGAGGTCGAGAAGGAACTCTCCGGCGGCGAGGCGAATACGACCAACAACCGCATGGAGCTGATGGCGGCGATCTCGGCCCTCGGCGCTTTGAAGGCGCCTTGCGAGGTCGATCTCTATACCGACAGCGTCTACGTCAAGGACGGCATCACCAAGTGGATTTTCGGCTGGAAGAAGAACGGCTGGAAGACCGCCGACAAGAAGCCGGTGAAGAACGCCGAGCTGTGGCAGGCGCTGGACGAGGCCTATGGCAGGCACAAGGTGACGCTGCATTGGGTCAAGGGCCATGCGGGACATCCTGAGAACGAGCGGGCCGACGAGCTCGCCCGCAAGGGCATGGAGCCTTTCAAGCGGAAATAGGTCCGGCGATGGGCCTGGACTCGCCGCGCCGGCCTCGAAGCGATCAGGTCAGGATGTGATCGAGCGAGCTTCTCACGCGCGGCTTTTCGGCTGCGGAGAGTGGCAGGATCGGACGTGGCGGATCGGCCCTGCAAAGATCGAGCGCTTCCGCAATCGCATACATGACGCGGAAGCTGCCGAACTCCTTGAAAAGGCTCCATAGTGGCTGAAATTTTTGATCGAGCCGTTCCGCTTCGGCGGTATCGCCAGCCTGAGCTGCTCGCGTAAGGGCCAGTGCTTCGGCGGGCAGGAGACCGGCGACCACGCTGTACCAAGCGTCACAGCCCGCCAGTAACCCGGCCGCTGCTCCCCAATCGCCGCTATAGCCGATGGAAAAGCCCTGTGGTGTTTCCTTGCGCAGATGTGCCATCTCTCCCTGGAAATCGCCTCCTTGCGGTAAGGGCATCTTCACCGCCGCGATGTTCGCCACCTTTGCCAGCCGCGCAATCAGCTCATTGCTGAAGGTGAATTTCGTCGTGCCTGGATTATTGTAGATGCAGAGCGGCAGGTCGCCGGCCTCTGCGACGGCTACGAAATGCTGATAGACCTCTTCCTCCAGCAGCGGCGTATAGGACATGGGGGCAAGCAACAGCCCGTCCGCGCCGGCAGCCTTGGCGTCGCGCGCCAATGCCTGGGCCTCGTCGGTTCGCAGCGCGCCGACGCCGACGATGACGGGGATCTTGCCGCCGACATTTGTCATCGCCGCCTGCACGGTGCGGCGGCGCTCGTCGCGTGAAAGAAAAGCGTAGCCGCCGGTGCTGCCGAGCAACCCGATGGAATCGGCGCCGGCCAGATGGATGCGTTCAAGCAGGCGCGTGAGCGCTGCAATATCAACGCGTCCGGAAGCATCGGTCGGGGTAATGGGAAAGGCCGAAAGACCGGTAAAGAGCGTCACGATTGTCCTCCTTCTTTGTCAGGCTCCGGACAACCTCGGCGATCGAAAGCCGGCTGTTTGCCCATGAATACGCCGCGCAAGTCATATCCCGCTCAATAGTTTGGTGGCAATCATCCACATGACAAAAGCGATGAGTGTTTCCAGAATGCGCCAGGACGAGGGTTTCGCGAAGATCGGCCTTAGCCATCTCGCGCCAAAGCCGAGCGAAAAGAAGAACAGGAAAGAGCCCGTCATGGCACCGGTTGCAAACGAAATCTCATGCCCGGGAAACCGCGTCGAGATCGTGCCGAGCAGCACGACGGTATCGAGATAGACATGCGGATTGAGCCAGGTGAGCGCCAGGCACATGGCGAGCGTCTGCTGAAAGCTCGATGATTTCGCCTCTCCGGCAGCCAGAACCGCGGAAGAGCGCAAGGCGGAATAGAGGCTCTTGGCCCCATACCAGATGAGGAACGCCGCTCCCGCATAGCGCATGACCGGATCGAGCCAGGGCAGCAGGGCGGAAATCTGGCGAAAGCTCGTCACGCCAAGCACGATGAGCGCGGCGTCGGAGAGGGCGCAGGCTAGGCAGACAGCGAACACATGTTCGTTGCGCAGGCCCTGGCGCAGGACGAAGGCGTTTTGTGCGCCGATCGCGACAATCAGGCTGAGCCCCATCGTGAGGCCCGTCATGTAAATCGAAAAATTCATGCTTAAGCAATTCCAGGAAAAGTGCGAAGCGGTTTTCCGTCCGGAATTGCGCGAAAACGAAAGGCTCTAGCGACATGCTCCAAAACGAATGAGCATTTCGGTATCGCCATATGTGGATTTAAGCTAATTAATGTTGCTAATCCGGATTAAGAAAAACTAAGCCATGCTCGATTATTCAGCTCTCCGTGCCGTCTCCATAGTCGTACAAACCGGCAGCTTCGAAAAGGCTGCGGGCATTCTGAACGTGACGCCGTCGGCAGTCTCGCAGCGAGTGAAGCAGCTTGAGGAACGCCTCGGCCTCGTCCTGATCGTCAGGGGCAATCCCTGCACCGCGACGGAGAAGGGTGAATGGCTCTGCCGCCATATGGAGAATGTCGGCATGCTCGAAGACGAGCTGTTCGGGCGCCTGCCGGCGCTCGTCGATCCCGGCGAGCCCAAGCAAAAGGTAACGCTTCACATTGCCACGAATGCCGACAGCGTCGGCACGTGGTTCTTAAAAGCCATATCGGGCTTTGCCAAGCACTCTCCCTATCTGCTGAATATAGCCATCGATGACCAGGATCATACCGCCGAATGGCTGCGGCGCGGGCGGGTGATCGCGGCCGTCACTGGCCTGGAAAAGCCGATCCAGGGATGCCGGCGCACATCCCTTGGCGCGCTCCGCTATCATGCGACCGCAAGCCCCGATTTCATGGCCCGGTATTTTAAAGCGGGCGTGACCCCGGAAGCGATCATGAATGCGCCGGCTTTGACCTTCAACCAGAAGGACAGGCTTCAAAGCCAGTGGATACGCCAGACATTCGGAAAGGATTTTGCCTATCCGAGCCACTGGCTGCCCTCGACACAAGGCTTCGTCGATGCCAGCCTTGCAGGCATGGGGTGGGGCATGAACCCCATCCAGCTCGTGCGGGAACATCTGGAGGCCGGACGCTTGGTCGAGCTGATCCCCGGCTCCCCGTTGGACATTCCATTATATTGGCAGGTGAACCGCCTCGCCGCCGATCGGCTCTCCGAATTGACGCGCGAGATCACCGCGGCGGCCAAATACCGTCTGCTGGCGTGAGCTATGCTTCGAGCCGAACACGCTGGCATTCGCCCCGCCACCTGGAACGCAATGTTCGCGAATCGGTACCTTGCCCCGCAGCCCTTTCCCTCTATGCTGACCGCGATTTCCAGGGAGGCTGACTTATGATCCTGCATTGCGTTTTTCTTCGACTCAAATCCGCCACCACACAGGACGAGAAGAGGGCACTCTTCGAATCCGTCGCCGCCTTGCAGAAAGTCATTCCCGGCATAGTCGACGTGAAATATGGGCCGAACGTCTCGCCCGAGGGACTGCATGGCGGTTTCGCGGATGGCTTTGTCGTCACCTTCGAAAGTGTCGAAGCGCGCGATGCCTATCTGGTGCATCCCGATCACGTCGCCGTCGGCGAGCGCATCATGTCTTCTACGGATGGCGGCCTGGCCGGCCTGATGGTCTTTGATTTCAATCTCTAGGCTGGAAGGGGCTGCAGGTAAAATATACCTACAGCCCCGATCGCGCGGTGTTCGCTCAGCTCGATTTCGCCATCGCTGCCGCGAGCTGATCAACGTTATAACGGAACATTTTTTCGTAAGTCGAAGCCGGCCCATTGGCCTTTGAAAGCGATTCGACATAGAGCTCGCCGCCAGGCTCCGCTCCGGTTGCCTTGGCGACCTGCTTGACGAGGCGCGGATCGTTCGAGTTTTCGAAGAAATAGGTCTTCACATGCTCGGTCTTGATCTGCTCGATCAACTTGGCGACTTCGGCGGCCGACGCTTCCGTTTCCGTGGAAACGCCGAGCGGCGACAGGAAGCTGACCTTGTATTCGCGGCCGAAATAGCCGAAGGCGTCGTGGCTCGTCAGCACCTTGCGGCGATCGTCCGGGATCTTGTCGAACTTGCCGTGCGCATAGGCATCGAGCTCGGTCAGCACCTTGGTGTAGCGCTCGGCATTTGCCTTGAAGTCTGCGGCGTCGGACGGATCGGCAGCAGAAAGAGCCTTCTCGATATTGGCAACCCAGATCTTCACATTGACCGGGCTGTTCCAGACGTGCGGATCGGTGACCGTCTTGCCGTCATCGACCATGGTGCGGGTGTTGATGCCCTCGGAGGCGACAACGGGCGTTCCCTTGTAGCCGGATGCAGTGATCAGACGGTCCATCCAGCCTTCCAGTCCTTCGCCGCTGACGAAGACGACCTTGGCGGCGTTCAGCGTCTTGGCATCGGCCGGCGAGGGCTCGAATTCATGGGGGTCGCCATTCGGGCCGACGAGGCTCGACACTTTCACATGGTCGCCGCCGACATGCTTGACGACATCGGCAAGCACGGTGAAGGACGCAACGACATTGAGCGTTTCGGCGGAAGCGGGTGCTGCGACGCCAAAGGCGACGAAGGCCGTTGCTGCTGCAGAGAGAAGCAGTTTCCGTTTGTTCATACTAGTCTCCTTGTTCGGATTAGCCCCGGAGATGGGGACGGGGGAAGAACCGCCGGGCAAGGCCCGAAGGTGCGAAGAGAATGGAGAAGCAGTAGATCAGGCTGGCGGTGATGATGATCGTCGGGCCCGAGGCAAATTCGAGATGATAGGAGGCGATGAGACCGAGATAGCCTGAAGCCATCGCCGTGCCGGTGGCGATCGCCATCATCGCAGGCAGGCTGCGCGACCAGAGCTGCGCCACGGCCGCCGGCAGCATCATCAGCCCGACTGCCATCAGCGTGCCGAGCGCCTGAAAGCTTGCGACGAGATTGAGCACGACCAGCAGCAGGAACAGGAAGTGATAGAGCGGCCCGCGTCCGCCGACGGCACGCAGGAAACCGGGATCGAAGCATTCCATGACGAGCGGCCGATAGATGATGGCGAGCGCCAGCAGCGTCGCCGTCGTGATTGCGCCGATCTGGTAGAGGGCAGGCGCATCAATTGCGAGAATGGTGCCGAAGAGCACATGCAGCAGATCGATGTTGGAGCCGCGCAGCGATACGATGAGAACGCCGAGCGCCAGCGAGGTCAGATAGAAGCTCGCAAAGCTCGCATCTTCCTGCAGCACGGTCGCGCGGCTGACGAGGCCGGACAACAGCGCCACGGACAAGCCGGCCACGAGCCCGCCAAGCCCCATGGCCGTCAGCGACAGCGAGCCGGCAATGAGATAGCCGATGGCCGCCCCGGGCAGGACGGCATGGCTCATGGCATCACCCATCAGGCTCATGCGCCTGAGCATCAGGAAAACGCCGATCGGCCCGGAGCCGAGGCCGAGGCAGACGCAGGCAATGAGCGCGCGCCGCATGAAGCCATAATCCGCGAAGGGTGCGAGGAATATATCATAGGCGGTCATTCGGCCGGCTCCCTCTTTGCCAGGCCGCCTTCGTCGTGCTCTTCTTCCGGCAGGCATGCCTCGGCTTCTTCATCCCAGCGTTCGGCCATGGCGCGCGCCTTGATGAGGTTGGTTGCGCTCATGATCTCCTGCGTCTTGCCCCACCCGACCAATTCGCGGGCGATCAGCAGCGTTTCGGGGAAATAGGCTCGCACCTGCTCGAAATCGTGCAGCACGGCAATGACCGTACGTCCCTCCCTGTTCCATCGCAGCACGAGGTCGAGAAGATCGCGTGTCGTGCGCTGGTCGATCGCGGTGAACGGCTCGTCCAGCAATATGACCCGGGCATCCTGCAGCAGCAGCCGCGCAAAGAGCACGCGCTGAAACTGCCCGGCCGAAAGTGAGCCGATATACCTGTTTTCGAAGCCTGAAAGCCCGACGATGCCGAGCGCTTCGCGCGCCCGTTCGGCATCATTTCGGGAGAACTGGCCGAAGGCGCCGGCATTCCTCCAGGCACCGAGCATGACGGTATCGGCAACCGAAATTGGAAAGCGTCTGACCATCTCTGCTGCCTGCGGCAGATAGCCGAAATCATTGCGCGTCAGCGCGCCGCGGTCGATCGAGCCCTCCGCCGGCCGCAGTTCGCCGACGATTGCTTTCAGAAGCGTCGACTTGCCGGCCCCGTTCGGCCCGGCAATCGCCGTCAGGCTGCCGGCGGCAAATCCGCCCGAGATGTGGTGCACGGCCGGGTGACGCTCATAGGTGACGGTGAGATTGTTGAGCCGGATCAGATCGTTCATGCCAGCGCCACCGCCCAGCCGATGGCCGCCCAGAGCACCGCAATGCCGATCGCCACATAGGCAAGGCGCGTCAAGGCGGAGCGCCCCATAAGGGACGGTGCGAAAGGATCACGGTCAGAAGGCATTTCGGGGCTTTCAATAATGTAATAACATTACGTGTAGTAGCCGATGAAATACGGCAAAAAAGAGGCGGAGAGCGGATCGATGGTAGTTGAGCATCGGCAATTGGCGTTCCGCGTCAATAATGCTATAAATAGCGCATTATTTGTTATTCAGCGGTCTGACTTTAAGGGAGCGATGCTTATGAATGTTTCTATCGGCGAGCGCTGGGAAAAATTCGTGGAGAAAACGGTGGAAGAGGGACGTTACAGCTCCGCCAGTGAAGTGGTGCGGGAAGGTCTCCGGCTCGTGGAGGAACGTGAGGCGAAAATTGCGGCCTTGCGGCATACTCTGGAGGCATCGATCGCTCGTGGAGGCGATATATCCGACGAGGAGTTGGGTGCCGCTTTGGAAGCTAAGGCTGCTGAATTGGCAAAGGAAGGTTATTAAGTGGCTCGGCTTCGTTATACAGCCGATGCTCAAACCAATATTCTTGATATTCTCGTATATATAGCGCGCCAAAGTGGCAGCCAAAAAGTCGCTTTGAAATTTACGGAGCAACTACGCCGATGGTGTCTTCGAGGTTTTGAATGTGCTCGAGGGACACCGCGATTTCGATACTCATTTCATCGAAGAAGAATAAAGCGAGAGCGCCTCTGAGGCGCTCTGCATCTTCCATCTGAATAATATCAGAGTTGCTCGATCATCGCCGCAGCGCCCGAGACTGTCGCCTGGCCAGGGCTTTCCTCAATGTTAAGCGTCTTGACCACGCCGTCTTCCACCAGCATCGAATAACGCTTCGAGCGGATGCCGAGGCCGCCGGCGGAGAGGTCGACGTCGAGGCCGAGCGCCCTGGTGAAGGAGCCGTCCCAGTCGGCGAGGAAATGGATCTTGCCGAGGCCGCCTGATGATTGCGCCCAGGCGCCCATGACATGCCAGTCGTTGATGGAGACGACCGCGATGTCGTCGATACCCTTGGCGAGAATGGTGTCGCGATTCTCGAGAAAGCCCGGCAGGTGATTGAGCGAACAGGTGGGCGTGAAGGCGCCGGGAACGGCAAAAAGCACGACACGCTTGCCGGCAAACAATTGCTCGGTGCTGATCTCGACCGGGCCGTCGGCGGTCTTTTCCTTGAAGGTGGCGGCAGGCAGCGTGTCGCCGATGGCGATAGACATGGGTTCTCTCCTCTGGTCGTGAATTCGGGGCGCTCGAACGGCCGCCGATGGCATGAAGACGGTTTCGCGAACTATAGATCCGGCCTATTCGAACGCAAGTGTGGTTTCCATAGCCCGATCGCCGTCGACGACCAGAATGCCCCAGCGCTTGCCCTTCGGATCGTAATTCTTCGGCAGCTTGCCGATCTCGATATCGGTCGAGAAGCTGTTTCCATCCCGCTTTGCGTTCATTTGCTGGAAGAACACATAGCCCGACGGTCCCGTCACGTAGATCGTCGGCGCATCGCCGGTTGCCTCCGGCAAGGTTAGCTGCAGCGAAAGCTTCTTCGCATCGGCGGAGACTTTGTGGCTTTGGATGGCGAAATCGGATGAAGGGGCTTCCGGCAGCAGCGCTTTCGCCGCGTCCAGCACGGCCAGTTCATGCGGGGTCGGCTGCTCGCCTGCCGGCAGCGGCAATGCATACTCAGCCTGGAAGGGGATGCAGATTTCTTTGCAGAGGCCTACGAAAGCGGTCAGCTTGAGTTCTGTGGGTGTCTTGCCGGCAACGCGAAAATCGAGCGGCAAGGTCACCGGCGCATCATAGCCGATCTCCCTGATATTGCCGACCGTGATCTGCTTCGGCACGGGATAGCCGGCCTTTTCCAGCGTCACGCCGCTATCGGGTGCCGGCGTCACCTGGGGCGGAATTCCGCCCTGGCCCGGCTCGCGCCAATAGGTGATCCAGCCGGGTTCCGGCTCGATCTGCAGGGCGGCGCGGATATGCCCTTCAGCATCGGACGCAAGCGCCACCAGGCGCATGCGTCCGCCCTGATTGCCCACCCATTCGCTCGTGGCGGCATGAGCCGTTGCGGCGGTGAATAGAGTGGCAGCGAACAATGCCGAGAGGCGTGCGAGAGTGCTTATTCCAATCATGAAACAAGGATTTAACGGATCGGGCCGTCGGGAGCCAGCATGACGGAAGAGGGAAATGATCATTTTCAGTTGATTGATTTATGACATTGCCCCATCTTGATTATAGGCGGTGCAGTTGCAGACTGCGGTCAGGAGGCACGATGTCCCTATCGACGCTGAAGAATAGACGGGAAAGAGGTTTTCTCGACGGTCAGTTCCTGATCGCCATGCCGGGTATGGAGGATCGGAACTTCCACCGGACGGTGGTTTATATCTGTGCCCATTCCGATGCAGGTGCCATGGGTTTCGTCATCAATCGGGGCCAGAAACTGACATTCACCGACGTCCTCTTGCATCTCGAAATGATCAAGGACGACGATGCCATCGTGCTTCCGCAAGGCGCGCGAGATTTTCCCATCCAGACCGGCGGTCCGGTTGAAAGCGGGCGCGGCTTCGTCCTGCATTCCGACGATTACATCAGCGACAGCAGCATTCCGGTCAGTGACGATATCAGCCTGACGGCGACGCTCGATATCGTTCGGGCCATTTCCAAGGGGAGCGGTCCGAAGCGCGCGACGATGCTGCTCGGCTATGCCGGCTGGGGCGCCGGTCAGCTCGAGGCGGAGATCGGCAATAACGGCTGGCTGAATTGCCCGGCGAACGAAGAACTGATCTTCGATCGCAGCCTCGACAACAAGTATGACCGCGCCTTGGCGCTCATGGGCATCAACCCCGCAATGTTGTCGCCGCACGCCGGCCATAGCTGAGCGATTTGCGCTGTTTCGGAACGAAATAGCGAATGTGACGTTTTCCAGGCAGTGCAACGGCAATACCGCCGTGCAAGCCAGGGAGGCGTCAGACATGAGCAGCACGACCGACAAGATGTCCGGCAAGGTGAACGAAATCGCCGGCAAGGCCAAGCAGGCGACCGGCAAGGCGACCGGCAACAAGAGCATGCGCGCCAAGGGCGCTGCGCAGGAAGCCAAGGGCAAGATGCAGACCGCCGTTGGCAAGGCCAAGGACAAGGTCAAAGGCGCAGTCGACCGGATGTGACCGGCTGTTTGTATTTACCAATCCATGGTCGCTGCTCCGTCCGAATTGACGTTGCAGCAGCGATGTTGGGAGGAGGAGCCTGTTACGGAAACGTGGCAGGCTCTTTATTCTCGCCTATACGTCTTTTCCGAGGGGAACATGCGGCTTTTCACCTGCGACCATTGTGGCCAGCCCGTCCATTTCGATAATAGACAATGCGTCCGCTGCGGCCATCAGCTCGGCTTCCTTCCCGACCGCCTGGCGATTTATGCACTCGAGGCCGATGACGATGCGACATGGCATGCGGTTTCCGAGCCCGAACGGCCTGTACGCTTCTGTGCCAATGCCGAACTCGACATCTGCAACTGGCTCGTCGATGCTGACGATCCGCAGCCCTATTGCGTCGCCTGCCGTCATAATCGACTGGTACCGAATACCGATACGCAGCAGGGTATAGACCGCTGGCGGCGTATCGGTCAGGCTCAGAGGCATCTGTTCTATTCCCTGCTGCGCTGGAATTTGCCGCATCCCGATCGGCAGCAGGATCCGGCTGGCGGTCTGGTGTTCGATTTCCTCGAGGATGAAGTGCAGGGTGGCACCATCGTTCCGGCCATGACCGGCCACGAGGAAGGGCTGATCGCCATTCGTGCCGCCGAAGCGGATGACGCGACGCGCGAACAGACGCGCACCTCCATGAACGAGCCCTATCGCACCTTGCTCGGTCACTTCCGCCACGAGACCGGCCATTTCATCTGGAACAAGCTTGTCCGCGACCGCGGACAATTTGACGGCTTCCGCGCGGTCTTCGGCGATGAGCGCGCCGACTACGGCATGGCGCTTCAGGCCCATTACGACAACGGTCCGCCTGCGAACTGGCAGGAGAGCTTCATTAGCGCCTATGCCAGCGCCCATCCGTGGGAGGATTTTGCCGAATGCTTCGCGCATTATCTGCATATCGTCGATACGCTGGAAACGGCGCGTTCCTTCGGCCTGGCGATAGACCCCTATCGCTATCACGACATGGCCGCCGAAGTGGATTTCGATCCCTATAAGGCCGAAAGCGCCGAACAACTGGTCAATGCCTGGATCCCGTTGAGCGTGGCGATCAATTCCATCCAGCGCAGCATGGGACAGCCGGATTCCTATCCCTTCATCCTCTCGCCGCCGGTGGTTGCGAAGCTCGACTACATAAGGCAGCTGATCGACGGGCCGTGATCATTACCCTCCCCTTGAGGGGAGGGTCGGAGCAACGCTCCGGGGTGGGGTGATTTCCGAGCGGGGTCACCCCCACCCGCGCGTTCCGCGCGACCTCCCCCCCTCAAAGGGGGGTGGACCTTGTTGTTAGGCGCGCTTCGTCAGCGGAAAGCGTTCCTTCAACAGACGTATCACCGAATCCGATCCCATCGGCGGGCCGAAGATGAAGCTCTGTCCGTAGCTGCAGCCGATCTTGGCAAGCTCCAGCGCGTCTTCTTCAGATTCGATGCCTTCGGCGACCACGCGCATATTGAGTTCGCGCGCCATGGAGATGACCGAGCGCAGCAGAACGGCCTTCTTGTCGCTGTCGTCGCGGACCATGGCCTTGTCGAGCTTGATCGTGTCGAACGGGAAGCGGGTGAGGTAGGCGAGCGACGAATAGCCGGTGCCGAAATCGTCGAGCGCCAGGCCGATGCCGGCGTCGCGCAGTTTGTTGAGCACGAGCCGCGCCTGTTCCGGATTTTCCATCACCTGCGATTCCGTCAGCTCCAGCTTGATGCGGCTCGGATCGCAATGGGTCTTGGCGAGCAGGGCACGGATATCGTCGTAAAGCTCGTTGTTGAGCAGCTGCACGCTGGAAAGATTGATGGAGACGAACAGCGGCAGGTCGCCGGTCTGTCGCTGCCAGGCCTTCAGGTCATTGGTCGCCTGTTCGAGCGCGAACATGCCGAGCGGGCCGATAATGTCGGAAGCCTCCGCGATCGGAATGAATTCCGTTGGCGGAATATTGCCGCGCTTGGGATGCTCCCAGCGCATCAGCGCCTCGAAGCCTGCGACTTCGGCATCTTCCAGGCGGACGATCGGCTGATAGACGAGCGAAAGCTCCTTACGCTCGACGGCGCGGCGCAGATCGGTTTCAAGCTGCAGCCGGTCGGTGCCGAAGCTACGGAAGGCCGGCTGGAACGGCTCGACGCGATTGCCGCCAGCACGCTTGGCGCGGTACATGGCGAGTTCCGCGTCGCTCAGCATGCCGGCCGCATTTTCCTGCTGGTCGACCCACGATGTCAGCCCGACCGATGCCGTCAGGATGATTTCGCGATTGGCGAAATTGATCGGCACCATGATCGCCTTGCTGATCGCATCGGCAAAATCTGCGACCTTGGCCGGATCGCGTTCGGAAATGAGGATGAGGCCGAACTGGTCGCCGGAAAGGCGCGCGAGTGTATCCTGCGGCTTCATCAGGCGGCGAAGGCGCCGGGTCAGCGCGATGAGAATATTGTCGCCCGCCGCGAAACCGAGCGTATCGTTGACGAGCTTGTAGCGGTCGATGTCGATGACCATCACGGTCGGCCTGAGCTGATTGCCATCCGACGCCAGCGTCAAAACAGCCTGCAGGCGGTCGAGGAAGACCTGCCGGTTCGGCAATCCTGTGAGGTTATCGTGCACGGCGTCATGCAGCAGCCGCTCGACCGAATTCTTCTGCTCGGTAATGTCGACGATCGTGCCGACGCAGCGGATGATCTCGCCATTCGACCCCAGCACCGGCCGGGCACGGATGGACAGCCAGTGGAAATGCCCATCCTCCGCACGAATGCGGAACTCGTGGTTCAGCCGGCCGCGCCGGTGTTCCAGCAGTACATCGAGCGTCGCGCGGAAGCGGTCGCGATCGTCGGGATGCAGCCGCGGCAGCCAGTTACGCGCGGCGCCATGCATGGTGCCGGGCGAAAGGCCGAGCTTCATCGAGATATCAGGCGTCGTCACGACGCGGTCGCGGGCCACGTCCCAATCCCAGACGGTGTCGCCGGAGCCGGTCAGTGCTAGGGATTGCCGCTCCAGATCCGAAAACAGGCCCTGCTGGAAGGCGCCGCCGGCAAAGGCGTGCTGCATGACGGTAAAGCCGATCAGCAGGACGATGAGCACGAGGCCGCCGCCGAGTGCGGGCTGGATGATGTCGTTGTCGAGCTTGCCCATGACCGTCATCCAGGCTCCGAACAGCCAGACGAGGATCAGTGCCCAGGCGGGCACGAGCAGGATGGCGCGGTCATAGCGGCTGAAGCCGAGATAGATGATGAGCAGCAGGCCCGCCGTCGCCGTCAGCGCCAGCGACAGCCGCGCAATGCCGGCCGCGATCGATGGATCGTAGATCGCCACGCCGAAGAGCAGGGCAAGGCCGAGAACCCAGGCGAGCGTCACGTAGCCGAGATGGGCATGCCAGCGATTGAGATTGAGATAGGTGAACAGGAAGATCACCAGGCTCGATGCGAGCGCCACCTCCGCACAGGCGCGCCATATTCGCTGGTCGCCGGAAGTTATGGTGATGAGCTTGCCGAGGAAGCCGAAATCCACGCAGATATAGCCGAGCACCGCCCAGGCGAGAGCCGCCGTTGCCGGCAGCATCGACGTGCCCTTGACCACGAAAAGGATAGTCAGGAAGACGGCCAGCAGGCCGGCGATGCCGAGCACGATGCCGCGATATAGCGTGAAGGCGTTGACCGTATCCTTGTAGGCGTTCGGTTCCCAGAGGTAGAGCTGCGGCAGGTTTGGCGACGAAAGCTCGGCAACGAAGGTGACGACGGCGCCGGGGTTCAGCGTGATGCGGAAGACATCGGCCTCGTCGCTTGGTTGACGATCGAGCGCGAAACCTTCGCTCGGCGTGATCGCGACGATGCGCTGCGAGCCGAGATCGGGCCAGAAGACCTTCGAATTCACCAGGCGGAAATGCGGGGCGACGATGACGCGCTCCAGCTGCTCTTCGGAGACATTGGCAAGCGCGAAGACCGCCCAGTCGCCCTGGTGGTTCGGCGAGGAGGAGCGGACCTCGATGCGGCGGCGAATGCCGTCGGCTCCGGCCGCCGTCGAAACCTGAAAGGCTTCACCTTGATTTCTGTAGATCTCCGTCGTTGCCGTCAGGTCGAGAGCGGTATCGTCGCGCGAAATCTTCACGGGTTCCGCCGCATGCGCCATTCCGGCGATCAACAGCATCATGGTGGCCGCAAGCGTTGCGATAACAGCGCCTAGCCGCCGGGCCATCGTCCCCGTCTGCGTGAATCTGGCGATCATCGCTGGTCGAGGCTTCGGTTCGGGTTGGTATCGGATGCCAACCTTGAAAACATCACATGGTCGCGCCACTGACCGTTGATTTTAAGATAACCGCGCAAATGACCTTCCCGCTGGAAACCGGCTTTTTGCAAAAGCCGCATGCTACGCTCATTGTCCGGAATACAGGCTGCTTCAATTCGGTGCAACTCAAGTCCGGAAAAGATATAGGGTATAACCAATTGAAGTGCGGCGAACATATGGCCCTGGCCGGAATAGCGCTCGCCCATCCAATATCCGATCATGCAGCTTTGCGCGGCACCGCGTCGAATATAGCCGATCGTAATCCCGCCAACCAGCGTCATGTTTCCTCTGAGGAAGATGAACAGCGGTATGGCCTGGCCGGAAGTGTATTCCTGCTTGCCGCGAATGACGCGTGCCCGATAGGCGCCCTCCGTCAGCTCGTCATGCCGCCAGGTCGGCTCCCAGGGTTCCAGGAAGCGGCGGCTCTCCGCCCGGAGCCTGTGCCATTGGTTGAAATCGGAGTAGCGCGGCAGGCGTAGCAAATATGTGTCGTTTTCGAGTTCAACCGCGTCCGGATGACGTGAGAGAAACCGAAAGACAGATTTTTGCATGCCGCCAAGCACTCCCCCGAGAATTGAACCCATAGGCTCGCGGCGTGCCCTTAGCCGCTTGCGCTTTTGGAGGCGGGGGCCGGCGACGACAGCGACGTGACGATGTCTTCCATCGGTGCGAGCTGCTCCAGCGGCCCGATCGCCGAAAGCGTCGGTACTGTATCGAAGAACAGCCGGCCGGCAAGGTCCGTCAAACGGTCGATGGTAATGCCCTCCAGGCGTTCCAGCATCTCCTGGTTCGGGATGGGGCGGCCGTAAAGCATCATCTGCCGGGCGATCTGGCCGGCACGGGCGGCCGGGCTTTCCTGGCCCATCAGCAGCTGCGCGCGGATCTGGGCGCGGGCGCGCTCGATTTCCTGCTGCTGGATATCATGGGAAGACTTGCGCAACTCGTCGACGATGACGGGCAGCAATTCCGGCAGGTTCTCGCCGCCGGTCGCGGCGTGGATGCCGAAGATGCCGGTGTCGGAGAAGCCCCAGTGGAAGGCATAGACCGAATAACAGAGGCCGCGGAACTCACGCACTTCCTGGAACAGGCGTGAGGACATGCCGCCGCCGAGGATGTTGGCGAGGATCTGCGAACAATAAAAATCGCGGGTGTGATAGGCGCGCCCCTCGAAGCCGAGCAGGATCTGCGCATCCATCAGGTCGCGCGTTTCCCGGATGTTGCCGCCGATATAGCGGGCCGGTTCGATAACGGGCGGAGCGGACGGTTTCGTCGGCAGGCTGGAGAAGCGCTCCTCGACCTGACGCACGAAGCTTTCATGATCGACCGCGCCGGCCGCCACTACAAACATGCGGTCGGTCGTGTAGTTGCGGCCGAGATAATGGCGGATCTGTTCCGGCGAGAAGGAGACGACGGTTTCCGGCGTGCCGAGAATGGCGCGCCCGAGCGTCTGGCCGCGATAGGCGACCTCGGAAAATTTGTCGAAGACGACATCGTCGGGCGTGTCGTTCGCGGCATTGATTTCCTGCAGGATGACCTGCTTTTCACGCGCCAGCTCTTCCTCGTCGAAGGCGGATTCCGTCAGGATATCGGCAAGGATATCGACGGCGAGCGGCACGTGATCCCTCAAGACGCGGGCATAATAGGACGTGGTTTCGGTCGAGGTGGCAGCGTTGACTTCGCCGCCGACATTCTCGATTTCCTCGGCGATCTCGCGGGCGGTGCGCCGCCCCGTGCCCTTGAACGCCATATGCTCGAGCAGATGCGCGATACCGTGTTCTGCTTCCGTCTCGTTACGCGAACCCGATTTGATCCAAACGCCGAGTGCCACGCTTTCGAGGTGTGGCATCGATTGGGTCGCTACTGTCAGCCCGGACGCAAGCCGGGTGCACTCCACTGTCATCGCTTGTCTTTCCGCGTCTGCTATTCGCCGGTCCGGGCGTGCTTGCCGATAAAGTTTTCAACGGCTTTGAGTTCCGGATCGAGAATGTCGAAACGCTCCTCCCTGGTCATCAGACCAGCAAGCCACGTCGGAAGCGCCGGGTCAATACCGGATGCGGATTTTACTGCCGCGGGGAATTTTGCGGGATGCGCGGTGGCAAGCGTCACCATTGGGCTGCTGGGACGCTCGTTCTTTTCGGCAACGAAAGCGCCGATCGCCGTATGCGGATCGAGCAGATAGCCCGTATCCGCAAGGGTTTTCCGGATGGTTTCGGCCACCTGCTTCTCGCTGGCGCGGCCGGCGCGAAAGTCCTTCTTGACGAACTTCAGGGCCTCTTCGCTGATCGAAAAGCCGTTCGACTGCTTCAGGCTTTCCATGGCGGCGCGCACCTTGGAAGCATCGCGGCCGTTGGCCTCGAACAGCAGCCGTTCGAAGTTGGAGGAGATCTGGATATCCATCGACGGCGAGGTGGTGGCCTTGACGGAACGCATCTCGTAGCGGCCGGTTTTCAGCATGCGCGCCAGGATATCGTTCTCGTTTGTGGCTATGACCAAGCGCTCGATCGGCAAGCCCATGCGCTTGGCGACGTAGCCCGCGAAAATATCGCCGAAATTGCCCGTGGGCACGGTAAAGGAAATCTTACGGTCCGGGCCGCCAAGGGCGACTGCGGTGGTGAAATAATAGACCACCTGCGCCATGATTCGCGCCCAGTTGATGGAGTTGACGCCGGAAAGCTTGACCTTGTCGCGGAAGGCGGCATCGTTGAACATGGCTTTGACGAGGTTCTGGCAATCGTCGAAATTGCCCTTGACCGCCAGCGCGTGAACATTTGCCGCCGTCGAGGTGGTCATCTGCCGCTGTTGTACCGGCGAGACCTTCCCATGCGGGAAGAGAATGAAGATGTCAGTGCGCTCGCGGCCGGCAAAGGCGTCGATGGCAGCACCGCCGGTATCGCCCGACGTGGCGCCGACGATGGTGGCCCGTTGTCCGCGTTTTTCCAGCGCATAGTCCATCAACCGCGCCAGCAGCTGCATGGCGACATCCTTGAAGGCGAGCGTCGTGCCGTGGAAGAGCTCCATGACGAAACTGTTCGGCCCGGTCTGGACGAGCGGTGCCACCGCGGGGTGCCGGAAGGTGGCGTAGGCATCGTCGATCATGCCGCGGAAAACATCCGCCGGGATCTCGCCGTTTGTGAAAGGCGAGAGGACCGTGAAAGCGACCTCCTGATAGCTCTTGCCGCGAAAGGCGCGGATTTCCTTCT
This sequence comes from Rhizobium sp. KNZ2-6A, assembly GCF_056755475.1. NCBI lineage: Bacteria > Pseudomonadati > Pseudomonadota > Alphaproteobacteria > Hyphomicrobiales > Rhizobiaceae > Rhizobium > Rhizobium sp. KNZ2-6A. Next base: position 10,085 of record NZ_JBNDIC010000022.1, on the reverse strand, counting down.
TTGTCAGGACAGGCCATTCACGGGGGACGTAGAGCCCGCCGTCGCGAGCAAGGCCGGCCAGAAGGGCGTCGCAGAAGCCAAGGGCAGGGGCTTCTCCCCGCGTTGAAATGTAATCCACGGTCTTAGAATTCCTTTGGTCGCAAAATTGCCTGAGTGATCGATTGAGAGGGTAGCGGAGCGAAACGATGGCGGCCCGTCTTTTTGCGTCGGATCAGCCGCGTGGTTTTCGCGTTTGCGCAAGGCGCGTGGGATCGGCGCCATCCGGCCGCTGTTTATGGCAATGTGTCGATCTCGAAAAGTGAGCCAAAACGGTGTCTACCCAATCGATTTTTTGCTGCGTCGCTGGTATAGACCATCGCCAAGTGTCATAAAAGGCCCGTTTGACAGGCTGCAGGCCGATAATGTGAAATATATGGAGAGGGTGGATTAATAGTGTTTGGCAAGGTTTCGCGTCGTCTTTTCTCCGCTTCGCTTCTGGCATTGCTGACGGGTTGCAGCACTCTCGGTATCGGCGGCAATAGTGAAAAACAGCCGGCAACGGATGTAACGGTTGCGCCGCAAGCAGGGGCCGCGACTGCGGCTCCGACCGGCGGTCAGACCTACGTCGCCGGCAAATGCCCTCAGGCCGTCATTCGCGACGAAGACTCGGTCTATCGCGTTTACGCCAAGGGCGCCAAGGACGATCCGAACCAGCTAGCCTATCAGGCCTCACTCGCGCAGGCGACACGCCAGTGCACCAGCGACGGCACCAGCCTCGGCATTCATGTCGTCGCGCAGGGGCGCCTGGTCGCGGGCCCGATGGGCAGCTCCGGCAAGGTCACCTTGCCCATCCACGTTGCCGTCATGGACAATGATAACGCCCTTTACAGCAAGACCATCATGTACACGGCGGAAATTCCGCCGGGCGAGACCACGGCACAGTTCCTCTTCACCGATAACGATATCCAGGTTGCCGGCGGTTCCGGCGGCTTCACGATCGTCCAGCTCGGCTTCGACCAAGGCCCGCAGAAGCCTGTAAAGGGCGAGAAGCCGGCCCGTAAGAAGCGCCGCTAAGGTTGGGATCAGGCAGTAGGCAGTAGGCAGTAGTAAAGGATCACCTTGTCCTTGCTACCGCCGGCACGCTAGCAGCAACATCTATTGCCTATTGCCTATTGCCTATTGCCTATTGCCTATTGCCTATTGCCTCACAAAACGCCGTCCCACTCAGCCAGCGCCATCACCACGCCGGGCAAATCGGCCATGCGGCTGACGACGGTCTCGGCGCCGGCATCGGTCAGCCGGTCAGCATGCGAAGGATAGGTATGCGACGCGCCGGTGAAGCCGATGACGCGCATGCCGGCGGCGCGTGCCGCCTGGACGCCATGAACCGAATCCTCGACGACAATCGTATTGGCCGGGCTGACATTCATCTGCTGGGCGCCATGCAGGAAGATGTCGGGCTTCGGTTTCACGCGGTCGGCGCCGAGATCCTTGGCGGAATAGATATGCGGCGCAAAGAATTTGATGTAGCCGACCTTGGTCAGCATCATCTCAAGGCGTTCGGAACTGGAATTCGAACAGATGCAGCGTGGCATCGGCAGTCGCGATAGCGCAAGCGGAACGCCGGGAATAGCCTGAACCTCATTAGCAAGCTTCAGGTCGAGCAGCTTTTCCGATTTGTCGAGCAGCGACGCGGAGAGCGGGATGCTCGCCTCGCGCTCGACTTCAAACAGGATGTTGCGCCAGGTCATGCCGGCGAAACGCTCGCCCATTTCCTCGGTGCTGATCGGATAGCCGGCATCGGTCAGCAGCTTCGATTCCACCTGCGCCGCGATGATTTCCGAATCGACCAGAACGCCGTCGCAGTCGAAGATGATGAGGTCGAAGCCGTTGCTCATGAGAGGTACTGCCTTTGATATGGGCTGGATTCGCATGCTTCACGGAAGGCCGTCGATGGTTCGGAGCATGCTCTGGAAAATGACGGTGGGGCTTTACACGATATGCGGCCAAAGCTCAACCAATTGGCGGACATGGCTGCGCTGCAGTTAGCGAAAGGGTCGAAATGTGCAAAAGAGGTAATGGCTTTTGCTTGCCGCTCGACATCCGGCAGGCCCGCCTTTAAGGATCGGCCATGGCCAAGGAGCGCGACGACACCATTGCCAGCCGCATCAGCCGGGTGCTTGCCGACCGCATCATCCGTGGAGAGATCGCGCCCGATGCCCGCCTGCGGCAGGATCACATCGCCGAGGAATTCGGCACCAGCCATGTGCCCGTGCGCGAAGCGTTCCGGCGGCTGGAGGCGCAGGGGTTGGCGATCAGCCTGCCGCGCCGTGGCGTTCGCGTTGCCTCCTTCGATCTCAAGGAAGTCCGCGAGGTCGCGGAAATGCGGGCGGCGCTCGAGGGCCTTGCGCTCAAGCATGCGGCACCGCACCTGACACCTGCCATTCTCGACGAAGCCGAGCAGGCGGCGCGTGATGGCGATGCCGCCGGCGACGTCGATGCCTGGGAGGAGGCAAATCGCCGCTTCCACCGCCTGATACTGGCCCCCTGCGGCATGGTGCGGCTGCTCGCGTCGATCGATGACCTGCACGCCGCCAGCGCCCGCTTCCTCTTTTCCGCCTGGCAATCCGGCTGGGAGAAGCGCACCGATCACGACCACCGCGCCATATTAGCGGCGCTGCGCCAGGGGCGGGCGGACGAGGCGGCCGGGATCCTGCAGAAGCATGTGCAATGGATCGGCCGTGCGCCGGTGCGCACACCTTCCGGATCGACGCGCGAAGCCTTCGCAATCGTCGGCTAACTGCCTCTATAAATCATGGGCGATTTCGCGCTGGGCTCGTGGGTTTTTAGCCTACAGCGCCGTGCGTCATATATGACGCGCAAAGGTCGCTGTAGTACTTTAAATCTGCTGCATAATTTTATCCTTAAATCGATTCCGATTTAAGGAATTATGCAGTAGGGGCGTCACCCAACTCGAGCGGAAAGAATGCCAGAAAGCGGCGCTCTCCTTCGGGCGTGAAGAAGATCGAGCGGCTGTTCTCAGTTCGCCGCGCCCAACCCTTGTCTAAGAAGTTCGAAAGCAGTGCCTTGCCGAGGCTGCCGGCCAGATGCGCCCGCCGCTCGCTCCAGTCCAGGCAGGATCGGCAAAGCGGGCGGCGGCTCGAGCGCAACCCGGAGACATCGATGCCGATCGATCCCAAATGCTTCTCGCCCTGCGTCGTCAGGTTCAAACCCTCACCCATGACCGAAATCGATCCGGCCTCCACCAGGCTGTCGAGCATGCGCACGCCGTAATCGCCGGCAAGATGGTCGTAGCAGATGCGTGCCTTACGCAGCGCCGGTTCCTTCGGGCCGGGACGATGGCGAAGGTGCCCGCGGCTTGCGGCAAAACCCATGATGCCCTCAAGCAGCTTGCCGACGCGATCGTCGGCAAGAGCGAAGTAGCGATGGCGACCCTGCTTGCGTTGCGTGAGCAGACCGCCCGCTTCGAGCTTGGCAAGATGGGCGCTCGCGGTCTGCAGCGTCACGCCGGCCGCGCCCGCAAGTTCGGTTGCCGTCAATGCGCGGCCGCCCATCAGCGCCGTCAGCATGTTCGCTCGTGCCGGATCGCCGATCAGCGAGCCAATCTGCGCTATGTCTGGACCTTCTTTCATACTTCGATCGTAACCGAAGCATCTCCGTTCCGCAATGTGAGAAAACACTCCCATCAGCAAAGGAGAAAGCCAATGATCACCTGTCTCATCCGCTATCAGATCGATCCGTTCAAGCAGGAAGCTTTCGCGGAATATGGCAAGGCCTGGGGCCAGGTCATCCCGCGCAACGGCGCGGATCTGATCGGCTACTTCGCACCGCACGAGGGCTCGCTGACGACGGCCTACGGCATCTACAACATCGAAAGCCTGGCTGCCTATGAGGCCTATCGTAAAAGTCTCGCCGTCGATCCGCTGGCACAGGCTAATCACGATTTCTCCCGCCGCGAACGTTTCATCTTGCAGGAGGATCGCATTTTCCTGAAAAATGTATCCTTGCCACATGCTCCGAGGATATCGCCATGATCGCAGTTATTTTCGAAGTCGTTCCGCATCCCGATGAGCGTCAGCACTATCTCGACATTGCCGGACGGCTGCGTTCGGAACTCGAAACCATCGACGGCTTCGTCTCCATCGAACGCTTCGAAAGCCTGACACAGCCGGGCAAGATCCTGTCGCTTTCGTTCTGGCGCGACGAGGCCGCCGTTCGTGAATGGCGAAACCGCGAGGCCCACCGCGCCGCGCAGAAAGCGGGCCGTAAGACGGTATTTGCCGATTATCGTTTGCGCGTCGCGCAGGTGCTTCGCGATTACGGCATGACGGAACGGGCCGAAGCGCCCGAAGACAGCCACGCGGTGCACGACATCTAAAGCAGCTCCACGTCATCTCGCTATTCGGTTAGCCCTGCATTCCCGGCGTCTTCGCCGGGAAATTCGAAAATATGCCGCCGCTTTAGCCTTTGGTAACCAAGTTAGGTAACCATAACACTCAGTTAAGAACACCGAGTAAGTGTAACAGAGCGAGTATCACATGGCGTCAGTTTTCCCGCTTGCCGACCTCAGGACCTCCGCAGTTCCGGGGTCCTGGATCGACACGATCATCAAGGGCGATTGCGTGGCCGCTCTTGAAGCACTGCCCAATCAATCCGTCGACGTCATCTTCGCCGACCCGCCGTACAACCTCCAGCTTGGCGGCACACTGCATCGTCCGGACCAGTCGCTGGTCGATGCCGTCGATGACGAGTGGGACCAGTTCGCCTCCTTCGAAGCCTATGATGCCTTCACCCGCGCCTGGCTGCTTGCCTGCCGCCGCGTGCTGAAGCCGACGGGCACGATCTGGGTCATCGGCTCCTATCACAACATCTTCCGCGTCGGCGCGACCATGCAGGATCTGAACTTCTGGATCCTCAACGACATCGTCTGGCGCAAGACCAACCCAATGCCGAATTTCAAGGGCCGCCGCTTCCAGAACGCCCATGAGACGATGATCTGGGCGAGCCCGAACGCCAAGGCCAAGGGCTATACCTTCAATTACGATGCCATGAAAGCCGCCAATGACGACGTGCAGATGCGCTCCGATTGGCTGTTCCCGATCTGCAATGGCAATGAGCGGCTAAAGGGCGACGACGGCAAGAAGGTGCATCCGACGCAGAAGCCGGAAGCGCTGCTGGCCCGCGTCATCATGGCCTCGTCCAAGCCCGGCGACATCATCCTCGATCCCTTCTTCGGATCGGGCACGACGGGCGCTGTTGCCAAGCGTCTCGGCCGTCATTTCGTCGGCATCGAGCGCGAGCAGGATTATATCGATGCGGCAAGCGCTCGCATCGCAGCCGTCGAGCCGCTCGGCAAGGCGGAGCTGACCGTCATGACCGGCAAGAAGGCCGAAGTGCGCGTTGCCTTCAACGTGCTCATCGAGAGTGGCATGATCAAGCCGGGCCAGGTGCTGACGGATGCGAAGCGCCGCTATAGCGCCATCGTGCGTGCCGACGGTACGGTCGCCTCGGGTGGCGAGGCCGGCTCCATTCATCGCCTCGGCGCGAAAGTCCAGGGGCTTGATGCATGCAACGGATGGATGTTCTGGCACTTCGACGACGGCAGTTCCCTGCGCCCGATCGACGAACTCAGAGCCATTATCCGCAGCGATCTGGCGAAGGTTGAGTAGTCTCAGTCATTTCCCGGAAGCACACCCGCCTTCTTCCGTCGTGTACCTCCAGTTAGGGAAGAAGGTGAAACGCTCAGGGCCTTGCCGGACGATATATCCGGCAAGGCCCTGAGCGTCTTTCGTTTCAGATGTCAGAATTCCTGATAGTCCGTGACGTCGACGCGCACGACGCGGCCGTCTTCGTTGAACGTAATCGTTTCCTCGCCTTCGCGGATCAGCGGCTTGCCCGTCTTGCTGTTGGTGGCGCGAACCGACCAGACGGCACGGCCGGAAAGCGGCGTCAGTGTTTCCACCAGCGAGTTCGATGCCGTCTGGTCCGGATAAGTGTCGAAATAGCCGCGGAAGGCTTCCATGATCGCCGCGCGGCCAGCAAGGCTGCCGACGCCGTTGGAGACATAGGTGGCATCCTCTGCGAAGAAGCTCTCTATCGCCTCATAGTCCAGGCGATTGATTGCGTCATGGAACAGATCGATGCGTTGTGCGGGATCGAAGGTCATCGGCTCAAACCTTTATGCCATGGACGGCGAGATCGCTGCGCAGCTTCTCGGCGCCTGTGAAGTGAATTGCATGCCAGCCGGCGGCCCGTGCGCCTTCGACGTTCGGATAGGAATCATCGATGAAGATCGTCGAGGCCGGATCGAGGTCGAAGCTCTTGGCGTGGGTATCGTAAATCGCGACATCCGGCTTGATCAACCCGATATCGCCGGAAACCGTGACGCCGCGCGGCTTATTGAGGAACGGGTAGCGCAGCTGTGCCTCGCGAAACGTATCGGAAGCGAAGTTGGTCAGCATGGTGACGTCGCGTCCCTCGGCGATCAGCTGTTCCAGAATCGCGACGCTGCCGTCATAGGCATGCGGAACCATCTCGTGCCAATATTTGCGGAAGCTGCGGATTTCTTCTTCCCGTTCGGGATGATCGGCGATCAGCAATGCCTCGGCATCGCTCCAGGTGCGGCCGCGATCCTGCTCAAGGTTCCATTCATGAGTGCAGACATTGGCGAAGAACCACTCGCGCTCGGCAGAGTCCGGAATAATCCGGCTGTAGGGAAGGTTTGGATCATAGTGGATGAGAACCTTGCCGATATCGAAAACGATATGCCGTATTTCTGTCGTCATAAATGAATTCCTGAATTTGGTCTAAACGCTTTTTGCGAACGCATTGGGAATAGCCTGCGCGATCGCTTTTTTCATGACTGTCGGCAGTGCCTGGTCTTCAAGATTTGTAACCGGCGCCCACCATCCGTCATGGTTGTCATTCTGCGAGGCCGACTTGGCGCGCCAGATCGACAGCCGCAGTTCGAAATGCGTAAAGACATGCGTCACCGTGCCCGCCGGCTGCCAGTCGGCCGGGAAGGGGGCTGCCTCGATACCGGTCTCGCCGTCGATGCGCGCCGTCCACCCCGTCGTCGGCACTTCGGTCATTCCCCCAAGCAGACCGCTTTCGATGCGACGGCGCAGAAAGATCTCGCCCTCGTCGTTAACGGCAACGAAGGCAGCCCCCTGGCGCACCGGCTTTTCCTTCTTGGCGGCCTTGACCGGAAAACGCTCGGGATCATGCCAGGCCAGCGCCTGACAGGCTCCATTGAAGGGACAGAGCGAACAGACCGGGCGTTTCGGTGTGCAGATCGTCGCGCCGAGATCCATCATCGCCTGGGCGAAATCGCCCGGCCGGTCGGCTGGTGTCAGCAAGGCGACTTTCTGCTTCATCAGCGGCTTGGCGCCGGGCAGGGGCGCCGAAATCGCATAAAGGCGGGAAATGACGCGCTCCACATTGCCGTCCATCACGGCTGCCTGGCGGTTGAATGCGATCGCGGCAACGGCGGCAGCCGTGTAGTCGCCGATGCCGGGGAGGGCACGCAAGCCATCCTCGGTATCGGGAAAGCGCCCGCCATGATCGGCTGAAACGGCCTCGGCGCATTTCTTCAGGTTGCGGGCGCGGGCGTAATAGCCGAGCCCGGCCCAGGCGGCCATGACGTCGTCGTTCGCGGCGGCGGCGAGATCATCGACCGTCGGCCAGCGCTCCAGGAATTTGGCGAAATAGGATTTGACCGCCGGCACGGTCGTCTGCTGCAGCATCACTTCCGACAGCCAGATGCGATAGGGATCGGGCTTGACCCCGCGGGCGGCCATGGGCGGTGAGACGCGCCAGGGCAGGTCGCGGTGGTGTCGATCGTACCAGGCAAGCAGGGATGCGGCCGTGGGGGATTCTAAAGTGGTGGTCATGATTTGCCGCGTCGAGGGGAAGTGCTCTATACTTGGCCAAGCTGCGCCGGACGATCAAGGTCCCGGACGTATAAAGCATACGTAGAGACTTGGATGAGATGAGTTATCCCCGAAAAGGCGTACGGCAGATTTCCGAGCTGACCAACGGCATCGTCGATCCGGTGCTGGCAAAGCGCGCCGGCATCAACACGACGCTGCTCGGCTGCTGGGATGAGATTGCCGGCGAGGACTTTGCCGACTGCACACGGCCGGAAAAGATCGCCTGGGCCAAGCGAACAGGCCCCGGCATGGATGACCGCTATCAGCCGGGCGTGTTGACGATTGCCTGCGAGGGCGCCCGCGCGCTCTTTTTGATCCATGCACAGGGCGAGCTTATCCAGCGCATTAACAGCTTCTTCGGCTTCTATGCCGTCAATCAGATCCGCATCGTGCAGAAACCGGTTTCGGCTGCGTCCAAACGTTCCCGCACGCCGCCGGCATTGAAGGGCGAGGCGGCGCGGAAGTTGGCTGACATGATAGATGGCATCGAGGATGAGAAGATCAGGGCTGCCGTTCAACGTTTGGGCACGGCGATAGCGTGGAAGCGGGGTAGGACGTAATCCAGACTTGCCTTTGCTAATGACACTGTCATACTCGGGCGGAGTATTTGTAAGGGAACTGGATATGCGAAGCAGTCGGCCGATAACGGTTACACTGGGTAATCAGCAGCGCGGTGTCGATGCGAGACTGGAATCAGGAGCATACGATTCTGCTAGCGAAGTCCTGCGTGCTGCTTTGAGGGCATTGGACCGCGAAGAAGAAGTCATAAATCAAATCATGCGCGCAAAGATCCAGGAAGCGCTTGATGACCCGCGACCCGGCAGAGATGCCGACGAGGTTTTCGATAGAATTAAAAGAATACATGCCGAGCGAATGAAAGCAGCTGGTCGTGAATTATAGGATTGTTTTCAGCGCTCTTGCCGAAGACGATCTTCTAGGCATTTATGAATTCATTGCGAAAGATAGCCCGAGCCGCGCATTGTCGTTTATCCAACGGCTCCAACAGCAGTGCAAAACACTTGAGACGATGGCCGATCGAGGTCCTCAACGTGAGAATTTAGGGCCGGGTGTTCGGATATTGGTGTTTGAGCGGCGGGTTACCGCCGCTTACCATATCAAGAACGAGCAAGTCATTATTCTACGTCTCTTTTATGCTGGCCAGAATATTCCATCGACCTTGATCGACGAGCATTGAACTCGCATGCATTCCTATCAATTCCGACGAAAATTTAACCTCTCCGTCTTTCCCAGGTCACAATTCTTTGAAGAAAGTTGGTCAACCGTGCCTTGTTAGCGGCAAGCTGCCGTTATATCGCATGAACATTCGAAGACCTCTTTCAACGACGGGTGACTCTATGCCGATGTCCGACATGTTCTTGACCAAACGCCATCTGCTGGGCGGCTCTGCCTTTGCAGCCCTTTCCGTGGCGTTCTCTGCCTTTGCCGACACCGCATCCGCCGCGACCGCCGAAGACGAAGTGCCGCCGTCGGACGGCAATGTCGACATGAACGAAGTGCTGAAGCCCGGCCCGCTGCCGGAAATCGCATTCGGCAAGGAAGACGCCCCTGTCAAGATCGTCGAATACATGTCGCTGACCTGCCCGCACTGCGCGCATTTCGCTGTCACGACCTTCGACACGATTAAGCAGAAATATGTCGATACCGGCAAGGTCCGCTTCATCATCCGCGAATTCCCGTTCGATCCGCGTGCAGCCGCCGCCTTCATGCTGGCCCGTTGTGCCCCACAGGAACAGTACATGCCGATGGTCGAAATGCTGTTCAAGCAGCAGATCGCTTGGGCTTCGCCTGACGTCGACGGCCGCGCCGCATTGCTGCAGATGTCGAAACTCGCTGGTTTTACTGAGGATAGCTTCACGAAATGCTTGACGAACCAGAAGCTTCTGGATGATGTCAACTCTGTACGGGAACGCGCAGCCAAGGATTTCGGCGTCAATGCGACGCCGACCTTCCTGGTCAATGGCAAGCGCTATGCAGGGGACATGTCTGTTGGTGCCATGTCGAAGCTTATCGACAGCCTGCTCTGATCCGCGACTTGTGTCATCACAGGCGGGCGGCCGAGGTCGTGCGCCTGCTTTCTATTACCTCCCCCTTGAGGGGGGAGGTCGCGCGGAACGCGCGGGCGGGGGTGATTTC
>NZ_JBNDIC010000021.1:0-103635 GCF_056755475.1 Rhizobium sp. KNZ2-6A | reverse complement strand
AGATGTGTATAAGAGACAGCTAAATATACATCATGGATAGAACCAGTTTGATCGCCGAATTGAACAATCGTGGCCTCGGCGACGGGACCGGAAGCGGGCCGCTTTATAAGCGCCTGGCCCAGGCGCTGACTGGTCTCATCCAGGAAGGGCTGCTGAAAGCCGGAACGGCGCTGCCGGGCGAGCGCGATCTCGCCGGCGCCCTACAGATCGGCCGCGTCACGGTACGGACAGCCTATCGCGACCTGCTCACCTCGGGCGTCATCGAATCCCGTCACGGCAGCGGCACCTTCGTCTCACAACACGTGGAGCGCATCGAGCAGCCGCTCTGGCGCCTCTCTTCCTTTTCCGCCGATATGCGCTCGCGCGGCCGCGAACCGGCGGCGCGCATCCTGTCACGCACCGTCAGCGCGCCGGCACCGGAGGAATCCTTCCTGCTTGGCCTCAGCCTCGACGAGCCCGTGCTGCGGCTGGACCGACTGCGCCTCGCCGACGGCCAGCCGCTTGCCATCGAGCGCGCCGTCGTGCCCGTCAAATTCCTGGGCGAAGAAGCCATATCCGAAGGATCGCTCTATGATGCGCTGGCCGCCAGGGGCTTCAAGCCGGTGCGCGCCCAGCAGAGGCTGACCGCCGTGACGCTCGACCCGACATCCGCATCAATCCTGACCGTCAAGGCCGGGGCGCCGGCATTGCTGATCGAACGCGTCTCCCGCCTCGCGGACCAGCGCGTCGTTGAATACACACGCTCGCATTATCGCGGCGATGCCTATGATTTTGTTGCTGAATTGAGAATTGGAGATGACCAGTGAGCGAGACCCAATCCCTGATGCTGACGGAAGCCGGACAATCGCCGGAGGTCGTCGCAACCCTGCTTGAAAAGGAAAAGCCCGCTTTTGCCGAAATCGCGAAGCTCTTCGCCTCGGGCCGCCCGTCGCTGATCACGACAGCCGCGCGCGGCTCTTCCGACCATGCGGCGACCTTCTTCAAATATCTCTTTGAAATCTCCTGCGGCGTCCCTGTCGCCTCCGTCGGCCCGTCGATCGCCTCGGTCTATGGTGCACCTCTTCACCTGAAGGGCGGCATCCACTTCACGGTTTCCCAATCCGGCGGCAGCCCCGACATCATCGCGCTGCAGGCCGCCGCCAAGAAGGGCGGCGCAACCACGATCGCCGTCGTCAACGTCACCGACAGCCCGCTCGCCAACGAGGCTGATATCGTGCTCGGCATCAATGCCGGCCCGGAAAAGAGCGTCGCGGCCACGAAATCCTTCATCGCCTCCGTCGCCGCGCTTGCCGGCGTCACCGCGGCGATTTCGCAGGACAAGGCGCTGTCTGCCGGCCTCACGAAGCTGCCTGAAGCCCTTGCCGCGACCTCTGGCATCGATAGCAAAGCCGCCGAAGACGTGCTCTTCAACGCTTCCTCGCTCTATACCGGCGGCCGTGGCCCGGCTTTCGCCATCGCGCTCGAAGCGGCGTTGAAGGCAAAGGAAACCGCCGGCCTACATGCGGAAGCCTTTTCGCTGGCCGAACTCATGCATGGCCCGATGCGCCTCGTGCAGCCGGGCTTCCCGATCGTCGCCTTCTCTCCCGACGACGCCGCCTTCGCCAACAACGCGCAGGCGCTGGAGCGCCTGCAGAAGCTCGGCGCAACCGCCGTCTCCTTCTCGACCGCGCCGCTTGCCGGCATCAACCTACGCATGCCCAGCACCGGCAACGGCCTGCTCGACCCGCTGGTGTCGCTGCTGTGCTACTATCGCCTCGTCGAGTCGGTCACGCGGCGCAAGGGTTTCGACCCGGATAAGCCGGCTAATCTTCTCAAGGTAACGGAGACCATGTGATGGACTACAAGGTCTTTACCGGCGCCCGCATCTTCGATGGCGACCGCTTTCATGAAGACAGTGCGCTTGTCATCGGCAATGGCCGCATCCATGCCATCACCGGCGCCAACGATGTGCCTGACAATGCCGAAACCATCCAGCTGAAGGGCGGCGTCCTCTCTCCGGGCTTCATCGATGCGCAGGTGAACGGCGGCGGCGGCCGCATGTTGAACGACGAGCCCTCACCCGAATCCATGTATATGATCGCCGCGGGACATCGCCCCTACGGCACGACATCGCTACTGCCGACCCTCATCACCGATGTCGCGGCCGCGACGACAGCGGCGATCGAAGCGGCCGTCATGGCCGTGAAGGCCAATCGCGGCGTCGCCGGCCTGCATCTGGAAGGCCCGCATCTGGCGCCGGCCCGCAAGGGCGCGCATCTGGCCGAGCTGATGCGCCCCGTCGAGGACAGCGACGTCCGGACCTTCATACGCGCCCGCGAGGCGATCGGCACGCTGCTGGTCACGATCGCGGCCGAGCAGGTGACTGAACGGCAGGTGCAGGCGCTCAGCGAAGGCGGCGTCATCGTCAGCATCGGCCACAGCGATTGCACGGCGGAAGCGGCTACGGCGTGTTTCGACGCCGGCGCGCGCGGCGTTACCCATCTTTTCAACGCTATGAGCCAGATGGGCCATCGTGCCCCGGGTCTCGTCGGCGCGGCGATCGACCACCCCGCCCCCTGGTGCGGCATCATCGCCGACGGCCATCACGTCGAGCCGATTGCGCTCAGGGTCGCGCTGCGCGCCAAGCGCGGCGAAGGCCGGCTGTTCTTCGTCACCGATGCCATGTCGCTCGTCGGCACCGATCTTCCGAGCTTCACGCTGAACGGCCGAACGGTCTATCGCACCAAGGGCGGCTATTGCTCCAAGCTGACGCTTGACGACGGCACGCTGGCGGGCTCGGATGTCGATATGGCCTCCACCATCCGCTATGGCGTCAATATCCTCGAGCTGCCGCTGGCCGAAGCCCTGCGCATGGCGACCTCCTATCCCGCCCGCTTCCTGCGGCTTGTCGATCGCGGCCACCTGGCGCCGGGAATGCGCGCCGACCTCGTTCACATCAATGACGGCATCGAAGTCACCGGAACATGGATCTCCGGCCAGCCTTCGGCTTAAAACACTCGAAGAGGAAGCCGGCATGACCGCAGTCACGGACAGCTATTTCTCCGCCCTCATCGGCCGGTTGGAAACCCTGCGCGAGGTGCTTGCCGAACCCATGTCCAGGGCCTCCGCAGCCATCTGCACGGCCGCGCGCGCCGATCGTCGCGTCTATGTCTTCGGCACCGGCCATTCGCACATGCTGGCGGAAGAGGTGCATTATCGCGCCGGCGGCCTCGCCTTCACCATCCCCGTGCTTGTGGGATCGGCCATGCTGCATGAAGGCGCCGTCATCAGCTCGGTCTATGAGCGCACCGAAGGCCTCATCCGGCCGATCTTCGAGCGTTACGGCATGCAGCCGGGCGATGTGCTGATCATCGCCTCCAACTCCGGCGTCAACGCCGCTCCCCTCGAGGCGGCAGACTATGGCCGCGAGATCGGCGCCACCGTTATCGCCATCACCTCGCTGGCCTATTCGGCCGCCATTGCCAACGGACGCAGGAAGCTCGCGGATATCGCCGATATCGTGCTGGATAACGGCCTGCCGCCGGGCGACGCCATGATCGACCTGCCGGGCACCGGCCTGAAGGTCGGCCCGGCATCGACGGCGGTCGGCGCCACGGTGCTGAACGCCATTTTCGCCGATGTCGCCGCCGAACTCTGCAAGGATGGCGACCCGCCGGTCTACCTCAGCGCCAACATGCCGGGCGCCAAGGAAACCAATCAGCAGCTGGTCAAGAAATACCGGCCCCGCAACCCGCATCTCTAAGGCGGCTTATTGCGCTGCGTCAGACGCCGATTGCTCTTCTGCCGCAGCCTCCGCCTGCTTGCGCCGCCGGCGCAGGACGACGTAGAAGACCGGCGTCAGGAACAGGCCGAACAGCGTCACGCCGAGCATGCCGGAAAAGACGGCCGTGCCGAGTGACTGGCGCATTTCCGCGCCCGGACCGGTGGCGATCATCAGCGGCACGACGCCGAAAATGAAGGCGAAGGCCGTCATCAGGATCGGACGCAGGCGCAGATGGCTTGCCTCGATCGCCGCTTCGATAGCGCTTTTTCCCTCAAGCTGCGCCTGCCGCGCAAATTCCACGATCAGGATCGCGTTCTTGGCTGCGAGACCGATCAGCACGATCAGCCCGATCTGCGTCAGGATGTTGTTGTCCATGCCCCTTAGATACACGCCGATCAGCGCCGCCAGAACCGCGAGCGGCACGATGAGGATGATCGCAAGCGGCAGGACCCAGCTTTCATACTGCGCCGACAGAGCCAGGAAGACAAAGATGACCGACAGGGCGAAGATATAGACCGCCGTATTGCCGGTATGCTTTTCCTGATAGGCGAGTTCCGTCCATTCGAAGGTCGTGCCTGAAGGCAGGAGGTTCTTCGCCAGCCCCTCCATGATGTCGAGGGCCGAGCCGGTGGAAACTCCCGGCCCCGGATTGCCCTGCAGGGGGACCGAGACATACATGTTGTAGCGCTGCACGAGCGTCGGCCCGGTTGTATCCCGGATATCGACCAGCGTGCCGAGCGGCACCAGCGCCCCGGTCGCCGAGCGCACCTTCAGCGCCAGAATGTCCTCGCGATCCATGCGATACTGCTGATCGGCCTGCGCTCGCACCTGGTAGACGCGGCCGAAGGCGTTGAAGTCGTTGACGTAGGACGTGCCGAGGTTGATCGACAGGGTCTCGAAGATATTCGGGATCGGCACGTTGAGCGCCCGCGCCTTATCGCGGTCGATCGCCAGGAAATATTGCGGGCTGTTGGCGGAGAAGGTGGTAAAGACGCCGCTGACACCTTTGTTCTGTGCCGCGACGCCCATCATCTGGTAGGCGAGCGGCAGGATGCGGCGCATGTCCGGATTTTCTCGGTCCATGATCTGCATCTTGAAGCCGCCGGAATTGCCGATGCCTCGGATCGAGGGCGGCGGAATGGCAATGATGAAGGCTTCCTGGATGCCCTGCAGGCTGCCGAAGAGCTGACCGATGATCTTGGTGGCTGTCTCCCCGCTCTTCAACCGCTCCTCGAAGGGCTTGAACGGCGTGAAGATGACACCGGAATTCGAGGCATTGGTGAAAGTCGCACCGTTGAAGCCGGCGAAGGCGACGGCATTGGCGATACCAGGCGTCTTGTTGATGATCTCGGTCGCCCTCTGAATGACCGCATTGGTGCGCGCGAGCGAGGCCCCATCAGGCAATTGTACGACGACGATCGCATAGCCCTGGTCCATTGTGGGAACGAAGCCCTGCGGCACGATCCGGCCCATGTACCAGGTGCCGGCGAGCAGCCCGGCAAAAACGAGAAGCGCGCAGGCGAGCGCTGCCCAGGTGGTCACCAGATGGCGGACGATCCAGGAATAGCCGCGGCTCATCCGCTCGAAACCCCGGTTGAACCCGTCGCCCAAGGCACGGCCGAACCGCGCGAAGATATTGTTGGATTTCTCGTGGCTGTGCGGGCGCAACACGATCGCGGCGATCGCCGGCGAGAGCGTCAGCGAGTTCAGGCAGGAGATCGCCGTTGCAACCGAAATCGTCACCGCGAACTGCCGATAGAACTGCCCCGAGATGCCCGGAATGAAGGCGGTCGGCACGAAGACCGCAATCAGCACCAGCGAGATTGCCAGCACGGCCGTACCGACCTCGTTCATGGTCACATGCGACGCCTCCTTCGGCGTCATGCCGAGCGCGAGATTTCGCTCGACATTCTCGACCACGACGATCGCATCGTCGACGACGATGCCGATCGCCAGCACCAGGCCGAACAGCGTCAGCATGTTGAGCGAGAAACCGAAGGCGAGCAGGAAGGCGAAGGTGCCGATCAGCGACACCGGGATGGCGACGATCGGAATGATCGCCGTTCGCCACGATTGCAGGAAGACCAGCACGACAATGGCGACGAGGATAGCCGCCTCGAAGATGGTCTTGTAGACCTCGTGGATCGATTCGGCGATGAATTCGGTCGGGTTGTAGATGATGCGATATTCGAGCCCCTGCGGGAAATCCTGCGCCAGGCTCTCCATCGTCTTCTGGATATCGGCGGCGGCGGCAAGCGCATTGGTGCCGGGCCGGGCGAACACGCCGAGCGCGACCGCCGGGCTGCCGTTCAGATAGCTGTTGGTGACGTAGTCCTGCGCGCCGAGTTCGATGCGGGCGACATCCTGCAGCTGCACGAGCCGGCCATTGCCCGTCGCCTTGACGATGACGTAGCGGAATTGCCGCGCATCAGAGAAGCGCCCTTGTGTTGTCACCGTGTATTGGAAGGCATTGGTGCCCGAAACCGGCGGCCCGCCGATCGCGCCGCCCGAAACCTGCACGTTCTGGTCCCGGAGCGCCTGCACGATGTCGCCTGCGGTCATGCCGTAGGCCGCGAGCTTTTCCGGATCGAGCCAGATGCGCAGCGAATATTGCCGCTCGCCGAAGAGCTGCACGTCGCCGACGCCATCCAGTCGGACGAGAATGTCGCGGATGCGCGTGCGCGCATAGTTGGAGATGTAGAGCTGGTCGTAACGGTTGTTCGGCGAGAGAAGATGCACGACCATCATCAGGTCGGGCGAGCTCTTAACCGTGGTGATGCCGATGCGCCTGACCTCGTCGGGCAGGCGCGGCTCGGCAATGGCGACGCGGTTCTGCACCAGTACCTGCGCCTTGTCGAGATCGGTGCCGAGCTTGAACGTGATCGTCAGCGACATCGAGCCATCGGCACTGGAATAGGAGGACATGTAGAGCATGTCCTCGACGCCGTTGACCTCCTGCTCGATCGGCGTTGCCACCGTATCGGCGATGGTCTGCGCGTCGGCGCCCGGATAGGAGGTACGAATTACGATTGTGGGAGGCGCAACCTCCGGATACTGCGCCACCGGCAGCTGGAAATAGGCGATGCCGCCGACGATCAGCAGCACGATGGATAGAACCGATGCGAAAATCGGCCGGTCGACGAAAAAATGGGAAAACCTCATTGGTTCGTCCCCTGCACATCCGCTTGAGCCGGCGGCTCGTCATTCGTCGCCTGCTGTGGCAGCTCGATCAGCTGCGGTGTCACTTTGGCGCCCGGCCGAATGCGTATCAGCCCGTTGACGACGATCGTCTCGTCACCGGTCATGCCGTCACGGATGACGCGGTAGCCGTAGAGCTTCGGCCCGAGACGCACCGGCTTCGGCGTGATATTGCCGGCGGTATCGGCGACATAGACGACGCGCTGGTTCTGGTCGGAGCCGATGGCTTCATCGGGAACCAGGATCGCCTTGTAGCTGTTCGAGCCTTGCACCTGAACGCGTCCGAACAGGCCGGGCTGAAGGGTAAGATCGGGATTCGGGAACCTGGCGCGGACGCGGATCGTGCCTGTCTCGTTGTCAACGCGGTTTTCGGCGAAATCGAGCTTGCCCTTGAACGGCTTCTGCCGCTGATCGGCAATCGTTACGGTCACGTCAAGCCCGCCGCCGCCCTGCTGCAGGGCGCTGCCGTTCTTGCGAGCCTCATCGGCGTAGGAAAGCAGCCGGCGTTCGTCGACATCGAAATAAAAATCGATGGGATCGAGCGAGACAATGGTCGTCAGCACGGTCTGGTCGGCCTGCACGAGGTTGCCGACGGAAATCAGCCGCCGGTCGATCCGGCCGCTGAGCGGCGCGGTGATTTTGGTGAAATCCATGTCAAGATTGGCACGGTCGACGGCTGCCTGCGCGCCGCGCACATTCGCCTGCGCAGAGAGAAGGTCGCGTCGGCGATCATCCAGCGTGGATGCCGACTGGCTACCCGTCGTCGACAGGGATTCCGTCCGCTTGAATTGCGCATCGGCGAGCGTCAGCGACGATTTCGCCACCTCCAGCGACGCCGTGGATTCGTTCAGCGTCGTAATGAACGGCCGCTGGTCGATGACGAAAAGCAGGTCGCCCTGCTTGACCATGGTGCCATCCTGGAAATGCACTTCCTGCAGATAGCCACCCACCCGCGAGCGCACGGAAACTTCATCGACCGCCTGGAAGCGCCCGATGAACTCGTCGCTATCGACGACATTGCGAACGATAGGCTTGGCGACCGTCACCGGCGGGGCCGGCGGCGCACCCTGCGCCAGCGCCTGGGCGCCCGAGACAACGGCAAGAACACAGCTCAACAAAACGGCACGCGGCAGCATCGGCATGAAGCCCCCCTTGAAAAACCGCATACGGCAAGAGGCGCCGTCATCACGGTAAGCGCTCACAAAATTTGCCTGCAACTTTCAGCGAAGAACCCGTCGCCATCAGGCGCAATCCAATCAGGTCTCTTCGGACTTCCCCAACATGCGCCTCGGGCCGCGTGGGCCCGGGTATCATCCAGCCCTTGCGGCCGGCGTCACGCGTTAATGTATAAACGGTTTATCGAATTGGACAACAGGGAATGAAGCGGACGCGACTAAACGCAACCGTTTGTTTTCATTATATGGAAGGACGCCCATAAGATGAGCTGGCCGAGGCCGTCAGCCCTCCAGCTCCTCGCGCAGCATTTCGAGCTCGAGCCACTCCTCTTCCATGCTGACAAGGCTCTCCCGCAGCTTTTCCATCTCCGCTGCGAGGCGATTGAAGGTTGCGGGATCCTTGGAAAAGAGGTTCGGATCGGCCATCTTCTTCTCGCGCGCGGCAATCTCCGCTTCGGCTTTCTCCATGTCCTTCGGCAGATTTTCCAGCGCGAATTTCTGCTTGTAGGACAGCTTGCCCTTGCCCTTCGAGCCCTCGCCGGCTGGCGCTGCAGCTTCGGCTGATTTCGGCTTCTCCGCCGCCTTTTCCGCCCGCTTGCGCTCCTCGATCGCGCCCTTACGCTGGGCGAGCATGTCGGAATAGCCGCCGGCATATTCGATCCAGCGGCCATCCGGTTCTTCCGGATTGGCGGGAGCGATCGTCGAGGTCACGGTGCGGTCGAGGAAATCGCGGTCGTGGCTGACGAGGATGACCGTGCCGGAAAAACCGGACACGATTTCCTGCAGCAGGTCGAGCGTCTCGATGTCGAGGTCGTTCGTCGGTTCGTCGAGGATCAGGAGATTGGTCGGCCGCGACAGGATGCGCGCCAGCATCAGCCGGGCACGTTCGCCGCCGGAGAGGTTCCTGATCGGCGTGCGCGCCTGCTCCGGCTGGAACAGGAATTCCTTCATGTAACCGGTCACATGCCGCTGCTCGCCGTTGACGAGCAGGTTTTCGCCACGGCCGTCGGTCAGGTAGTTGGCGAGCGTATCCTCCGGATTGAGCTCCTCGCGCTTCTGATCGAGCGTGGCGATTTCCAGATTGGTGCCGAGCTTCACCGTGCCGCTATCAGGCTCCAGCTGACCGGTCAGCATCTTCAAAAGCGTCGTCTTGCCGGCGCCGTTCGGGCCAACGAGACCGATGCAATCGCCGCGATGGACGCGGATCGAAAACGGCGCGACGATCGACCGATCGCCATAGGTTTTGGTGATCTTATCAGCCTCGATCACCAGCTTGCCGCTCTCCTGCGCATCGGAGGCAGCGGCCTGCACCGTGCCCAGGGCGCCCTTGTGCCCGCGATAGCGCGAACGCATGTCCTGCAGTTCGCCGAGGCGGCGCATATTGCGCTTACGCCGCGCCGTCACGCCGTAGCGCAGCCAGTGCTCCTCGCGCTCGATCTGCTTGCCGAGCTTGTGCTGCTCCAGTTCCTCGGCCTCGAGCACCTGATCGCGCCAAGCTTCGAAATGGGCAAATCCCCTGTCCAGACGGCGCGATGTGCCGCGATCGAGCCAGACGGTCGCGGTCGAAACCTTCTCCAGGAAACGCCGGTCGTGCGAGATCAAGACGAGCGCGCTGCGGCTCTTCTGCAATTCGCCTTCCAGCCATTCGATGGTCGGCAGGTCGAGATGGTTGGTCGGTTCGTCGAGCAGCAGGATATCCGGTTCCGGCGCCAGGACGCGCGCCAGAGCAGCACGGCGCGCCTCGCCACCCGAGAGGGTCTTCGGATCCTCCTCGCCGGTCAGGCCGAGATGGGACAGGAGGTAGGTGACCCGGTAAGGATCGTCGCCTGGTCCGAGACCGGCTTCGGCATAGGCCGCGACCGTCTTGTAACCGGCGAAATCCGGGGCCTGTTCAAGGTAACGCACGGTCGAAGACGGATGGCGGAACACCTCGCCCGACTGCGCTTCGACGAGGCCGGCCGCGATCTTCAAAAGTGTCGACTTGCCCGAACCATTGCGGCCGACAAGGCAGATCTTGTCGCCCGGCTCCACCTGCAGCGCGGCACCGGCGAGCAATGGCGCGCCGCCAAAGCTCAGGAAGATGTCGTCGAGTTTCAGAATGGGAGGGGCCAAGATCAGACTCCGCTGAGATCATAAGGGCGGGCAAGAACGATCGCTCTGCCGCTGCCGAGCGAAAAGCGCACGTCGCCTTCCGCCACGTTGGAAATGGTGCGCGATGCGCCGAAGGGCAAATGGAAATCGCGCAGGGGATAGCGGGCATTATCGATGAAAAGGCCCTTCAGATCGCTGAAGCCGAGGACTGAGAACAGCGAGCCTGCCGGCAGCGCCAGCGTGAGATCGCCCGGCGGCAGCGGCACCGCCTCCTCGTCACCGGAGGTCAGCAGGACATCGAAGCCTTTCTCGGCCAGGCGGATGCCATAGAGCAGGTGCTGGATGGCATGATCGGACCGCTCGCCACCCATGGCGCCCGCCAGGATCAGCCTCGTGGCACCGCGATCGATCGCTTCCGAGACGGCAATCTCGCCGTCGGTCGCCGCCTTCGCCGCCGGATAGGGCTGCTTGGGCACATTGGGAAATGCAGCTTGCAAATCGGCGGGCGTGGAATCGAAATCCCCGACCCATAGCTCAGGTTCCACCCCAAGCGCGATCGCATGGCGCATTCCGCCATCGGCTGCGATGAAACGGCTGCCGGAAATGGCGGCGCGCAACCGCTCGGTCAGACGGAGTTCGCCGCCGAGCAGTATGGTGAAGGTGGTGGACTGGCTCATGAGGCAAGCCCATAGCGCAAAGTCATGCCCCTAGGGAAGAGCAGCATAGGCAAGAACGGCCGCGACGACGGCTCAGTCGTCCGTTTCCTTGAGACGCGCCTGGAAAACCCGTTCGTAGCCGCTGACATAGCGATCGAACAGCAGCGAGAAGCTCTCGATCTCCTCCGGCGTCCAGTCGGCGAAGATGCTGCCGATGACGGAATATTTCTGCGCCTGGATCTCCAACAGCAATTTCTGCCCGAGCGCGGTCAGGATCACGACGATGCGCCGCGCATCCGCCTGCGATGCCTTGCGCCGTAACACGCCGCGCGTCACCATGTCGGCAACGATGCGGCTCGCCCGCGAGGGATCGATGCGCAGCATCTCGGCAATCGTGCCGACGGTGACTTCGCCTGTCATCTCCGCCCGGCGGACGACATCGAGCACGTCGAGATGCGAAAGCTCGAGCCCCGGCGCAACGCTCTCAATGGCAAGCCTGCCAATCATGCGGCGCCCTGTCAGCAGCCGCATGCGCGTCATCGCATGGCCGATGCGCAGGAGGTTCTCGTCGTCGGTCAGGGTCTGGGCTTCAACTTCACGTGTATTCGTCGCAGATGTCATCTTTCCACCATACCAGAGGCGGACAAGAAATAAAACATGCAAATAGCACTCACCTGTCATTGACATTTATATGCTATTGGCACATATGTATCAGGTATGAAAACCGGGACGTCCCGCGCATTCGATCGACCGCGCAGCGTTTCGGCCAAGCTCGGATTTCTTGCCCCATGGACATGCAGACAACCTTCGCGCCGCTCGTGGCGGATCATAAACGGCGGCTTATACTCTTCCTGTTTCTGATGACGGCCATGTTCATGGCAACACTCGACAACCAGATCGTCTCGACGGCGCTTCCGACGATCGTCGGCGAGTTCGGGCATCTGGAGCGTTTCGGCTGGATCGGATCGGCCTATCTCCTCTCGCTCTCCGCCGTCATGCCCGTTTACGGCAAGCTCGGCGATCTCTTCGGCCGCAAATATGTGATGATGACGGCGATCGCGATCTTCACGATCGGCTCCGCCGTCTGCGGCCTAGCCATCTCGATGGATACGCTGATCGCCGCCCGTGTCCTTCAAGGCTTCGGCGGCGGCGGCATCATGGTCTCGATCTTCGCCGTCAACGCCGATCTTTTCGAGCCGCGCGAGCGTGCGCGCTACCAGAGCTATTCCAGCCTCGTGCTGATGGCGTCGGGCGCCATCGGCCCCGTTCTCGGCGGCACGATGAGCGATCTTTTCGGCTGGCGTTCGATCTTCCTCGTCAACGTGCCGATCGGCTTCATCGTGCTTGCCGGCCTCGCCTTCATGCTGCCCTACCGCAAGCCGGCCCGCCGTCCGAAGATCGATTATGCCGGCGCCATCGTCCTTGCCCTGACGACGACCAGCATTGTGCTTGCTGCCGACGGAAGCGAACTCTTCGGGTCGCTGCTATCGCCGCAATGCCTCGGCATCATTGCCTTCGGCGCGATCTGCGCCATCGCCTGGGTCTTCATCGAGCGCCGCGCACCCGAGCCGATCGTGCCGATGACATTGTTTCGCAATCCGACATTCGGCCTTCTGCTGATCATCTCGATCACCAGCGGCGCCGTTGCCATCGGCATGGTCAATTACTTCGCGCTCTTCCTGCAGACAACGACGGGCCTTTCGCCCTCGATGGCCGGCCTGCTGTTCATTCTGCTGACCGGCGGCATCGTCTGCGGCTCGCTGTCGGCCGGCAGGCTGATTGCGGCCAGAGGGCGCTACAAGCCCTTTGCCATCGCAAGCGCTGCCTGCAGCGCCATCGCATTTGGCTCGCTTGCCGTCCTGCCCGCCGGCACACCCATCGTCTTCATCGGCGGCCTGATGCTGCTGCACGGCATCGGCATCGGTCTTGCGCAGCAAGTGCCCGTCATCGGCGTGCAGAACGCAGCCGCTGCCCGTGACGTCGGCGCGGCGACCGGCGCGGTCACGCTCTCGCGCATGGGCGGCGCCTCGATCGCCATCTCCATTTATGGCGCCATCATCGCCGCCAAGCTCGGCAATGTCGGCGTCTCCATATCAGGCGTATCCGATATCGAGCAACTGACACCGAAGATGATGGCCGCATTGCCCGAGGCGACCCGCGAGGCCGTCGCCAACGCCTATGCGAGCGCCTTCAGCCCGCTGTTCATGACGGCCGCCGGCATCTGCCTCATCGGCCTTCTGACCGCGCTGACGCTGAAGAACGTGCAGCTACCCGGTGCTGTGAAGAAATTCGAAAGCACCGCCGCCGCTCAGGCGGCCGAGTAACAAAAAGGTATATTCTTAAGTAAACCCAATATTCTACTGCCATAGTAACTGCACTACGCAATTAGTTTTTGAGCGTGCCTAAGCAACCTTTCATTCCGTCTGTCTATAAAACCTACGAAATCGTCATCAAAGTCAGCTACATGACAAAATACGCTCGATAAAAGCTCTTCTCTTCCGTCAATTGGAATTAGCTCTTCGAGATAAATAGATGGCAATTTCTTTCCAATTTTCTTATTTTCGGCAGCACTAAGGAAACAGAAATTTGCAAGGCTGTTTACCTGATCCTCCGCTTCATTCTTAAAAGAAGCCTTTGGATAAATATGGTGAAACTCAGATCTATTATACGCCTGAAGGACCGGCTCAAGATCAATTTCCTTACTAGACATAAAACTCCTAGGAATATTATTTGATAACATCAAAACAAAAGTCTTTGTATTTGCTGTGGTTGTCCTAAATACGTTTTTCTTAAAAAACTCAGGAGATATATCAATATCCATGGAATCGATATGCGATTGCATGCCATTTTTTAACGATTTCATTTCCTTAATATCGCGTATTACTGCCTTTCTGGTTTGGCTACTATATCTATTACCCAAACAAGACCTCCAAAACCAACGCTTTAATTTTAGATATGTTTGGTTACTGTATGAAACTTCCTTGCCATCTGGCTCCGCGAAAAATACGGACAGTGGTATAAGCAATGCGGGATATGGAAGATTTTTGAGATTGTAGACACAAAGTTGCGTACGCAAGAAGTCGATAGCTCCCTTAATTCCATTACGAACTCGCGGAAACTCTTCCCTCACAGTTTGACCATTTAGTTCTAGCAAAGTTTCAGCCGACGGCTCATCTTTAAGTATAGCCGCAGTACACCGCAGTATTAGATCTGAATCTTCTCCCACGCCTTCAAAACCAAACTCCTCCAGCTCATCCTTTAATCCCTTAAAACTCTCCAGGAGATCAAAATTCTCATTCCACGTCCACGCAGAAAGAAGTTGGAGCGTATCTAGCTCAACGCCAAGCCTGTTTACTCGTTCAAAGACAATAGCGACCATAGACCTATCTTCGGTTTTTAGGACCTGTACAGGTATTGTTACTTCTTTAAACTTTTCTTGTAATCTATCGACTTGATTAATTTGATCCTCAGTGAGGTGAGAAGTTGCTTCTCGATAGGAGACAGAATCGAACAGTACTCTTAAGGGAAAATATCTCTCGTTATCCACTTCGTTATCTTTAAGAGGATAAAATTGGCTCTCCTGCGCGTTATTGCCGGATTTTAGATCAAAATAAATATCGCTCCATTTATCATCAATCTTAGGCTTCAATTCTGTTTGAAACACCGTAAAAATTGAAGTTAGACGCTGCTGCCCATCCAGCACATAATCTACGGGATAATCTTCCTCGGGATCAGGGAGATCAAATCTACCGAGGCTTCTTTCTACGTTTAGCTTGTTTTTGGTTCGCCAAAACAATAAAGAACCAAACGGATAATTTTTATAGATACTATCCATTAAGTAGGCAACATGATCCATGTCCCATACAAAGCCTCGCTGAAATGCGGGTATTCTTATGCCTCCGCCCTTGACGGAATCTAGTAATTTACGAACAGAATAAGATTGATATTCCATACTGGATCTACCTAAAATTAAGTTAGAGAATCAATTTTCTATCTATAGCAGATAAATTTGTTTTGCGAAGATAGGTTCAAATGGCAAACGTACTTGTCATCCCTTCGTCACAAGGCTAAATCTGCCGACGCTCTAACGGGGTGCCTCATGTCCTTCCGGACATCTGGCTGAGAGGCTTTCATCGGCCAACCCGCGGAACCTGATCCGGCTAACACCGGCGGAGGGATTAGACGCGTGACGAAATCATAGCGCCCTTTTCCCCTTCAAGACGAAACCTAGAGCGTGATGCCGAAAAGCGTAAACGGTTTTCGGGCGACATCATGCTCTAATTATTTGATTTTAGAGCGGATTCAGATTTTAGGTCGATAGACCTAAAATCATCCGGCTCCAGGAGGAGGCGCTGTCGTGCAAAACCGATCGCTATTGTCATTCTTCGCCGGCCTGACCCTTGCCGCCGGCGCAACGTTTTTTGCTGCCCAGACGGCCGAGGCAGCCGACAAGACCCTGACCATCTACACCTATGAGAGCTTCACCGCCGATTGGGGTCCGGGCGCCAAGGTCAAGGCCGCCTTCGAAAAGACCTGCGGCTGCACGGTCAATTATGTCGCCGTCACCGATGGCGTCGCACTTCTGTCCCGCCTGAAGCTGGAGGGCGCCGGCACCAAGGCCGATGTCGCTCTCGGCCTCGACACCAATCTCGTCGACGAGGCCAAGGATACCGGCCTCTTCGATAAAAGCGGCGTCGACACGTCTGCCCTCAAGGTCCCCGGCGATTTCAAGGACGACGTCTTCGTGCCCTACGACTACGGCCATTTCGCCGTGATCTACGACAGCCAGGCGGTCAAGAACCCGCCGAAGAGCATGAAGGATCTGATCGAGGGCGATTCCTCGCAGAAGATCGTCATCGAGGATCCGCGCACCTCGACGCCGGGTCTCGGCCTGCTGCTCTGGGTCAAGTCGATCTATGGCGATAAGGCGGCCGACGCCTGGACGAAGCTCAAGGGCCGCATCCTGACCGTCACCCCCGGCTGGTCGGAAGCCTATGACCTCTTCACCAAGGGCGAAGCGCCGATGGTGCTCTCCTATACGACGTCGCCGGCCTATCACATGATCGAGGACAAGACCGATCGCTATCAGGCGGCCGCCTTCTCGGAAGGACATTATATCCAGATCGAAGTCGCCGGCCTCATCAAGTCCTCGCCGAACAAGGAACTCGCCCGCGACTTCCTGAAGTTCATGATCTCCTCGGGCTTCCAGGACATCATCCCGACAAGCAATTGGATGATGCCGGTCTCCACCACCTCGGAGCCGCTTCCGGATGCCTTCAGCAAGCTCGTCGTGCCGTCGAAGACCTTCCTGATGAGCCCCGATGTCGTCGACAAGAACCGCAAGGCCTGGATCGACGAATGGCTGGCCGCCACCAGCGGCAATTGACGCCCTGAGCATGCTTGCGGCATCCGAACGAAGACGCGCCATTTCCGGCGGGGCGCTCAGCCTCGCCGGCATCATGCTCTTCGTCGGGGTCGCGGTCCTCGTCCTTTTGGCCGCCGGCATCGAATCCGGCGGCGACACCACGCTGGCCGACCCCTATCTGCTGCGCGTCCTACGCTTCACGCTGCTGCAGGCGGTGCTTTCGACGCTGCTCTCCGTAGTGCTCGCCATACCGGTCGCCCGCGCCTTGGCGCGCCAGCCGCGCTTTCCCGGCCGACTGTGGCTGCTCCGACTGATGGCGGTGCCGATGGGCTTGCCGGTGCTGATCGGCGCGCTCGGCCTGCTCGGCATATGGGGGCGGCAGGGGCTGCTCAATCAGGCTCTTGCAGCACTCGGCCTGTCGCAACCCGTTAGCATCTATGGCCTTGCCGGTATCCTGCTGGCGCATGTCTTCTTCAACATGCCGCTCGCCTGCCGGCTGATGCTGGCCGGGCTGGAGCGCGTGCCGGCGGAATATTGGCTTGTGGCCGGCGGGCTCGGCATGCGGCCGGCCTCGGTCTTCCGCTTCATCGAATGGCCTATGCTGCGCGGCCTTATTCCCGGCATTGCCGGCCTGATCTTCATGCTCTGCGCCACCAGCTTCACGCTGGTCCTGATCCTTGGCGGCGGCCCGGCCGCAACGACGCTGGAAGTGGCGATCTATCAGGCGCTCCGCTTCGATTTCGATCCCAGCCGCGCCGTGATGCTGTCGCTGCTGCAGATCGCCGTCACTCTCCTCATCCTCGGCGCCATGACGCTGTTTCGCTCGCCCGACGATCATGGGCTGACCAGCGGCCGCGCGCTCCGCCGCATCGATGGGCAGAAGACGGCTGCCCGATGGATCGACGCTCTTCTGCTTTCAGCTGCTGCGCTCTTTCTCGGCCTGCCGCTCGCTTCGGTCGTCGTGACCGGCCTCGAGGCAAACCTTCCGAAGCTCGCCGGCCAGCCGATCTTTCTGCAAGCGGCCGTCACCAGCCTCGCCATCGCAATCGCCGCCGGCCTTCTGGCCGTCTTGATATCCTTTGCCATCATCCGCGCCCGATCGGTAATATCGGCGGATCGCCGCAAGACCGCCAGCCTGCGCGGCCTGGCGCTCGCCTTGAGCGCAAGCTCGTCCCTTATTCTGCTGGTCCCGCCGATCGTGCTGGCAACCGGCTGGTTTCTGGCGCTGAGACCATTGGGCGATCCCAGCCGCTTCGCCGCCATCCTCATCGTTGTTATCAATGCGCTGATGGCGCTGCCCTTCGTCATCCGCGTCATCGAGCCGGCCTATGCGGTCCACCGCCGCCGCACTGAACGGCTGGCGACGAGCCTCGGCCTTCACGGCATTGCCCGTCTTCGCCTCATCGATTGGCCGGGCTTGCGCAAGCCGCTCTTCACCGCGCTCTCCTTCGCCATGGCGCTTTCGCTTGGTGATCTCGGCGCCGTGGCGCTCTTCGGCTCGGACAGCCTGATGACCCTGCCCTGGCTGGTCTACAGCAAGCTCGGCAGCTACCGCACCAACGACGCCGATGGATATGCCTTGATCCTCGGCCTAGTGTGCCTTCTTTTGACCATCGCCGGCACCGCCGGCCAAGGTACGCGCGATCATGAAAGCAAGGGAAATGACTGACGGCCACGACATGAAGGAACAAGGCATCGCCATGGCCGGCGTCGAGCTGCGCCTCGGCACGCACGACTTTCGTTTCGATTGCGCATTGCCACAGGGCAAGATCATCACCATTGCCGGACCGTCGGGATCTGGAAAATCGACCTTCCTCAATTTATTGGCCGGCTTCGAACAGCCCGATCGCGGCCGCATTCTGCTTGCCGGACAGGACGTGACCGGCCTCCACTCCGCCGAACGGCCGGTGTCGCTGGTCTTTCAGGACAACAACCTCTTTGCCCATCTCGATCTCTTCACCAATGTCGGTCTCGGCATCAGCCCGTCATTGAAGCTTTCGCCACGGGACCGGCAAAGGGTCTCGGAGGCCCTGGCGCGCGTCGGGCTGCCCGGCTTCGAGAAGCGCAAGCCGGGAACGCTCTCCGGCGGCGAACGACAACGCGCCGCTTTCGCAAGGGCGCTGGTGCGCGACAAACCAATCCTGCTGCTGGACGAACCCTTCGCCGCCCTCGATCCGGGTCTCCGCTCGGGCATGGTCGAGCTTTTGAAAACACTGCATCGCGAAAGCGGCAATACGGTGCTGATCGTCTCGCACGATCCGGCCGAGGTGCGGCGCCTTGCCGACCATGCCGTCTTCATCGATGGCGGCGCAATCGGGCTTGCCGCCCCCATAGAGACCTTCCTGAAGACAGGCGATATCCCGGCATTGACCACATTTCTGCAGCATTGATTGCGCTGCAGCATCCAGCCATCGGCTTTGCCTTAATTTCGTCGTGCCGAACGGCTGAAAGTCCTGGGAAATGCTTGCTAAAATACAACGCCGCCACATTTAAACGGAGTCTCGCTATGCAACCGATGCCAAAATCGGCTACAGCAAGGGTTGGAGACCGTCCGGGCAGATGCGGATCGATGGGGATGCAAGCAACCTATATCGGCGCGCGACGATGATCAGCCCGGTAACGATCAACCGGATTTGGCGCCGAGCCGGCATGGCAGCGAAATGAGTGGGACACTGGTACTGAAGCAGAGCGAACGAGCAGAACGAAGGATCAGCGTGACCGTCGCAGCCCGTTTGCGCCGCCTTGCCCCGCTTCTTGTCGCCGCCATGGTGCTGGACAGCTGCCAGACGGTGATGGACCAATCCTATCAGCCGAGCGTTTCGCCCTCCGCCAATCCGCAGATCGTCTCCGAAGTGCAGAAAAACGATCCGCGCGCGCAGATGGGCGCACGCGAGCATCCACGCATCCTCGCAAGCTATGGCGGCGAATACAAGGACGCCAGGACCGAGCGCCTCGTTGCCCGCATCGCCGGCGCCCTGACCAGCGTGTCGGAAAATCCGCAGCAGTCCTATCGCATCACCATTCTCAATTCGCCCTCGATCAACGCCTTCGCGCTTCCAGGCGGCTATCTTTATGTCACCCGCGGCCTTCTGGCGCTTGCCAATGATGCTTCCGAAGTCGCTGCCGTGCTGTCGCACGAGATGGCGCACGTGACAGCCAATCACGGCATCGAGCGGCAGAAGCGCGAGGAAGCCGAAGTCATCGCCAGCCGCGTCGTTTCGGAAGTCCTGTCGAGCGATCTGGCCGGCAAGCAGGCGCTTGCGCGCGGCAAGCTGCGTCTCGCCGCCTTCTCGCGTCAGCAGGAACTCCAGGCCGATGAGATCGGCATCCGCACGCTCGGCCAGGCGGGCTACGATCCCTATGCCGCCGCCCGCTTCCTGAATGCCATGGAAGACTACAGCCGCTTCATGTCGGCCAATTCCGATGCCGATCAGAGCCTGGACTTCCTGTCGAGCCACCCGAGCACGCCGCAGCGCATCGATCTCGCCAAGGCGCATGCCCGCGAATTCGGTGAGGAACGTAAGGTCGGCGACATCGGCCGCGATTATTACCTGAACGGCATCGATGGCCTGCTCTATGGCGACAGCCCCGAGGAAGGCTATGTGCGCGGCCAGACCTTCCTGCATGGCGGTCTCGGTATCCGCTTCGACGTGCCGCCCGATTTTCGCATCGACAATAAGGTCGAGGCTGTGATGGCGACCGGCCCCGGCGATATCGCCATCCGCTTCGACGGGGTTGCCGACAGCCAGAACCAGAACCTGACGAATTATATTTCCAGCGGCTGGGTGACGGGCCTCGATCCCTCGTCGATCCAGTCGATCACCGTCAACGGCATGCCGGCCGCCACCGCGCGTGCTTCGGCCGATCGCTGGGATTTCGATGTCACCGTCATCCGCGACCGCACGCAGATCTTCCGTTTCCTGACGGCCGTGCCGAAGGGGAACATCGCGCAGCTCAACCAGACGGCGGATGTCCTGCGTTCGAGTTTCCGGCATATGACCCCGGAAGAGGCGGCATCGCTGAAGCCGCTCAGGGTCCGTGTCGTCACCGTCAAGCCCGGCGACACGATCACGACGCTCGCCGCCCGCATGATGGGCACCGACCGCAAGCTCGACCTGTTCAAACTGATCAACGCCCTACCGACCGGGTCGACGATTGCACCGGGCGACAAGGTCAAGATTATTTCGGAATAATAATCGGCCTATCTTCCCCCGGCCGGGAGAAGACCCTTCTCAGGCATAGGTCGCCATGCGGGGATCCGCATCGACAAGCGCGTTGCGGAGCTTGTCCATCGCACGGCTTTCGATCTGACGCACGCGCTCCTTGGAAATTCCGAGATCGGCGCCCAGTTCCTCGAGCGTCGCTCCGTCCTCGACAAGGCGGCGTGCCTGGATGATCTTCATCTCGCGTTCGTTGAGGTGCTTCAGCGCCGAGGCAAGCCAGATGCGGCGGCGTTCGCCGTCGATCATGTCGGAAACCTGCTCGTCCGGCAGTGGCTCGTCGCTGATGAGAAAATCGATACGCTCCGCGCTTTCGGAATCGCCCGATATCGACGGCGCCTGCAAGGAGGTATCGCTGCTGGAAAGGCGCGCATCCATAGTCTGTACGTCGGAAAGGCTGACGCCCAGCGCAACCGCGATTTCCTCATGGATGGACTGAACGGTAACACCCGAATTGCTGCGGGCGAGCTTGGCGCGCAGGCGGCGAAGATTGAAGAACAACGCCTTCTGCGCCGAACTCGTGCCCCCGCGCACGATCGACCAATTGCGCAGAATATAATCCTGGATCGAAGCGCGGATCCACCAGCTTGCATAGGTCGAGAAGCGAACTTCCCGTTCCGGTTCGAAACGGGCGGCCGCCTCGAGGAGACCGACATAGCCTTCCTGCACGAGATCGCTCATCGGCAGTCCGAAGTTGCGAAACTTGCCCGCCATGGAAATGACGAGGCGCATATGGGCGGTTGCTATCTGATTGCGGGCGCCGCGATCATCGTGATCCTTCCAGCGTATGGCAAGATTATGCTCTTCGTCGCGATCGAGATAGGGGGCAGCCATCGCAACTTTGATCATGCGTCGATCTGCAGACATGTTCGTCATACGCATCTCCTAGGTTCGGCCTCAAATCGTCTTTAGTGCCGCGGTCGACGAAAAGGGCAGCAAGTATCGTTTCCGAACATCGCTGTTCGGATGGAAATCAATGAATGAAATTCAAATTGGAGACCGATATCCGGTTCGCCGGATAATCGATGACTAGTCTTGTTCGATCTCAGCGAATGGATCTGGCGATTGAAGCTTGTTCGGATCGCCGGGGGGCTTCGGATGAAAACGCATAGGCCGGTCCTCGTAAATGTCGATAATACGGCCTATCCGGAAACCTCTCCCCACAGGAGTGTACCCACACGGACCGCTAACACGAGGGCTTAAACGCGGCAGAAGCAAAAAGGTTCCAAAGAAAAAACCCGGCGCGAAGGCCGGGTTTTTTTAAAGCTGGATTGGGGCGCTGGCCTTATGCGGCTTCGTCCTGGGAATCGTCTTCCTCGATGGCCTTGCCGCGCTTGGGGCCCTTGTTGAGATTGGTCTCGACAAGGCGAACGGCTTCGGTTTCCGACATTTTGTTGACGGCTGCAATTTCGCGCGCCATGCGATCGAGTGCAGCTTCATAAAGCTGACGTTCGGAATAGGACTGCTCCGGCTGGTTCTCGGCGCGATAGAGATCGCGAACCACCTCGGCGATGGAGAGCAGATCGCCGGAATTGATCTTGGCATCATATTCCTGAGCGCGACGCGACCACATGGTGCGCTTCACGCGGGCTTTGCCCTGCACGACCTTCAGTGCCCGCTCGACGAAATCCGTCTCGGAAAGCTTGCGCATGCCGATGCTCATGGCCTTGGCCACCGGCACCTTCAGGCGCATCTTGTCTTTCTCGAAGTCGATTACGAACAGCTCGAGCTTCATGCCTGCGACTTCTTGTTCTTCGATCGCAGTGATCGTGCCGACACCGTGGGCCGGATAAACGATCGCTTCACCAGTCTTGAAGCCATGGCGTGCTGCTGAAGGTTTTTTCTGCTGGGTCGTCATTCTTTTCAAAAACTCCCTGTTACGCGCCCGGTTGGGCCGGGTGCCGGGTCAGTCAGGCCCGGATGAGACGGACGTACCGTCGGGGTCACTTCATCCTGGTCCAGCCAGACTTATGCAAACAGAAACCCATCCATCGCGATCTAGGACCCGACAACACAAACGGTTGATATGTCAAGGAAACCGCGTACGGATTGGTGATTTGCTTTCGTGATGGTTTTGGGCATGCGAAATGCCGCTGTGGATCAGTATGAGGAACCTATCACAAAAATCTGAGGAAATCAATAATTTGCTGCGCGCGCGGCAAAAAGGCCACGTTGACCGCCATGCGGCCCGACGGCAATGATTCGCTTTCTGCGATATCGACTACACCTTTATCGACGGCCTGTCACGGCCCTCGATCAGTCGCCGGTTCCGGGATTCGCCGAGAAATACTTCTCGAACTTTCCTTCTTCGCCATCCATCTCCTTGGCTTCCGGCAACGGGTCACGCTTGACCGTGATGTTCGGCCAGATGGCGGCATATTCCGTATTGATCTTCAGCCACTTGTCGAGGCCCGGCTCCGTATCGGGCTTGATCGCCTCGGCGGGACATTCCGGTTCGCAGACGCCGCAATCAATGCATTCGTCGGGATGGATGACGAGAAAGTTCTCGCCTTCGTAGAAGCAGTCGACAGGGCAGACTTCCACGCAATCGGTATATTTGCAGCGGACGCAATTATCGGTCACGACATATGTCATGAAGCACTCCAGGAATGTCTCTAGCTTCCGCGGATGCGCAACCTGGAACGTCGCGCCGTCCCGCGGAGCCGAACGGACAAACGAATGCATCACGCGCAAACGCGCCGCCCGGCTGGTTACCGGCAGGTTGATGGTGAGGTATCGACTTTATCAGTCAATTTCAAGGACAAACAATCTGGAAAGCGGCCTGAGACAGGCAGAGTTTTCTAATCGTCGTCCGAGATCAGGCGATCGATTGCCCGGCGATCGCGTTTCGTGGGCCTTCCGCTCCCCGGCGCTCGCAGCGCCTGTTCGAACGGGGTGAGGCGTTTTGTCTCATCCGGCGGCGGCGTCAGGTCCTCATAGAGCAGCCTGGCTTCCTCGAAAGGCCCCCTGCGCTCGCCGGGAGCACGCACGATGAGGATGACATCCCGGCGCTCCAGGGAGAGCTCGATACGGTCGCCGGCCTTGACGCCGAAGCTCGGCTGCGCGATCCGCTCGCCGTTTACCCGCACACTGCCGTTCTGAACATAGACCTGCGCCAGCGAGCGGGATTTCACCATGCGGGCAAAGAACAGCCATTTGTCGATGCGCTGGCGCGAACCGGAAAATGGCTGTTTCTCGTCCGTCATGACCTATTTCTTCATCTGCTCCTTGAGGGCAGCGAGCTTGGCGAAAGGAGAATCCGGATCGATCGGCTTTTCCTTGCGCGGCGGCTTGGCCTCGAATCGCAACGGCTGCGATGCGCCGCGATTGTTGCGATCGTTCCGGTCGTTGCGTTCGCCGCGCTCCTGACGGTCGCCGCGATTGCCCTGATGCGGCGGACGGCCGCCCTCGCGGTTGCCGCGCGGTCCCTTATCGCCGCCACCGCCACCGCGATTGTCACGGCCATCGCGACGGTCGCGTCCTTCGCGGTTGCCTTCGCCACCGCCTGCCTGCTGCTCGCCACCACCACGGCGGTTGCCCTGCTGACCGCGGCCCTCGCCCTGCTGGCCGCGACGGTCACCATGACCACGGCCACCCTGGCGCTGCTGATTGTCGCTGCGTCCACCCAAGCGCCAGAGCAGAACCGGCTTAGGCTCGACAGGTTCCGCGGCAACGATTTCAGCGTCAGTTGCCTCGGCAACTTCAGCTGCCACTGGCACCGATTCAACCGAGACATCGGCGGCCGGAGCTGCATCCTGCACAACGGCTTCCGTTTCCTTAGCCGGCTCGTCGCCGACAACATCGGCGTCGTCATGATCGGCCTTCTCGGCGGCGGCTTCCGCAGCCGGCGCTGCCGGTGTCGCAGCCGCATCCTGCTGGGCGAGGAAGGCGGTGGCCTCCTCCGCCTTCACGGAATCGGCGCGATAGCCGAGACCCTTGAGAATTTCCTCCATATCCTCGAGCGTCGCGCCGAGGATGGAGAGCATGGCGGTCGTCGTGGTGAAGCGGCGGCCGTCATAAGCGCCTTCCGGACGCGAAGCCTGGCCGGGCTTCCACTGCAAGAGCGGGCGGATGAGATCCGCCAGGCGCTCGAGAATGTCGATGCGAACCGCCCGCTTTCCAAGGAAGCGGAAGCCCGCGAGCTTGTAGAACATGCGTTCGTAGCTCGGATCGGTGACGACCGAGGTGCGGCCGGCGGCAAGAACCGGGATCAGATCGCCATAGCCCGGCTTGTCCAGGCCATCGTTCTTCAGAGCCCATAGCAGCGTGATGAGCTCGGCCGGAGCCGGCTTCAGCAATGCGGGCACGAAAATATGATAGGCGCCGAAGCGGACGCCGTAGCGGCGCATGGAGGCGCGCCCATCCTGATCCAGCGACTTCACCTCTTCCGTGACGTCGCGGCGGAACAGAACGCCGAGATTCTCCACCAGCTGGAAAGCCAGCCCCTTGGCGAGGCCCTGCAGATCCTCGGCGCGCTGGAGATCGTCGAGCGGCTTCAGGATCGTGCTGATATGATGGTTCACGAAGCGCTCGATGCGCGAGGCGACATGATCGCGCGCATGGCCCGTCAGCTGCTCGTCGGCAAGCAGGATGACGCGCGGACGCATGACATGATCGCTCCCCGACAGGCGCGCCACGGGATCGCCGAGCCAGCGCACGAGTCCATCGGCGCTGATCGCAAGATCGCTGTTGCCAGCCGCATGCAGGCGCGCGGCGCGCGCCTCGAATTCCAGAGACAGCGCCTTCTGGGAGGCTGTCTGGACGGCCTTCGCATCCGGCCCCTCGGTGCCCGCAACAGGCGTGAACCGGAAACCGGTCAACTGTCCCACATGATGCCCTTCAACGAAGACATCCCCATTCACACTGATTTCAGCTTCCAGCATCGCATTCTCTCTCAGGCGCTTCATGAGCACAGATGTCCTGCGATCAACAAAGCGTTTCGTCAACCTCTCATGTAACGCGTCGGACAATCGATCTTCGATTTCCCGCGTCTTTTCTTGCCAGTGTGTCGGATCGGCAAGCCAACCGGGCCGGTTCGACACATAGGTCCAAGTCCTTATCTGCGCGATTCGCGCCGAAAGCGTGTCGATCTCGCCATCCGTCCGATCGGCGCGATGCACCTGTTCGGCCAGGAAATCCTCTTTCACCGTGCCATAGCGCACCAGATCGGAAAAGAGGGCGGCAATGAGATCGGCGTGCTGGGCAGGCGTAATGCGCCGATAGTCGGGAAGCGCGCAGGCCTCCCATAATTTCTCAACCCGAGCCGGGTTGCTGGCAAGATCGACTATCTCCAGATCGCGTGACAAATATTCCAACGCCTGCTGGTCTACCGCAGGCAGCGCCCGCGTCAACCCCTGCACGCGCGGCGCGTCTTCCAAACTGGCGCGCAGCGCCGCGATCGAGGAAAAATTCAAAGCCTTGGTGCGCCACTGCAGCACCTTCACCATGTCGAATTCGTGTCCCTCGATCCGGCGCACCAGTTCGTCGTCGAAAGGATCGACCTGTCCGGTCACTCCGAAGGTGCCGTCCTTCAGGTGGCGGCCGGCGCGGCCAGCGACCTGGCCAAGCTCGGCGGGATTGAGGTTGCGGAATTGATAGCCGTCGAACTTGCGGTCCTGGGCGAAGGCGACATGATCGACATCGAGATTGAGGCCCATGCCGATCGCATCGGTCGCGACCAGATATTCGACATCGCCGGCCTGGTAGAGCGCCACCTGCGCATTGCGCGTACGTGGGCTGAGCGCGCCGAGAACGACGGCGGCGCCGCCGCGCTGGCGGCGGATGAGCTCAGCGATCGCGTAGACCTCATCGGCGGAAAAAGCCACGATCGCGGTGCGCTGCGGCAAGCGCGTGATCTTCTTCTGCCCGGCATAGAAAAGATGCGACAGCCGCGGCCGCTCCAGGACGGTGATCCCGGGCAAGAGCTGTTCGAGGATGGGCCGCATCGTGCCGGCCCCCAATAGCAGCGTCTCGTCCCGGCCGCGCAGGTGCAGGATGCGGTCCGTGAAGATGTGGCCGCGCTCGAGATCCCCGGCAAGCTGAACCTCGTCGATGGCGACGAAGGAAGCACGCGTCTCGCGCGGCATGGCTTCGACGGTGCAGACGGAAAAGCGGGCATTGGGCGGCGATATTTTTTCCTCGCCCGTGACAAGCGCCACATGCTGGACCCCAACCTTCTCGACGACGCGCGTATAGACCTCGCGCGCCAGCAGCCGCAGCGGCAGGCCGATCACGCCGCTGCCGTGCGCCACCATGCGTTCGATGGCATAATGGGTCTTGCCGGTATTGGTCGGTCCGAGCACCGCGGTCACGCCGCGTCCGCTCAGGATCATGGGCTGCGAAGTCTGTGTCATTGGTCCGTGCATGGGCGAGAAACCACCGTCTTTCGATCAGCAAGTTCCCCAAGGAGGAAACGAAGAGATGACGACCATATGCGACAAAGGCAAGACCTGAATAAAAAAACAGCCGCAGCAACAATCGATTTCATTATTGATGGCTTCAACCATAAGCTACATTAATCCTGCATCTAATGCGAGTCCCGACGATTTCCGGAACAGCTTGAGAACGAATCGGAGACGAATCGCTGACTCGCTGTCGTTCTTTTTTTGTTCACTACAACATATGGATTTCGATGAAAAGACTGACACCAAATGCTGAATCTCGTTTCCGTGCCTTTTCCCTGAGAAAGGGAGTCAGGCAGAGAATCCGAAGCCGGCGAAAATCAGCGTTTTTCGTAGTTAATTATTTGTAAATAATGCAGCTTCCCGGAATGCCGCTCCTTCCATTAAGATTCGGGCCAAAGCCGGAACGAATCGGCGACGAATCGCGGATTCCAGCCGATTCTGCTTTTGTTCCACACAATATCTAGCGCTTCCTGGACCAGAACCCATAGGACTCCGAATGGTTGAACCCACGATTCGAGCCGAATCTGCAATTGCGATCAATCTTTTAACGAGCGCAAATATAATGAATCTGGAAACACACGCATAAGCTGTTCGTATCGGCGCCTCGATCGAGGCCAACGCGAAGCGGATTTCACGGCTACATATTTGTATTTCGCCAGGACAGCATTGAGACATGGAAAGCGGCGCGGGCGCAGGACGCCTCCACCGGCCTATTCCGCGCGAACCGATGGGGGCATGAAGGCATCATCCTGTGAACACCCGCCTTCCACTGGATTTCGCTCAGTTTGCACGCCCGGGACGTACAAAAAGGCCCGGCCATTAACCAAAGTCCAAAGGCAGAACGAATCGCCGACGAATCACGGACAGGCTTCTTTTCTCGTTTCGTTCACCGCAACATATTGTATTTTAATAGTATTTTAACCATAAGAACGGGTCGTGGCTCCGCCCTCCTACGCCCGCTTCGTGCCGCCGCGTTAATATCTGGCTGAATGCCGCGCCGCCGGCACCTAGCCATTTTTATTTCTTAGCCGGAACAATTTTCGGCGACGCAAGTTTCTATCTGCAGAATTGGGGAACTCCGCCCATTCGCTAAGGAACCGATTCGAACTGGAGCCGCTGGAGCATAGAGCCGGATTGAATGACATTGCCGGCGCTATTCAAGCGATGGACATGGAGGAGACATATCATGCTTGGTACGGTATTGCTTGTCATACTGATTCTGCTGCTGATCGGCGCACTGCCCAGCTGGGGTTACAGCCGGG
This sequence comes from Rhizobium sp. KNZ2-6A, assembly GCF_056755475.1. NCBI lineage: Bacteria > Pseudomonadati > Pseudomonadota > Alphaproteobacteria > Hyphomicrobiales > Rhizobiaceae > Rhizobium > Rhizobium sp. KNZ2-6A. The sequence goes on along the minus strand of NZ_JBNDIC010000021.1, from coordinate 75,501 downwards.
CATGGGGGTACGGTCCATCGGGCGGTCTCGGGCTTGTTCTCGTCATTGTCCTCATTTTGTTATTGATGGGGCGGATCTGATCCGCGGGTCAATGTTCAAACTTCACAACACCAGGGAGCTAACACCATGAAGAAGATCATCGTCGCGATCGCCCTTGTCGGCGCTTTAGCGTCGTGCACGGCAACGGAAAAAGGGACTGCCATCGGTGCCGGCACCGGCGCCCTGATCGGCGGCGTGGCCACCCATAGCTGGGGCGGCGCGGCAGTCGGCGCTGTTGCCGGCGGCGTCGTCGGCAATCTTATCGGACGCTCCCATGAGCGCCGCGGCTATTGCATCTATCGCGATCGCTACGGCAATCGCTACGAGGCTCGTTGCCGCTAAGGCTTGACCGCTCGTGACCGGCCGCTTTTGCGGCTCGGTCGCGAACATCGGAGCAGGCTCCGGAAGCCGGATTTTCTGAAGGAATCCTCTTCCCGCGCGATCGGCCGCGGGAAGGGAGCAGTGTTTTGAGAAAGGAACGGCACCATGGCCGCAATCATCGCAAGCATTGCAGCACTCGCGCTCATCGGCACCACTTTTTACGCGCTCGGAAGCGCGGCAAGAGCGCGGGACAAAGAGAGAAAACGGCGAGCGCCATTGGAAGCCGTGATCCTGGAATTCAAGCCACGGCAGCGACAGCAGGCAAATTCAGGCCGGGGATGATTGCCGGGCTGACACTTCCGCCTATCCGGCAATCCTGCCCATGATGCGAATGGCCAAGAGCGGATCAGCTCTTCACGGAAGTTCCGAACCGCTCTATCCCATCGCTTCTACGCAATTGCCAACGGAAAGCCGCTATGCACTTTCCCTGGAATTGCTCTCTAGACGAAGAACTGGCCGCCATTGGCTGTTATCGTCGATCCCGTAATGAAACCGGCATCGTCGCTGGCAAGGAAAACCGCGATGCGGGCGATTTCCTCGGGCTCGCCCAGGCGCCCCACCGGGATCTGCGGGATGATGCGCTCGTTCAACACCTTTTCCGGTACCGCCAGCACCATTTCCGTGCCGATATAACCGGGGCAAATGGCATTGACGGTGATGTTCTTGGCAGCGCCCTCCTGGGCGAGCGCCTTGGTGAAGCCGAGATCGCCGGCCTTGGCGGCGGAATAGTTCGCCTGCCCCATCTGCCCCTTCTGACCGTTGATCGAAGAGATGTTGATGACGCGGCCGAAGCTGCGGTCGCGCATGCCTTGCCAGACCTGATGGGTCATGTTGAACAGGCCGGTGAGGTTCGTATTGATGACCTCCTGCCACTGCTGTGGCGTCATTTTGTGGAACATGGCGTCGCGGGTGATGCCGGCATTGTTGACCAGGATTTCGACGTGACCGAGATCGTCCTCGACCTTGGCGATGCCCTTGCCGCAGGCTTCGTAATCGGTGACATCCCATTTATGGACGGCGATGCCGGTCACATCGTGGAAAGCCCGAGCCTTCTCGTCGTTGCCGGCATAGGTCGCCGCCACCTTGTAACCCGCATTATGCAGCGCCATCGAAATGGCCGCGCCGATGCCGCGCGTGCCCCCGGTTACCAATGCCACTCTGCTCATGTGCCACTCCCCTTTGTTGCTGCGGAGGCGGGACGCCCGAAGGCCGGGTCGCCCGCTCGCTTTCACCACTTCTTCTGGAAAATTCCTTTCAAGACGCCCTAGAGCATGACGCCGAAAAGTGTGAGCGGTTTTCGGACGACATCATGCTCTATTTCTTTAGATTCTAGAGCGCCTCGAAGCACATGGCGACGCCCATCCCGCCGCCGATGCACAGCGTGGCGAGCCCCTTGCGGGCGCCGCGGCGCTTCATTTCGAACAGTAGCGTATTGAGGACGCGGGCGCCGGAGGCGCCGATGGGGTGGCCGATAGCGATCGCGCCGCCGTTGACGTTGACGATCGAGGTATCCCAGCCGAGATCCTTGTTGACGGCGCAAGCCTGGGCGGCAAAAGCCTCGTTGGCTTCGACGAGATCGAGATCCGCGACAGACCAGCCGGCCTTTTCCAGTGCCTTGCGCGAGGCCGGGATAGGCCCGGTCCCCATGATCTGCGGATCGACACCGGCGGTTGCCCAGGAAACGATGCGGGCAAGCGGCTGAATGCCGCGGCGCGAGGCTTCCGCCTCGGTCATCAGCACGGCGGCAGCCGCGCCGTCATTGAGGCCGGAAGCATTGCCGGCGGTGACTGTACCTTCCTTGTCGAAGGCCGGGCGCAGCTTCGCCATGCCGTCCAGCGTCGCGCCGTGGCGGATATATTCGTCGGCATCGACCGTGATGTCGCCCTTGCGCGTCTGGATGGTGAAAGGAATGATCTCGTCCTTGAAGCGGCCGGCCTTCTGTGCGGCTTCCGCCTTGTTCTGCGAGGCAACGGCGAACTGATCCTGTTCATCGCGCGAAAGCTGCCACTGGCGCGCGATGTTTTCGGCCGTAATGCCCATGTGGTAACCGTAGAACGCGTCCGTCAGACCATCCTTGATCATGGTGTCGATCATCTTCATGTCGCCCATCTTGGTGCCGGAGCGAAGGTTTGCCGCATGCGGCGCCATCGACATGGATTCCTGGCCGCCGGCGACGATGATCTTTGCATCACCTGTTGCGATCTGCTGCAAACCGAGCGCCACGGCGCGCAGGCCGGAGCCGCAAAGCTGGTTGACGCTCCAGGCAGTCGCTTCCTGCGGAATGCCGGCCTTCATCGCGGCCTGGCGGGCCGGGTTCTGCCCTTCGCCGGCCTGTAGCACCTGGCCGAGGATCACTTCATCGACTTCCTTGGCATCGACACCGGCCCGCTCCAGCGCACCCTTGATGGCGGTGGCGCCAAGTTCATGCGCCGGAACGGTCGCAAACGCGCCGTTGAACGAGCCGACGGCGGTGCGGGCGGCGCTGGCGACGACGATGGATGAACTGCTCATGGAAGCCTCCTCGGAAAATGAACGTGTATATAAGGCGAAACTGTCAAAGCTTTGCGCCGGAGTCAAATTGCAAGAATTTCCGGCGTACAGATTTCATGAAGCCGTCATTGCCTGCGAGAAATCCAATCAAAGGAAAGGTCTTGCCGCATCGCACAAAGCGATTGTCACCAAGCTTCTTTTGCGTCTACACTCGGGAGTGGAGGAGTATTCCATACAATCAGACGGGGCCAGGAGACTGATAATGGCAAAGAATGAGGGCCAGATCGTAATCAAGAAATATGCGAATCGCCGCCTATACAATACCGGCACCAGCACCTACGTGACGCTGGACGACCTGGCGGAGATGGTGAAGAAAGGTGAAGAATTCACTGTCCAGGATGCCAAGAGCGGTGAAGACATTACGCATTCGGTCCTGACGCAAATCATTTTCGAGCAGGAATCAAAGACCGGCAACACGCTGCTGCCGATTTCCTTCCTCCGGCAGTTGATCGGCTATTACGGCGACCAGATGCAGATGGTCGTGCCGAGCTTCCTCGAACATTCCATGCGCGCCTTCACGGAGCAGCAGACGCAGATGCGCGAACAGATCAATCGCGCCTTCGGCGAAACGCCGCTCGGCAAGAATCTTCAGCTGCCCATGCAGATGGTCGAGGAGCAGGTTCGCCGCAACACCGAAATGTTCCAGCAGGCCATGCAGATGTTCTCACCCTTCATGAAGCCGCCTGCCAAGGAAAGCCGCAAGGCCGAAGCCAAGGACATCGACGAACTGAAGGAACAGCTCCGCGCCATGCAGAGCAAGCTGGATAGCTTGTGAGGTGTGGCAGCGCTGAAAAACCGCCTGTGCGTTCATGGAGAGTTTTCACCCCCCTCTGTCCCTTTCGGGACATCTCCCCCACAAGGGGGGAGATTCGTAACTCGCAGCGACCTCTCGCCTCAAACAAATATCGAATCTGCGCAGACTGCAGTTTATTGGTTTAGCGGCAATGGGCAGCATACTCCCAACGATCTCCCCCCTTGTGGGGGAGATGTCCCGAAAGGGACAGAGGGGGGTATCACAGCTTCGGCACACAAATAGGCCGCATTTCACCCACCGAGCACACCTCAATCACAACGAAAAAAGGCCGGCGAAACGCCAGCCTTTAATTCATGCCACCAAGGCAGCGCTTGATTATGCGCTTTCCTTCGGCGTCAGAACCTGGCGACCGCGATACATGCCGGTCTTCAGGTCGATGTGATGCGGGCGACGCAGTTCGCCGGAGTTCTTGTCTTCGACATAGGTCGAAGCCTTCAGGGCGTCAGCCGAGCGGCGCATACCGCGCTTGGACGGGCTTGTTTTTCTCTTCGGTACAGCCATTCTCGTTACTCCATGTACGGACGAAACATATCCACGGCCAGCAAGGCGGCCGAAACAGACATGCATCAATTTCGGAATTTGGGCCGGCTTATACATGGCTTGTCGGGCTTTGACCAGTCCCCTCTAGCATTTTTTGCCCGCCGCGTTTGATTCGCAGATATCGACGCCGAATCAAGCGGTCAGGCCTCGTCCTCCGACACAGTCCACGTCTCCTTCAGCGCCGCTTCCTCCCATTTCTTCCAGGCAGGCAGGGCTTTCATGATGGCCATATAGTCCTTCGTATCGGCGGAGACGGCAATATCATACCGTTCCAGGCGGCTGACGACCGGAGCGAACATGGCATCGGCTCCGGAGAATGCCCCGAACAGAAAGGGACCGCCGGAGCGGGAGCGCGCCTCGCGCCAGATGGCTTCGATGCGCGCCACGTCTTCCATCACCCCTTCCGGCAGGTCAAGCGAGCTCACGGGGCGGCGCATGTGCATCGGGCAGACATTGCGCAAGGCGCTGAAGCCGGAAAGCATCTCCATGCTATAGGATCGCGCCAGCGCGCGGGCCTGGCGATCCCTAGGCAGAAGACCGGCATCGGGGAAAAGCTCCGCGACATACTCGATGATGGCAAGCGACTCCCACACCTTGAAGCCGTCATGCACCAGCATCGGTACCTTGCCCGTCGGCGAAACCTCGCGAATGTTTGGATTGCCCGCCGGAAAATCGAAGGGGATCAACACCTCCTCGAAAACTATGCCGCAGCCTTCGAGCGCGATCCACGGCCGGAACGACCAGGAGGAATAATTCTTGTTGCCGATATAGAGCGTCAGCTTGCTCACGATCTTGTTCCTTTTTTAGCGTCGGAACCCGAAGGGGAAGAGTTCCTCGAAATGGTTCATGTCCTTGAATGAGCAGAAGGCCGACGGTCCGATCGTCGGTGGCAGGTCATCCGCCCATATGTCACGGCCAAGAATGCCAGATGACAACAAGCCGATCGAACGACAAGTTCTGATCTCACTCATAAAGGCATTTGATGTATGCGTCGGCATTCCTCGCGCGGCGCTGGATCAGCGAGGCAAGCTGGCCAAGCCCCCGCCCCGGCTTGCTCGCCACCCGATCGATCGGATTGGGAAGCGAGACGGCGAGAAGGGCCGCCTGACGGGCCGTGAGCTTGGAGGCCGGCACTTTGAAATGATAGCGCGCCGCGGCTTCGATGCCGTATATGCCCGGGCCCCATTCGGCGACGTTCAGATAGATCTCCATCATCCGGCGCTTCGACCACACGGCGGAGGCGGAGACCGCTAAAGGCAATTCCATCGTCTTGCGCACGAAGGAACGGCTGTTCCATAAAAACAGGTTCTTCACCGTCTGCATCGGGATCGTGCTGCCGCCGCGCGTGGACTTGCCGCGCAGCGTCTCCTGCACCAGCACCCGCATCTCGCCCCAATCGACGCCGCCGTGGTAGCAGAATTGCCCGTCCTCGGAGACCATGACGGATTTCACCAGCACCGGCGCGATTTTATCCAGCGGCACCCAGCGACGATCATACCCCTGAAAGGTAACGGCATCGCCGATCATCAGGGTTGAAACAGGGTGGATGAACGACAGCACATAGACGACGATGAAAAAATAGGGCAGCAGCAAGAGGCCGATCAGGACGAGGATGATGCGCTGCCAGAACGGGCGGTCTCTGAAGCGCGCCAACAGGGAGGAGCGTCGCGGCACCTCGGCTTCCTCCCCCTCATTGTCCGTCGATATGTCCAAATGTCTGACGTCCACGGCCGCTCCATCCCGGTACACCCCTTAATGTATCCGGGAAACGCTCTGATGCTGCATTCGTCATACCGTCTACACAAAGCGATGACCAGAGTGCGAGGCAATTCCCCATCCGGCTGTTGACAATTCTCGTTGCCAGCAAGAGCCTCTCATGCCAAACAGCGGCCATGGACAGCACCCATTCCTCATTCGAGCACCGTCTCAAGGACAATGCCGGCAAGATCGAAGCCATGTTGAACGGGCTTCTGGTCGACGCCAGCCTCAATGACGAGATCGTTCGCCCTGCCCGGCTCCTGAACGCGATGCGTCACGGCGTACTGAACGGCGGCAAGCGGCTGCGTCCCTTCCTCGTGATGGAATCCTCAGCGCTTCTCGGCGGTAATGCCGAGGCGGCGCTCAGGGTCGGTGCCGCGCTGGAATGCGTGCACTGCTATTCCCTCGTTCACGACGATCTGCCCGCCATGGACGACGACGACCTGCGCCGTGGCCAGCCGACGGTGCATATCGCCTTCGATTACGCAACGGCGATCCTGGCGGGCGACAGCCTGCTGACCTTTGCCTTCGACATCATTGCGGCGCCTGAAACGGAGCTGCCGGCGGACCGGAAAATGGCGCTCGTGCTGGCGCTGTCACGCGCAGCCGGCATCGGCGGAATGACCGGCGGGCAGGCGCTCGATCTCGCCGCGGAGAAGGAGGCGCCGGATGAAGGGGGCATCACCACCCTGCAGGCGATGAAGACGGGCGCGCTGATCCGCTTTGCCTGCGAGGCCGGCGCCATTATTTCAGGCGCCTCGGCTGATGACCGCAAGCGCCTTCGCACGTTCGGCGAAAAGATCGGCCTTGCCTTCCAGCTCGCCGATGATCTGCTCGACCTGACAGCCGACGCCGCCACCATGGGCAAGGCAACCGGCAAGGATGCCGCCCGTGGCAAGGGCACGCTGGTGGCTCTCCACGGCCAGGAATGGGCGGAAGTGACGCTCGCAAGGCTGGTGAAGGACGCGTCCGACCTGCTGTCCGGCTACGGCGACAAGGCAAGCGTCCTGACGGAAACCGCCCGCTTCGTCGCCAACCGCAAGAACTGAGTTGTGCTCAACCGGGTACGGTATTGCCTGACGGAGGGCAGCTTATCTTACGCTGCGCATCGGCTCATGGGCGCGGAGAGAACGGTCCAACCTGGATAGCGACACGCCCGCCATCATCCAGCGAGGGCCATCCATTCAGCTCGCGAATGTCACCATAACAAGAATCCATGGCGTCACCGGGTGATTTCCGCCGCATTCTATGACACATTCCCGTGCCGTATTGGCCTGTAGACGCAGAATTCCTCGCGGCCGTGCCAATGCTTCGGGAATAGTCTCCATGCGCGAAATGCTTTCCTATCTGCCGCACATCCTGCCGGCCTATATCGCTTACATCGTTGCCGTCATCAGCCCCGGCCCCGCCATCATGGCCATCATCGGCACATCGATGACCCACGGCCGCAAGGCCGGCATGACCCTGGCGCTCGGCATCTTCGGGGGGTCGCTGACCTGGGCGATTGCCGCGGCGGCAGGCCTTGCCACGCTGCTGCAGACCTATGCGATGGCGCTGGAGCTTTTGAAGATCTTCGGCGGCCTCTATCTGCTGTATCTCGCCTACAAGGCCTTTCGCGCCGTCCGCGCTGGCGGCGAGCTGCCGACAGCCGCCGAGGGGCCGAAAACACCAAGCTTCAAATCGCTGATCCTGCGTGGCTACGGCATCCACGTCACCAACCCGAAGGCCATCTTCGCCTGGCTCGCCATCATCGCGCTCGGTATGCCGCAGGGCGCGCCGGGCTCGGTCGCGATCCTGATCATCGGCGTCTGCGGCGTGACCGGTTTCGTGGCTTTCATGGGCTATGCGATCCTGTTTTCGACGCCGCATGCGCTGAAAATCTATCGCAATGCGCGGCGCTGGATCGAAGGCGCCATGGCCGGCTTTTATTGCTTCGCCGGCATCAAGCTGCTGACGAGCAATATATAATCCGGCGTTGGCTTTAAGCGGCGGATCACTCCGCCGCGACGGTCTTCTGGCCGAACCGCTTTTCGATATAATCGCTAACCAGCGCCTCGAAATCGGAAGCGATGTTCGGGCCGCGCAGCGTCATGGCCTTCTGGCCGTCGATGAAGACGGGAGCCGCCGGCGTCTCGCCGGTGCCAGGCAGCGAAATGCCGATATCGGCATGCTTGCTTTCGCCGGGGCCGTTGACGATACACCCCATGACGGCGACGTTCAGTGCCTCGACGCCCGGATATTTCTCGCGCCAGACCGGCATGTTCTTGCGGATGTCGTTCTGGATGTTCTGCGCCAGTTCCTGGAAGACAGTCGACGTCGTGCGGCCGCAGCCGGGACAAGCCGCGACGACGGGAATGAACTGGCGGAAGCCCATGACCTGCAGCAGCTCCTGCGCCACCTGCACTTCGCGGGTCCGGTCGCCGTTCGGCTCCGGCGTTAGTGAAACGCGAATGGTATCGCCGATGCCGTGCTGCAGCACATAGCCCATGGCGGCGGAGGAAGCGACGATGCCCTTCGAGCCCATGCCGGCCTCGGTAAGGCCAAGATGCAACGCATGGTCGGAACGCTCCGACAGCATGGAGTAGACGGCGATCAGGTCCTGCACCTGGCTGACCTTGGCCGACAGGATGATGCGGTTGCGCGGCAGGCCGATTTCCTCGGCAAGATCGGCCGAAATCAGCGCCGACTGCACGATGGTCTCGCGCGTCACTTGCCGGGCCGAGAGCGGCGAGCCTTCGGCGGCGTTCTTGTCCATCAGCGCGGTCAGCAGGTCCTGATCGAGCGAGCCCCAGTTGACGCCGATGCGCACCGGCTTGTCGTAGCGGATCGCCATCTCGATGATTTCGGCGAACTGCTTGTCCTTCTTGTCCTTGAAGCCGACATTGCCGGGATTGATGCGGTATTTGGCCAGCGCCTCGGCACAGGCCGGATGATCGGCCAGCAGCTTGTGGCCGATATAGTGGAAGTCGCCGATCAGCGGCACGTCCATGCCGAGACGCAGCAGCCGCTCGCGGATCTTCGGCACGGCGGCAGCGCTTTCATCGCGATCGACGGTGATGCGCACCAGTTCCGAGCCGGCTTTAAAGAGGGCAGCGACCTGGGCCACGGTCGAATCGATATCAGCCGTATCGGTGTTGGTCATCGACTGCACGACGACGGGGGCACCGCCGCCGACAATGACGCCGCCGACATCGACGGCAACGGAGGAACGGCGCGGTTTCGGATCGAAATCGGTGGCGGACGACATGGAAAGCTCTCGCAGGCCTCGAAAATGGGTGTCTTTCAGGTGGATCACGGAGCGGTCGTTGTCAACCGCTGCGACGATCTCTTTTGATCGAATGGAGCTTAGCCGTTACCGAGCAAAAGCGACGAAATTAATACGCGCTCTCGCCGATACCGTCCGCGTAACGCGCGAGCGACGACAAGGCCAGTACGACGAGCAGCAGCACCGGCAGTGCCATCAGGACCGGCGAGAAACCGACATGCTCCGCGGCAAAACCGATGGCCGACGGCGCGACCAGCATGCCGGAATAGCCGAGTGTCGTCACGACCGAGATGCTGATACCGGGCTGCAGGCCGGGAATATTGCCGGCGGCGGAAAAGGCGATTGGCACCATGTTGGAAATGCCGATGCCGCAGAGCGCAAAGCCGAGAATGGCAATTTCGGCGTTCGGCGCCAGCGCCGCGGTCAGCATGCCGACGATGGCGAAGACCGTGCAGATGCGCAGCGTTCTGATGGCGCCCAGCCAATCGCGCACGAAATCGCCGGCAAAGCGCATGGTCGCCATGGTGGCGGAGAAAGCGGCATAGCCGAAACCCGATAGCGCCACCGACGCACCTTTTTCCTGGCTGAGATAAAGAGCGCTCCAATCCAGGACCGCGCCTTCCGGCACCATGCAGAACAGCGCGACGATGCCAAGCAGCCAGGGCAGCGGGATCATCGGCAGCTTTGCCTTCGGCTTGGCCTCATCGTGATGCGGCTGATCGCTGAGCACCATCGGCCAGGCAATGGCGACGAAAAGCACGGCAATCGCGGTCGAGGCCTCGGCATGGCCGAGAATGCCCCAGCGCGAAATCAAGAGCCCGCCGATCGCCGCGCCCAAAAGGCCGCCAAGGCTCCAGAAGGCATGGCAGGAGGACATGATCGCCCGGCGCATGGATTTTTCGACCGAGACGGCATTGGCGTTCATCGCCACATCCATGGCGCCGATGAAACCGCCAAAGAGGAAGAGAGCGACGGCCGCGGTCCAGACGTTCGGCGTAAGCGTCAGCGCCAATATCATCGGCAGCAGCAATACCGCAAAGGCGCGCACGACAATGCGCGAGCCACGCACTGAGATCTGTGCGCCGGCGAGCGGCATCATGACGAGCGAGCCGACGCCGAAGACGAGGATCATCAACCCAAGCTCGAATTTCGTCAGTTGCAGCCGCTCGGCGAATTCGGGAATTTTCGGTGCCCAGCAACCGACCATGAAGCCATTCATCAGGAACATCAACGAGACAGCCGCGCGCGGTTTTGTGAAGAATCCGCTCCTTTTCGCCTCAAAACCCTCCATCCTCGCCATATCGTCCATGAAAATTCCTCCAAATCCGCGGCCGCAGTCTATTTAAATCGATTGAAATCGCAACGATCGAAAACAGCGGGAACGGTCACATTTCGTCTCCGTCTGTTACTGCATAATTCCTTAGATCGGGATCGATTTAAGGATAAAATTATGCAGCAGCTTTGAGGTGCTACAGCGACCTTTGCGCGTCATATATGACGCGCGGCGCTGTAGAACGGAGGCAAAGACGCCACAACCCCGAATAAATAATTCGTGACCATACGCCGCTGGCGAAAAGCCCTATTGACGGCGAAAAAGCAGGCTCCTATCGCTTGAAGCCTGAAAGATTCTTCGGCCGGCCCATATCGGGTCATCCTCTGGTGCATCCCCGTGAAAAATCCCATCAGCTATGGCATCCTGCTTACGGTGTTTGCCTACATGCTGTTCACCGCCCACGATTCGGCGGTGAAGCTGCTTGTCGCCTCCATTCCCGTCTGGCAGGTCCTGTTCATCCGAAGCTGCACCATCCTTGCCGGCTGCTTCGTCTTCGAAGGCCCCTCTCTCATCCGCAAGGTGGCGCGCTCGCCGATCATCAAGCCGATGATCCTGCGCAGCATCATCATCCTGATCGCCTGGATTTCCTATTATTCGGCGGCTTCCTACCTGCAGCTCGCCGAGGTAACGACGCTCTATTACGCAGCACCGATCGTCGGCACGATTCTCGCGACCATCGTACTGCGCGAAAAGGTCACCGTCGCCCGCTGGATGGCGGTCGGTGTCGGCTTCTGCGGCGTCGTGATCGCCTCCAATCCGGTGGGACTGTCGATTTCCTGGCCGGTCTATCTGGCGCTGCAGGCCGCCGTCCTCTGGGCAAGCGGCATGGTCCTGCTGCGGAAAACAGCGCTGCACGAGAAGAGCCATATCCAGATGGCCGTCTCCAACATCCTGTTCATCATCCTGACCGCCGGCATGGCGATCGCCCACTGGCACACGCCGACGCCGTTCCAGATCGTTCTGCTCGCGCTCACCGGCATCATCGCCGGGGCAGGCCAGCTCGCTCTCTTCGAAGGCATGCGCCAGGCACCCGTCTCGGTGCTGGCGCCGTTCGAATATACCTCGCTCGTCTGGGCCTTCCTGCTCGGCTACCTGATCTGGGGCGACATCCCCGGCCCCAACACCTTCATCGGCGCCATCCTGATCCTCAGTGCGGGGTTCATCATCATTATCAGCGAGCGAATGAAACGGCGCGCGGCTGCGGCTTGAGGCGGCTTTGCATCCGGAATTGCGCGAATCCGACGAGATAGGGCATTGCGGTACCCCGTTTAAACCGGAAGTGCTCTAACGAGTATCCTTCCAACCCACACCGAGGCGTTGGATTTCACTCCGCCACAGCAGCGGTCTGTTCGATGGGATGCGGCCGCCGCATCAGGAGAGCCTGCATCGGCCGCTCGAAGTACTTGAGGAGCGCCACCGAGATCCCAATCGTGCAAAGCGTGACCAGCGCCAATATTATCGTCACGAGGGGCAGGGAGAGGTGCTTGCCCAGCAATTTGAGCGGAAGCTGCAGCGTGTAGGGGTGGATGAGGTAAAGCGAGTAGGATGCGTCTCCCAAGAGAACCAGAATGGCCCACAATTTCCCGGACGGCACCCGCATGAGCAGGAACCCGGAGACGAGCAGGACGGCAAGCAGGCTCGAGGCGAAAAGACTGGGGCCGGCGAGTGTCACAATGAAGAAGTGACCCCCGCATGCCAGAAGAACGAGCAGGACGGCGGCGACATTCGACCCGTTCCTGAAGGCACTATACGCCGAATATGCCTTATGAAGCATCATGCCGAGCACGAATTCGATCAATATCGGATTGGTATAGAAGCGCCATTCGACGGATCCCTCCGGCCAAATCTCATGCAGCGCGATCAGGAAGAGGACGGCCGAGGAGGCGAACCAGGTTGCCCTGGAGCCAAAGATCAGGCAGGCGCCATAAATTATGTAGAAAAACACCTCGTAACAAAGCGTCCAGCCCAGGAAAAGGATCGGCTGCACGGCGCCGCCGCTTTTCTGATAGGGGACGAAAAGAAGAGATTTGACGATCGTTTCCACGGTCACGACAGTCGAATTGAGCAGGCTGGGTTTCACAAGCGCGATCAAGACGACCACGAATGTCAGCAGCCAGTAGAGCGGGACGATTCTGGCAATCCGCTTGCGTGCGAAATAGACAAGTCCGCGCGCCGGATCGGAGGAGTAGCTGATGATGAAGCCGCTGAGAACGAAGAAAACGTCGACACCGGTAGCACCCATGAAGAAATAATTGCGATCAAGATGGTATTCGATCGCAAGGCCGCTTCCGAAATGGAAGAGAAGGACGGAAAAGGCGGCCACGAACCGAAGAAACTGGAGAGAATCCAATTGTTTCGAGGTTGACCGCCGAATGGAAAGCATCTGCTCGTTAATCATGGAGGCCCCAATCCGCTCTGATAGCTTGTTCCAACAAGGTTGCCATGGCCGCATTGGTGCTGCGGCTTGGATGCCAATCGCATCCGAAATCCTTCGGTTTGACGCGTAAATTCAGATAGCGCAGGCGGGTTTCGCCTTTCGCGGCGCTCGCCTGGACGGCGGCCTCGATTGCTTTTTCGGCCGCATCGAAGTCCTTCTGGGACATCATCGGACCGAGGGCGGCGTAGAGATACGCCTTTGGAAACTGTTCTCTGAGCCTGAAGACAAGCTTGACGTATTCGTCGATGAAATCGCTGGGATTCCTGTTATCCGAAAAGTCGTTCGTCCCGAGATTGACGACCACCGCTGAAACGTGTTCGTCGGGAAGAGCAGGCGCGCCCTTTCTCAACGGCGTCACACTGTCGATGACATCCGACATGGTTTTCGCGTTCTTGCCGGCACGCGAAAGGCCGATCCCAGAAACCGCGAGCGTCGTAAGCTCCATCCCGAGATTGCGGGCGGCGACTGCGGCATATGTCAGGTACTGGTTTTCCGTTCCGGGGCTGAATTTGCATCCGGGACCGACACCCTCGAGGCCATAGCCCGCGGTAATGGAGTCTCCGATTGCCACCAGCTTTGCGGTCGATGCTTCCGCAGGAAGGAATGACCCGTCAGTTTCGGCGGAAACGAATATGGTATCGCCGATCCATCCCTCGGTGCGACGCATCACGCGAACCTCATGGGTGCCTTGCCGCAAGGTATCGGCAAGCTGGTATCGGTGCTGCCCCGCCTGCAGATCAAGGCGCTGGGGAATGCCGTCCAGTTCGACCTCCAGGCTATTTTTCCCGGTATCCACGAGGGTAGCCGAGAGCGACGTACCTTCGAAACGCAGCGCGAAACCACTGCCGGGCCAGCCGAAAGCCGCATCGCTGGCAGCAACGCGGCCGATCCATTTCGATGGCCGCTCGATCGTTTCCGCCGCGAAGCTCGGCATGAATGTAAACAAACCCAGAAAGAGAGACGCGACCGCGACATCAAACCTCATGACCGACCAAGGCCGGCGGCGCGCAATGATGGGCAATTCATCACCTCTTCGGGCTGCGTCAGATCAATTTTTGCACTTAAATTTTCGAGTAGAATCGCAGTTTGATGGCCGCCCGTGTCTCCCGGCAAACCGCCAGGATACATGGAGCACACGCTCTGCGCGAACGCTTCTGCTCCAACAATCATATGATGCACTAAGGCAACATTGAGAGTAATGGAGCAACTTTGGGACAAATAGGGCGGCATTGTGAATTGTCACTATGCCGCACTGCACCATCGATCAGCATTTTTTGGCGGCGACGGAGGTAGTGGCTCCCTTGGCGGCCCGATCGCAATTTCTTGAGAAAAATATTCGCAATTGCTCGATTCTTTTGCAGTTTTCTACGCTTTCGCGCTGCAATTTTTCTGCGATGTATGCAACATTGAATGAACGCTCCAGAAACGGAAGAAAACGATGAACTGGTTGAAGACTGTTGCCGCCGCCGCCCTCGTGCAGGCTGCATTCCTGCTCCCCGCCCACGCCGGCGAAAACCTCAAGGCGATCCAGTCGGCCGGCGTTTTCAAGGTCGGCACGGAAGGCACCTACGCGCCCTTCACCTTTCATGACGAAAGCGGCAAGCTGACCGGCTTCGACGTCGAGATCGCCGAAGCGATCGCCGGGAAGCTCGGCGTCAAGGCGCAGTTCCTGGAAGGCAAGTGGGATGGCCTGATCGCCGGCCTCGACGCCAACCGCTACGACGCCGTCATTAACGAAGTCGGCGTCACCGAAGCGCGCAAGAAGAAGTATGACTTCTCCGAGCCCTACATCGCCTCCAAGGCTGTGCTGATCGTCAAGGACAGCAACACCGGCATCAAGGATTTCGCCGATCTCAAGGGCAAGAAGGCGGCACAGTCGCTGACCAGCAACTTCGGCAAGCTCGCAACCGAATCCGGCGCAGAACTCGTCGGCACCGACGGCTTCGACCAGTCGATCCAGCTCGTGTTGACTGGCCGCGCCGACGCCACCATCAACGACAGCCTCTCCTTCCTCGATTTCAAGAAGCACAAGCCCGACGCGCCGGTGAAGATCGTCGCCCAGCAGGCCAATGCCGATTTCTCCGCCGTCATCATCCGCAAGGGCGAGCCGGAGCTGCTGGCTGCGATCAACAAGGCGCTGGCCGACATCAAGGCCGACGGCACCTATGACAAGATCTCCAAGAAATACTTCGGGCAGGACGTTTCGAAGTAAGAAGGCATAGGCAGAGACATAAAACTGTGAAAAAGATGCGTCCGGGGTCACCTCCGGACGCATTCTCTTATCGAAAGGCTTCTCCTTGGAGCATTGGCTGCAACTGATGTGGGAGTCACTGGGCACGCTGCTTTGGGCAGGGCTCATCTTCACCATCCCGCTCACCTTGATCACCTTCGTCCTCGGTCTTTTGCTTGGCCTGCTCACCGCCGTCACGCGCCTGTTCGGCCCGCGGCCGCTGGTGGCCGTCGCCCGCTTCTACGTCTGGGTGATCCGCGGCACGCCGCTTCTGGTGCAGCTCTTCGTCATCTTCTACGGCCTGCCGAGCCTCGGCATTCTGCTGGATGCCTTCCCGGCCGCGATGATCGGCTTCACGCTGAGCATCGGCGCCTATACCTCCGAAATCATCCGCGCCGTCATCTCCTCGGTGCCGAAGGGCCAGTGGGAGGCCGCCTATTCGATCGGCATGAACTGGCGTCAAGCCATGAGCCGCACCATCCTGCCGCAGGCAGCCCGCGTCGCCGTGCCGCCGCTCTCCAATACCTTCATTTCGCTGGTCAAGGACACGTCGCTTGCCGCCGCCATCACCGTGCCGGAGCTGTTCCAGGCCGCACAGCGCATCGTGGCGACGACCTACGAGCCGCTGATCCTCTATGTCGAGGCTGCCCTTATCTATCTGGTCATGAGCTCCTTCCTGTCCGTGCTGCAGGGCTCGCTCGAACGCCGCTTTGCCCGCTATGGCGGCACGCTGGAGGCCCGCACATGATCGAGCTGTCCCACATCGAAAAGCGCTTCGGCGACAATGTCATCCTCAAGGACATCAGCCTGATGATCCCGGAAGGAACAGTGACGGCTCTCGTTGGCCCTTCGGGAGGCGGCAAGAGCACGCTTTTGCGCTGCATCAACCTTCTGGAAATCCCGACCGCCGGAACGATCCGCATCGGCGGGGAAACCGTCTCCTTCGTGCCCAACAAGCGCGCTGCATGGCAGGATATTCAGAAGATCCGCCGCCAGACCGGCATGGTCTTCCAGAATTTCCAGCTCTTCCCGCATCAGACCGCGATCGGCAACGTCATGGAAGGCCTGACGACCGTGCTGCGCTGGCCGGCTGAAAAGGCCCGCGCCCGCGCCGTCGAACTTTTGACCAAGGTGGGCATGGCGCACAAGATGGATGCCTGGCCTTCGACGCTCTCGGGCGGCCAGCAGCAGCGCGTCGCTATCGCCCGGGCACTCGCCCCCTCGCCGCGCGTGCTGCTCTGCGACGAGCCGACCTCTGCGCTCGATCCGGAACTGGCGGCCGAAGTGGTCGACGTCCTTAGCAAGCTCGCCAATGAGGGCACGACCATGGTCATGGCAACGCACGACCTGCGCCTCGCCTCGAAAATCGCCAACAACGTGGTCTTCCTGGAAGCGGGCAACATCGTCGAAACCGGCTCGTCGCGCAACGTCTTCTCCAATCCCTCGCAGGAGCGGACCAAGCAGTTCATCTCGACGCTCAATTCCGGGCTCAGCTACGATATTTGAGTTGATCTCAAGCGCCCATTTCGCGGGCGGGCCGCGCATTGACGATGCGAGGCTTTACGAATAGCTTTGGCGCCATGAACACGGCACTCGTTCTCGTAGTGGTAGGAAGGCGCATGGGCAGGATGGCGTAGACATCCGGCGAAAGCACCCATGCGCGGTAAGCAGGCTCCTGACGGGGCCTTTTTTATTGCCCTGAAACAGGGCGGCGCCTCGTCAGATCTCCCTCGACTTCCACTCACACGACGGACAAGGCCATGACGCACACCGAGAGCCGCACAGACCATTCAGCCTGGCAAGCAATCGAAGACCCGACCATCAGACAAGCCACCGCTCAGCCGCGGCTGACGATGCTGATCCTGCTCTCTGCACTTGCCGTGCTGCCTGTTAATATGATCCTGCCGTCGCTGCCGAAGATCGCAGCGACATTCCATGCCGATTTCGCCCTCGTGAACCTCTCGGTCGCCGGCTTTTCCCTTGTTACGGCAACCCTTGAGGCGATCGGGGGCGCGATATCGGATCGGTTCGGCCGCCGGCCCGTCGTCCTGACGGCGCTCGCGATCTTCATCATCGCATCGATCGGCTGTGTACTGGCGCCCGATATCGGCACCTTTCTCGTCTTCCGCTCAATGCAGGCCTGTATCGGCCCATGCTACTCGGTCGCCCTTGTCATCATCAAGGAAACATCGGACGAACGCGAGGCCGCCAGCAAATTCGGCTATCTCGCCATGGGATGGGCGCTGGCGCCCATGGTCGGGCCGCTGTTCGGCGGCTCGCTGGACGAGTTTTTCGGCTGGCGCGCCAGCTTCGTCGTCCTCGCCACCCTCGGCATGGCCGCCTTCCTCCTGTCCCTGTGCGAATTGAGGGGATCGAGAGCGCCCTTATCGGCTGCGCGGAGGAACTACCTTGCCTCCTATGGGCTGCTTCTATCTTCGGCGCGGTTCTGGGCCTATACCTTCTGCATGGCCTGCTCGATGGGCGTTCTCTATATCTTCCTGGGAGGAGCGCCGCTCGCGATAGGCGATACGCTCGGCGGCTCGAGCGCCAGGCTCGGCTTTTACATGGGCCTGGTTCCTGCCGGCTTCATTCTCGGCAGCTATCTGGCCGGCCGCTACGCCGCGAAAATCCCACTCGGCATGATCCTTGTCATCGCGCGGCTTCTAACCTGCATCGGCCTGTCGATCGGTCTGGCCCTGTCGCTATCAGGCGCGACGCAGGCTCTGGCGCTGTTCGGCCCCTGCATATTCATCGGCCTCGGCAACGGCCTGACCATGCCGGCGGCCAATAGCGGCGCAATGTCGGTGCGGGCGGATGTGCTCGGGACGGCTGCGGGGCTGGCGGCCGCCATGCGGATCGCGGGCGGCGCGCTCATCGGTTCCATTGGCGGGCTGTTCCTCGCGCAATCGGCAACGATCCACACGCTGTTTGCGCTGATGCTGATATCCGCGCTGCTCGCGCTATTGGCGGCACTTTGGGCGGCTCTCGTGGAGCGGCATGCCCGCAAGCCGGGATAAGGGCACCTCTGCCGCAAAGCCGGTTGCAACAGTCAGGCTTTGCGGCAGAAGACGGTCTGCATTTCAGTCAGCGGCCAGCTTCGAAAGCGGCCCCCTTTGCCAATTACGCACCATAGACGACGAGCAGATCCTTGGCGTCGATCTGGTCGCCGGCGCGCACGAGCACCTCGGAAACCGTGCCGTCCTTTTCGGCGTGCAGCGCCGTCTCCATCTTCATGGCTTCGATCGAAAGCAGCACGTCGCCGGCCTTGATCGCCTGGCCGGGCGCGACGAAGACCGTGGAGATGACGCCCGGCATCGGCGCGCCGACATGGGCGGCGTTGCCGGTCTCGACCTTGCGGCGGATAGCGCTGCCGGAAGCGCCATGGGCACGATCCGGCACCTTGATACGGCGCGGCTGACCGTTGAGTTCGAAAAAGACAGTCACCATGCCCTTCTCGTCGGTCGCCGTCATCGCCTGGTTGACGATGACGAGCGTCTTGCCCTTCTCAATCTCGGCAAACAGCTCGTCGCCTTCCTTCAGGCCGTAGAAATAGGCCGGCGTCGGCAGCACCGAAACCGGGCCGTAGGTGTCGGCCGCCAGCGCGTAATCGGTGAAGACCTTCGGATACATCAGGTAGGAGGCGAATTCGAAATCGTCGACCTTGCGCTCCAGCTTGGTCTCAATCGCCTTGCGCTCCACATCGAGATCGGCTTCGGCCAGCAGCGAGCCGGGGCGGACGGTATAAGGCTTGTCGCCCTTCAGCGCCTTCTTCTGCAAGGCCTCCGGCCATCCGGCCGGCGGCTGACCGAGATCGCCCTTGAGCATGGAGACGACCGAATCCGGAAAGGCGATATCCTTGGCCGGGTTCTCGACATCGGCGACCGTCAGGTCCTGGCTCACCATCATCAGCGCCATGTCGCCGACCACCTTCGAGGACGGCGTCACCTTGACGATGTCGCCGAACATCTGGTTGGCATCGGCATAGGCCTGCGCCACCTGGTGCCAGCGGGTCTCGAGCCCGAGCGAGCGGGCCTGTTCCTTGAGGTTGGTGAACTGACCACCGGGCATTTCGTGCAGA
The DNA here is from genome assembly GCF_056755475.1 of Rhizobium sp. KNZ2-6A. NCBI lineage: Bacteria > Pseudomonadati > Pseudomonadota > Alphaproteobacteria > Hyphomicrobiales > Rhizobiaceae > Rhizobium > Rhizobium sp. KNZ2-6A. Next base: position 56,076 of record NZ_JBNDIC010000021.1, on the reverse strand, counting down.
TAGACTTCCGACGCCGGTCCCTTGAGATCGCTTTCGAAGGCGGCGTACTGGTGGCGCACGGCTTCCCAATAGAAGGAGATGCGGCGGATCCATTCGGGATCGAGGCCCGGATCGCGCTCGGACCCTTTGAGGGCTTCGACGATCGAGCCGAGGCAGGGCTGAGACGTATTGCCCGACAGCGCATCCATCGCCGCGTCAACGGCATCGACGCCGGCGTCCACGGCAGCCAAGACCGTTGCAGCTGCAATGCCCGAGGTATCATGCGTGTGGAAGTGGATCGGCAGCCCGGTCGCCTCGCGCAGCGCCTTGAACAGCACCTTGGCCGCAGCCGGCTTCAGGAGGCCGGCCATGTCCTTCAGCGCGATGATGTGGGCACCGGCCTTTTCCAGCTCGACGGCAAGATCCGTATAATACTTCAGATCGTATTTCGGGCGGGCGGAATTGAGGATATCGCCCGTGTAGCAGATCGCCGCCTCGCAGAGCTTGTTCTCCTCGGCCACGGCATCCATCGACACACGCATGTTCTCGACCCAGTTCAGGCAGTCGAAGACGCGGAAGAGATCGATGCCGCCCTTGGCCGCCTGGCGGACGAAATATTTGACGACATTATCGGGATAGTTGGTGTAGCCGACGCCGTTGGCGCCGCGCAGCAGCATCTGGAGAAGCAGGTTCGGCGCGCCCTCGCGGATCAGCGACAGGCGCTCCCAGGGGTCTTCGGTCAGGAAGCGCATGGAAACGTCGAAGGTGGCGCCGCCCCAGCACTCCAGCGACAGCAGCTGCGGCAGGGCGCGCGCATAGGTGCCGGCGACGCTGACGATATCATGGGTGCGCATGCGGGTCGCAAGCAGCGATTGATGGCCGTCGCGCATGGTCGTGTCGGTCATCAGCACGCGCTTCTCGCCGCGCATCCATTCGGCGAATTTCTGCGGGCCGAGCCTGTCGAGCAGCTGCTTGGTGCCGTCGGGCACCTTACCGTCGATATAGGGCAATACCGGCTCGGCCGCCTTCGGCGAAGGTGCCGGGCGACCGCGCGTTTCGGGATGGCCGTTGACCGTGACGTCGGCGAGATAGGTCAGGAGCTTGGTGGCGCGGTCCTGGCGCTTGACCTGCTGGAACAGCTCCGGCGTCGTGTCGATGAAGCGCGTCGTATAGCTGTTGTCGCGGAATTTCGGATGGGTGATGATCGCTTCGAGGAAGGTGAGGTTCGTCGCCACGCCGCGAATGCGGAATTCGCGCAGTGCGCGGTCCATGCGGGCGATCGCCTCCTGCGGGTTCGGCGCCCAGGCCGTCACCTTCACCAGTAGGGGATCGTAATAGCGGGTGATGATCGCGCCGGTATAGGAGGTGCCGCCGTCGAGACGGATGCCGAAGCCGGAGGCCGAACGATAGGCGGTGATGCGGCCGTAATCCGGAATGAAATTGTGCTCCGGATCTTCAGTCGTCACACGGCATTGCAGGGCATGGCCGTTGAGGCGAATGTCCGCCTGCTTCGGAACGCCCGATTCCGGCGTGCCGATGGCGAAGCCATCGAGGATATGGATCTGCGCCTTGACGATATCGATGCCGGTGACGACTTCCGTCACCGTATGCTCGACCTGGATGCGCGGATTGACTTCGATGAAGTAGAATTTGCCGGTATCGGCATCCATCAGATATTCGACGGTGCCGGCCCCGACATAATTCGTCGCCTCGGCGATCTTCAGCGAATAGGCGGCCAGTTCCTGGCGCTGCGCATCGCTGAGATAAGGCGCCGGCGCACGCTCGACGACCTTCTGGTTGCGGCGCTGGACCGAACAGTCGCGCTCGAACAGGTGCACGACATTACCATGCGTGTCGCCGAGGATCTGGCTTTCGACGTGACGGGCGCGCTCGACGAGCTTTTCGAGATAGACTTCGTCCTTGCCGAAGGCGGCCTTCGCCTCGCGCTTGGCTTCCGTCACTTCCTTGGCGAGATCGGCCTTGGAGCGGATGACGCGCATGCCGCGGCCACCGCCGCCCCACGAGGCCTTGAGCATGACCGGATAGCCGATCTCTTCGGCCATCTTGGCGACTTCGGCCATATCTTCCGGCAGCGGCTCGGTTGCCGGCACGACGGGCACGCCGACCGAGATCGCCAGATTGCGCGCCGCGACCTTGTTGCCGAGCTGGCGCATCGTATCGGCCCGAGGGCCGATGAAGATGATGCCGGCGGCATCGCAGGCATCCACGAATTCGGGACTTTCCGACAGCAGGCCGTAGCCCGGATGAATGGCATCGGCGCCGGAAAGCTTGGCGACGCGGATGATCTCATCGATCGACAGATAGCTCTCGATCGGCCCGAGATCGCGGGCAAGATGCGGGCCGCGCCCGACCTGATAGCTCTCGTCCGCCTTGAAGCGATGCAGCGCGAGCTTATCTTCCTCGGCCCAGATAGCGACCGTTTTTATGCCAAGCTCGTTAGCGGCGCGGAAGACGCGGATGGCGATTTCGGAACGGTTGGCGACCAGGATCTTGGAAATGGGCAATGCGCTCTCCTCACGGCATCGAAACGGGCAATGCTGCACCCGCGAAGAAAATTCTTAACTTCTTGTCACAGGAAGTTCAATTTCTCCTGCGACATCCGACAGCAAAATAGTTGCCATTACGGAATAAGTCCGCTTCTGAACGCGATGGCAACGATATGCTGCCTGTTCTTGGCATCCAGCTTGTCCTGGATGCTGTTCATGTACCAATCGACGGTGTGGTTGGAGATCGTCAGCAGCCGGCTGATCTCGATCGACGTCATGCCGTCGGCCAGGTGATTCAGCACTTCCATTTCGCGTTTGGTCAGCTTCAGCTCGGTCTTTCCCAGGTCTTCCAGCGATTGCGCTTCGCCATTCAGCTCCAGAAGCCGCCAGAAGGCCTTTTTGGCGACCGCATCGAAGAGCGAAAGCTCCGTCGGAGACAGATCGACCGCCTCACCGCCGACCGTCAGGCATCCAAGCAAGCCGCTCCGCCCGTGGATCGGGAAAACATAGCCGTCGACAAGGCCTTTGGCGCGGGCATCCGCCATCATCTGCTCCATCCGGCGCCGCAGCGGGTCCGCCTTCAGGGCAATGACGGCTTCGCGCCAGCGGAAAGGACGCTGCGCCCGGCCAAGATAGCGCGCGACCGGATCGACGAGCATGTAGCGCTTGCGAACATAGATCAGCGGCCATTGATCGGGCCAGCGCCCTGCGAGCATGAAGTTCGTGACATCGACATTCGGCCGCGTCTGTTTCAGCAGGCCGTAGAATTCGAACTTGTAGGAACGGAGCACGAGTTCGAGCTCGGTCACGACGTCCTTGGCAAGCTTGCACTCTTCGATGACCACAAGCAATTGTAACAGCGAATGGATATTCACATCTACCCCTCGGCTTTGCAGCCTGAATTACCGGCGGACGCAGGCATTGCCACCATGCCCGTCTGGTCCCACGGCGCGCTCAAATCGCCGGCAACATACTCATGCCGGCGCAAAATTGAACGCCCTTAGCGATTTTTTTGCCGTTCAACCCTGAATGGCGATCTTTGCTGTGCTTGAGGATGCGCGACACTGTCGCGTCCAAGTCTCCTCAAATTGTCATATTTCTGCGGCGACCGATAGCACCCTCATTATGCCATCGCGCGCGTTGCGCGAAAATTCCCTGAAAAAACAGCTGCAGATTCCGTTAATCGCCGGTTCAGGTAGCAATTTGTAGCATCCGAGCATTCCAAGTTTTGCTGATGCACAGAGGTGCCGGACCGTGTCACTGTTCAAAGTCTACGCAAGAGCCCTGAAGTATCTTGGCGCGTATCGATACCGCGTATGGATGGTCGTGATCGCAAACATCGCGCTTGCGATGACCACCATCTACGAACCGGTATTGTTCGGCCGCATCTTCGATGCCATTGCCAAGAAGGACGCAGTCGCTCCAACCATGATGTTGTGGGCCGGCTTTGCCGTCTTCAGTGCTGTCGCCTTCATCGTAGTGTCCCGCGAGGCGGATCGTCTCGCGCATGGCCGCCGCGCATCCCTGCTGACCGAAGCGTTCGGCCGCATCATCTCGATGCCGCTCTCCTGGCATAGTCAGCGCGGCACGGCGAGCGCCCTGAACACGCTGCTGCGCGCCTGCGAAGCGCTGTTCGGCCTGTGGCTCGAATTCATGCGTAACCACCTGACGACCGCCGTTGCGCTTGTCGTCATGATCCCGACCGCCATGGCCATGGACCTGCGTCTCTCGGCCGTACTGATCCTGCTCGGCGTCTTCTACTGGATCATCGGCCGTCTGGTGATGAACCGTACGAAGGATGGCCAGACCTCGGTCGAAAGCCACTACAATACCGTCTTCTCGCATGTCAGCGACTCGATCAGCAACGTTTCGGTGCTGCACAGCTACAACCGCATCGAAGCCGAGACCAAGGCGCTGAAGTCGTTCACCGAGCGGCTGCTAGCCGCGCAGTATCCGGTTCTCGACTGGTGGGCCCTTGCCGGTGCCCTGAACCGCACGGCATCGACCGTCGCGATGATGGCGATCCTGATGATCGGCACCGTCCTCGTCCAGGGTGGCAGCTTGAGCCTCGGTGCCCTGATCACCTTCATCGCCTTTGCGAACGTGCTGATCGGCCGCCTGGAGCAGCTGCGCAACTTCGCCAACCAGATTTTCGAGGCCCGCGCCAAGCTCGAAGACTTCTACACGCTGGAAGATTCGGTCCGTGACCGCGAAGAGCCGGCTGGCCTTGCCGAGATCAAGGATGTCAAGGGCGAGGTCGAATTCCGCGACGTCTCCTTCGGCTTCGCCAACTCGTCGCAGGGTCTGCACGACATCTCCTTCAAGGTGAAGGCTGGCCAGACCGTCGCCATCGTCGGCCCGACCGGTGCCGGCAAGACGACGCTTGTCAACCTGCTGCAGCGTGTCTTCGATCCGCATAAGGGCCAGATCCTCGTCGATGGTCACGACATCACCAAGGTGACGCGCAGGTCGCTGCGCCGCTTCATCGCCACCGTCTTCCAGGATGCCGGCCTGCTGAACCGTTCGATCAGCGACAACATCCGCCTCGGCCGCGAAGGTGCGACGGAGGAGGAAATGGTCCGCGCCGCGCAGGCCGCCGCCGCCAACGACTTCATCGAAAACCGCGAAAGCGGTTACGAGACCCGCGTCGGCGAGCGTGGCAACAAGCTTTCCGGTGGCGAACGCCAGCGTATCGCGATTGCCCGCGCCATCCTGAAGGACGCTCCGATCCTCGTGCTCGACGAAGCCACAAGCGCGCTCGACGTCGAAACCGAAAACCGGGTCAAGACGGCGATCGACAACCTGCGTCAGAACCGTACGACCTTCATCATCGCGCACCGCCTGTCGACGGTACGCGAGGCCGACATGGTCCTCTTCCTCGACAATGGCCGCATCATCGAGAACGGCAGCTTCAACGAGCTCAGCCAGAGCAACGGCCGCTTCGCCGCCCTGCTGCGCGCCAGCGGCATCCTGACGGACGAGGAAGTTCGCAAGGCACATACAACAGAAACCGAAGCCGCCTGATCTTCGCAAGGGGCCTCAAGATCGAAGCCGAGAGAGCGATGCTCTCTCGGCTTTTTTGTTGCCGAAGCTTCCGACCTGGCGGCGTTCGTCAGGCAAGCGCAATGCCATTGGCAAACCTGCGCCTGGCCCCTCACCCCAGCCCTCTCCCCGCAGGCGAGGAAGCTTACCGAACAAGATCGGCACCTTTATCCGCAGGTGTGGCATACACGGAACGGGTCCCCTCTCCCCGTTTCAACGGGGAGAGGGTTAGGGTGAGGGGCAATACCCAGAAGGAATGTGCCCGGAACACACACCAACCAAAAACAAGAAAGGCCCGGCGGGAAAACCGGGCCTTTCCGTTTTCTGATCGGAGGTCAATTTGGCCGGGCGCACCAGGAGTCGGCATCGGCGCCCGACCGGTATCAGATCAGAACTTGCGCTCGAAGCGGAGTACGCCGGCCCACTGATCGGCGTTGGCGGCATCCCAGTTCGTGTAGGAGACTTCCGGCTCGACGAGCAGATCCTTGACCGGGCGCCAGGCGACATTGGCGGTGGCGGCGAAGATCTTCGAGTCGGTGTAGGCAACCTGGGCGTTGGCCTGCAGCTTCGGGGTCAGCTGATAGCTGGCGCCCGTCCAGAAGGCCCAATCGCCCCAGCCGCAATCCGCGCCGTCGGTCGGGCAGGCGGAACGGTTGCTATTCAGGTAGGAGCCGGCATACTTGTTCAGCTTGTCGCCGTCAGTGTTCCAGCCGCCCATCAGGAAGGCCTTGAAGTCACCGAAATCGGCATCGATACGAGCCTTGATCGCGCCTTCTTCGACGATCGAGTCATAGCCGCCGATGACGCGAAGGGTCCAGGCACCCGTCTTGTAGCCGGCGCCGAGAACGACGTCCGGAGCATAATGGTTGCCCTTGCCAGTCTGCCATGCGCCGCCGTAGGACGAGGTATCGCTGGAAGAGTTGGAATCTTCGAGCGAGATGACGGCCGTGAAGCCGTTGCCGGCATCATACTTGTAGGTGAGCTGGTTGAGTTCCTTCGGGCCGTCATAGATGACGTCGTCGTTGATGACGTTGCCGGCGTAACCCATGTAGTTGTTGTACTGCGAATCGGCCTTGCCGACGAGGAAGCCGCCGAGGCTGATATTGGCGAACAGCAGCTTGGTGCTGGTCGTGTTGCCGTCATTCCAGTCCCAACGGACGACCGTATTGGTCTTCAGCGGGCCGTATTCGGTATCGGTGGCGGTGTCGACGCTCAGTTCCGCACGGGTGTGCCAGAGCGTACCGTTCTTGCTGCGGGCGTTATAGGCATCATACCATTCGCCTTCGGTGCGGACGCGACCGCCCACCTTCAGGCAGGTCTCGGTGCCCGGAATGAAAAAGTAGCCCGGGCCGTAAGCATCGCAAATGCGAACGTACTGGAGCGGTTCCGGCTCGGCAGCCACGATGGCGTCAGCCGCCTGCGCCCCCGATGCAGCTGCCAGGGCGGAGACCGAACCGAGAAGAAGACTTCTGATATTCATTAGATTACTCCAATTCAGTATCGATTGGACATGAGCTGCCGCGCCGAGAATTCGACGTCCCTACTCATTCCCGATTTTGACAATCCCCACGAAAGCGCGGCCATCCCCTTGGACAATGCCGGCGACGCGATGGCGGCACTCCCGAGCGCCGTCACATCGACCATATAACAATTAAATTTTGCACAACAAGATTTTGGGCACTCGAAATTCTACCGCGACGCAGCGCAATCATGCCGCGTTGCAGAAAAATCACGTCATACTTCCTTCGTGAAAGTGTCACAAACAAAAATATTGAAGAAAATCATGACATTGAGCTGCGCGTCGCTGCGCAGCTCAAGGAAGTCAGCGACGCTTCCCGATATGGGCGGGCACCGTGATCGCCCTTGCAGGCACCATCGCCGTATGCGGGCCTGCGAGTTGCAGCCGCTTGTGTTCCAGATGATAGGCATAGAGGAACTGGAGGGCGATGCCGATGACGACATAGATCGCACCGACGATGGGACCCTGGTTGCTCACATAGAGGATCACCTGACCGGCCATGGCGAGGATCGTGCCCGCCACGAAGATGCTGAGCGAATGCCGGCCGAGAATCGTCAGCGGATGATTGGCGGAGCGGCGCAGCAGCTGCGAGAGGGAGGGTATGCTGACGATCAGATAGGCCAGCGCCAGCACGTGCAGCAAGCGCGGCAGCGACAGGAACGTCTTGTCGAAGCCGGTGATGACGGTGGGCAGGCCGAGCGTGGCGAGATAATCGCCGAGGATCCAGAGCTTGTCGGTCACCCAGATGAAGGACAGGAGCACATAGGCGGAAGCCAGCGCGATCAGCACTGGATGGACGGGGATGCGCCCGCCGCGCTTGACATGCATGGTGGCCATAAAGCCGATGACGAAAAGGAGCTGCCAGGACAGCGGATTGAGGAACCAGAATCCATCGAGCAGCGTCGTATGCGGCGCGATATAATAGATGCCCGACACCAGCCAGACGCCGATCGAAATCAGCAGCAGGAGCAGCGGGTTTTTCGCCTCCAGCAGCATGATCAGCGGCAGCATCAGGAACAGGGCGCCATACATCGGCAGGATATTGTTGTAGCCGATCTGGTGCCCGAGCGTCAGCAGCGCAGGAATGCCCCGCGCCGGATCCATCAGCAAAGCCAGGATGTTCACTTCGCAGAGCAGGCCCTTCTGGTGAAAAATCCATGCCCCCGAGATGAACAGTACCAGTGTCACGAAAGTCGTGATCATATGGGCGGTATAGAGCGTGAATGCCCGCTTGATCGCCTTCCACGCCATTTTCAGCCGATTGCCGGATGAGAACTTCGTTCCATAGGCAAGACCGACGGAGATACCGGAGATCAGCACGAAAGCTTCCGCACCATCGGAGAAGCCGAAATTTTTCGAGGTCAGATCCTCGAAAAACTGCCCTGGCACGTGGTTGATGAAAATCATGATCAGAGCCAGGGCCCTGAGAACATCCAGTCGGGTATCCCTCTGAGAAACCGGCCTCGGCAAGCTTATGCGTTGCACCGCCACGGAGCCGATATTCGCCCTTGGATTCATAAAACTCTCCTGTTCCGACAACCAAATGCAATCGGGGCCAAAGAGTTCCCCCTTTGGCCCCGATCGTCGAAGCGAAACAGTGCAGGAAACGCTACTGTCCGATCGGATGACCCTCTTCGGGATGGGCGATCGCCCTATCATTGATGGTGACCGAGTATCCGGTCGCATCGGGCGCTTTTGAGACGGAAATGCGGTAATTTCCGCCCGGCAGCTCGAGATCCGCCGCAAAGCCGTCCCAGTTCGAAGGCAGCGCCGGCTTGACGAAAAGTCGGCCGTTTTTCACGCGGATACCGAGAATGCCTTCGACAGCGACGCGATACAGCCAGCCGGCGGATCCTGTGTACCAGGTCCAGCCGCCACGGCCGGTCAATTGTCCTTCACCGTAGATATCAGCCGCGACTACATAGGGCTCTACACGATAGGTATCGGCCTGATCACGATCGCGTGCATGATTGACGGGGTTGAGCATATCGAAGCAATGCCAGGCATCGTCGCCGCGGTTCATCTCCGCCAGCGCCATGACGACCCAGGTCGCGGCATGGGTATACTGGCCGCCGTTTTCGCGCACGCCAGGCGGATAGGACTTGATGTAGCCCGGATCGCGCGCCGACTTGGCAAAGGGCGGCGTGAACAGCCGGATGATGCGGTTTTCATCGTCCACCAGCTTGTCGAGGACAGCATTCATCGCCTTCTCGCCGCGCGCCCTGTCGCCTTCACCGGAGAGAATGTTCCAGGACTGCGCGATCGAATCGATCTGGCACTCGAAATTCTCGGCAGAGCCGAGCGGGCTGCCGTCGTCGAAATAGCCGCGGCGGTAATGACCGCCGTCCCAGCCGGCCGTCTCCAGCGCCTTGCGCAGTTCCGGCAGGTGATCGGACCAGCGCTTGACGCGTTCCTTGTCGCCGCGTGCTTCGGCATAGGGCAGGAAGGCGGTGAGCATGCCGGCCAGGAACCAGCCAAGCCACACGCTCTCGCCGCGGCCCTGGATGCCGACGCGGTTCATGCCGTCGTTCCAGTCGCCGCCGAGGATCAGCGGCAGGCCGTTGCCGCCCTTGCGCTTGATCGCGAGGTCGAGAGCGAGAGCCGCATGTTCGTAGACGCTGACTTTGTCCTGCGACACGGTCGGTTGATAGAAGACGTCGTGCGTTCCGGGCATCAGCGCCGCACCTTCGACGAAGGCAAGCTCCTCATCGAGGATCGATTTGTCGCCCGTCACGGTGCAGTACTGGTCGATGGCATAGGCAAGCCAGACGACGTCGTCGGAGATATGCGTGCGCACGCCGGCGCCGCTGCCCGGCAGCCACCAATGCTGCACGTCGCCCTCGCGGAACTGACGCTGGGCCGCATTCAGGATCTGGTTGCGGGCAAGCTCCGGTCTATGAACCAGGAATGCCAGCGTATCCTGCAGCTGGTCGCGGAAGCCGAAGGCGCCCGACGACTGGTAGAAGGCGGTGCGCGACATGATGCGGCAGCCGAGGCTCTGATAGGGTAGCCAGGCGTTGATCATGTTGTTCATCGCCTTGTCCGGCGTCGAGATCTTTACATGGCCGGTGAAGCCATCCCAGAACGCGCGGCCTTCAGAAAGCACGGCCTCGAAATCGGCCTTGCGGATTTCCGAAACCAGCGCGCGGGCCTCTTCGACGGTCGCCGTATCGCCCATATAGAAGCAGATTTCCTTCTGCTCGCCGGCCGCGATCGTCACATCGAAGGCCAGAGCGCCGCAGGGATCGCCATCGAGATCCGTCGAATTCGAGAGGGCGGCAGCCGTCACGACGGCTTCCGGCATCTGGATCGTGCCATGGCGGCCGATGAACTCGCGGCGGCTCGCCGAGAAGCTTGAATGCGTCTCGCTCGCCGCCATGAAGGCGGTCCGCTTGAAGTAATCGATGCTGTAAGGATTGTTGGCAAACAGCGCACCCGTCTCTTCATCCAGCGTCGACAGGATGAAGGGCCTGGTCTTGTTCTGATTGATGCCGAGCACCCATTCGGCATAATTGTAGATCCGCAGCCGCCGGCTGCCGGCGCCATTGTTGCTGAGCCGCAGGCGGAAGAGCTTGACCGGGCGCTCGCGATCGACCGTCTGCGTCAGCTCCAGCGCCACGCCATCCTCCTCGCTCGAGAAGACGGAATAGCCGAGACCATGGCGGGTCTCGTAGCGAACCTTCGCATTGCGCGACAGGCCGGCATAGGGCGTCATGACCTTGTTGCTGTCGAGATCGGCCACGTAGAGTGCCTCGCCCGGACGGTTGACGACCATGTCGTTGGTCCAGGGCGTCAGCTGATAGTCGCGCGAATTGTGGCTCCAGGTGAAACCGCCGCCTTCGGCGGGCACATGGAAGCCGAAGCGCTCGTTCGAGATGACGTTGATCCACGGATGCGGCGTCGACTGCCCGCCGGGCAGACGAACCACATATTCGCGGCCGTCCTTGGAGAAGCCGCCATAGCCGTTCCAGAAATCGAGATCGTCCTGCGCCTCCAGGGCGCCGGCGGTAAAGACCGACTCCTGCAGCGCCGCCGGCACGGTAAGGCGGTTGACCGGCGCCGGCCCGTCGGACTGCGCCGAGGCAAACAGCGTCGCCGCGCGGGCGATCTGGTCGACGAGCTTGCCGTTGCGGGCATGGAAGATCACCCGCGATGCGGCAAGGATCTCCTGGTAGGTCTCGTTTTCGATCTGGTCCTTGCGAACCGAGAAGATGTTCTGCCGGAGGCCGTCGCCCTGATTGTGACGCACATGCTCGACGAGCTTGTCCAGCTCGCGCTGCATGTCCTGGGCCTGCTCGGCAGCGCGTTCGTTGACGATGACCAGATCGGCACTGATGCCGCGTGAGCGCAGATATTCCGCCGCCATCAGCGCTTCCCTGGCGATTTCGAGGTCGATATCGTCATTGATGCGCAGGGTGAAGATCGGGAAATCGCCCGAGATCGTCACCGGCCAGAGCGCGGACTGCGAATGCAGGCCGGCCTGCACGGTGGCGCCGTCGGCGCGCAGGTGCATGTCGGGATAGACCAGATAGCGCGCGAGCTTCTGGAAGGCAGCCGCCTGCTGCGAGGTGACGCCGACATGGCGCATCTGCATCTGCGTGCGCGTCCAGGCCTGCGTGAGTTCGATGCCGAACGTATCGGGATTGCGGTAGCGCTCAACGGCCTTGTCGACCTCTTCGCGGTTCGGCGCGGCAACGGTCCAGAAGATCACGCTCACCTTCTTGCCGGCGGGCACGCGCACGACGCGGCGCAGCGACAGGCAGGCATCCATGGTGAAGCCGACGGTGCCGGAAAGGGTCGTGCCTGGATCGAAAGCAGCGGCCTCCGCAAGCGTGCGGCCACGGCCGAGGAACTTGCGGCGATCCGTTTCGAATTCGGTCGGGCGTTCCGATCCGGCATTGTCGACGACCAGATGGGCGATCGACATGTCCGGCTCGTTGTAGTCGCGCTTGTTGCGCTCGGCGCGGATCACGTCGCCGCTATTGCCGATCTCGGTGCGCACGAACATGCGCGCGAAGACCGGGTGACCGGAATCGACGTCGTCGCTGGCAAGCGCCGGCTCGAGATAGGAGGTCACTTCGATGAAGCGGTCCTCCGTGCCCATGTTGAGCAGCGTCACGCGGCGGCCTTCGGCATCGTGCTCGGTCGCGACGATGCATTCGACGTCGCTGGTGAGATCGCCGACCGTCTTGCTGTATTCCGCCTTTTCATCGCTGAACGAGACCTTGGTCTTCTCGCCCTCGATGCTGCGCGGCTCCGCCGTTGCCGACCACCACTGGCCGGAGGCGGTATCGCGCAGGAAGATGAAGGTGCCCCAACGGTCTTCCGTCGGGTCAGCGCGCCAGCGCGAGACCGTCAAGCCGTTCCAGCGCGAATAGCCGGCGCCGGTCGCCGTCAGCATGACCGAATAGTGGCCATTGGAGAGGAAGGCGAGCTCGCGATCCTGCGTCGCCGGATCGGCGATCTTGCGGATTTCCGGACGCAGCATGTCTTCCTGGATATTCGCCGGCTGGTCGCTCTCGTGCTTGGCGGCCATGACCGGAATATCGCGCGGCGCCTTTTCCTGCAGCAGCAGTTCGGCTGCTTCGATCACCGGATCGGCATGGAAGAGTTCGCGCAGGCGACCGTTGAAGGCGACGTTGGCGATCGCGGCGATCGACATGCCGTGATGGTGCGCATAGTAGTTGTAGACAACAGCGCATTTCTTGCCTTCGGGAACGCGCGTCGGCGTGAAATCGACGGCATCGTGGAAGCCGTAGATGCCGAGCGCGCCGACCTTGCGCAGCTTCTGAAGGTTTTCCAGCGCCGCGGCCGGGCGATACTGGCTGGCGAGGATCGAGGCATAGGGCGCGATGACGGCGTTCTGGCCGAGACCGCGCTTCAGGCCGAGCGAAGGCACGCCGAAATTGGTGTACTGGTAGTGCATATAGTGGTCGCGGGCATTGAAGGCCGCTTCCGAAATGCCCCAGGGGATATCGGAGCCAAGGCGCTTGGCGTAGTTCATCTGCTCCTGCACGACCAGATTGTTCGTCTGGTTGAGGATGCCGCCCTGGCGCTCCTGCATGACGAGCGGCGGCATCAGATATTCGAACATCGAGCCGGACCAGGAGACCAGCGCACCGCGCGAGCCGACGGGCACGACCTGGCGGCCGAGGCGATACCAATGCTCCGTCGGCAGATCGCCCTTGGCAATGGCAAAGAGGCTGGTGAGGCGGGCTTCGGAAGCCAGGAGGTCGTAGCAGGCGGCATCGAGCTCGTTGGTTTCGACGCGGAAACCGATGGAGAGCAGGCGCCGCTCCGGGCGATAGAGGAAGGCGTATTCCATGCCGAAGGCGAGTTCGCGCATCTGATCGCGCAATTTCGCCAGGCGCTGGCGCAGCGAATCCACATTGGCGAGATCGAAGATGCTGTCGGCGATATGGCCTTCGCAAACCTTCACCAGCGATTGCGACCAGGTGAGCACCTCGCCGCTCTGGTTCGACTTGACCTCATGGTCGAGATTTGCCGCAAGCTTCTGGATGTCCTGCGCCAGAACCGACAGGTTGATGACGCGGATGGAGGCGAATTCATGCTCGCGCTTGACCGCGGCGAGCGCGTTCTGGAAGCCGACAATGCGCTCTTCCAGGCGGCGGCGCAGCGGGCGCACCGTCTTGCGGTCATCGGGGAGCTCGGCAAGGGTCTCGGCGAGAATGCCGGCGACGTCGCCGATACCGTCAAGATTGCCCTGCATGTGCGCTGATGGCGCTTCCGCCCAGATGCGGCAGGCGGAGGAAACCGCAATCAGGTGGCCTGCGAAATTGCCGCTGTCGACAGCCGAGATGTAGCGCGCGCCCATCGGCTTCAGCGTGTCGGTATGATACCAGTTGCACAGGTGCCCGCGGAACTTTTCGAGCTTCGCCACGGTCGCCATGGTCTTTTCCATGCGATCGATGGTTTCCTCGAAGGACGTCCAGCCGAAGTGACGCGCGGAAATGACCGACAGCAGGTAGACGCCGATATTGGTCGGCGATGTCCGCGATGCCACGACGGCATTCGGGGTCTGCTGCACGTTGTCGGGCGGCAGATGGTTCTGCTGTTCGACGACGAAGGTTTCGAAATAGCGCCAGGTGCGGCGGGCGATCTTGCGCAGCTCGAAGGAAACGCTTTCCGGCACTTCGAGCCTGTCTTCGGTCTCGGCCGACTGGCTGACATACCAGGCAATCGCCGGCGACAGGACCCAGAGCAGCGCAAAGGGAATGCCGACGAAGAAGGCGTTGTCACCGGAGAGCGAAGCAAAAGCCAAAGCCAGCAGCGCCAGCACGGGCGCATGCCACATGACGCGATAGTGGCCGAAGATCGTCGTCTGCGCCGCGGCTTGGGCGCTTGCGGCGGTTCGCCATTGCAGCATCAGCTTACGGCTGACAAAGGCGCGGTAGAGCGAGCGGCCGATGGCGTCGGCCATGATGCAGGCACCGTCGGCGATGAAGACGATACGCAGCGCGACCTGGGCATTGGCGGCGCGGATATCCGACCAGACCGTATAGAGATGGGCGCGTGCCACGATATCGCTGGTGCGCGGAATGATGCCGTTGATGAGCGACAAGGTCGGCGCGACGAACAAGCAGAAGATCAGAAGGATCTGCCAGATCAGCGCCGCCAGCGGCTCCATGAAGTACCAGCCGAGCACGGAGGCGAAGAACCAGGCGATCGGCGTCAGCGAACGACGCAGATTGTCCATCATCTTCCAGCGGCCGAGGCCGGTGACGCCGCGCTTCGGATTGAAGAGATACGGGAGCAGCTGCCAGTCGCCGCGCGCCCAGCGATGCTGGCGCGAGACTTCCACTTCATAGCGGATCGGGAAATCCTCGACGAGTTCGCAGTCGGTAACCAACGCGCAGCGCGCCATCGAGCCTTCGAGCAGATCGTGGCTGAGAACCGCGTTCTCCTCGATCTTGCCCTTCAGCGACGCCTCGAAGGCATCGACATGATAGAGACCCTTGCCGGTGAACGTGCCTTCCTCGACCAGGTCCTGATAGACGTCGGAGACGGCGAAGACGTAAGGGTCGAGACCGCGATTGACGGAGAAGACGCGCTGGAACACCGACGCATCCTTGCCCGTGGTCAACGACGGCGTGACGCGCGGCTGCAGCACGCCGTAGCCGCGCACGACGCGCTTGCTCTCGGGATCGAAGACCGGGCGGTTGATTGGGTGATGCAGCTTGCCGACGAGCTTCGTGACCGTATCGCGCACCAGGCGCGTATCGGAATCGAGCGTCATGACATACTGCACGTCCTTCGGCACGCTATTGGCGCCGGGCAGGAAGGTGGTGTCGCGGTCGCCGCGCAGCAGCATATTCAGCTCGTGCAGCTTGCCGCGCTTGCGCTCCCAGCCCATCCAGGCGCCTTCGGCCGGATTGTAGAGACGGCGGCGATGCAGCAGGTAGAAGCGCTGGATGCCATCTTCGTCGTAGCGAGCCGCCAGACTGGCCACTTCGCGGCGCGCGTAGTCGAGGATTTCCAGATCGCGCTCGCTCTCTTCCTCCTGGCTGTCGGGCCAGTCGCTGAGCAGCGCGTAGTAAACTTCGCCGCGCGGGTTGGCGAGATAATGGACTTCGAGATTGCGCACGAGTTCGTCGACACTGTCGCGATTGCCGATCAGCGTCGGCACGACGACCAGCGTGCGGGCTTCTTCCGGAATGCCTTCCTTGAATTCGTAGCCGACCAGGCGCGCCGGCGTCAGATACATGGTGACGAAGAAATTGAAGAGGCCGGTAGCGCCTTCCGACGCCGGCAGCGAGAACATCAAGAGCAACAGGATGGTCTCGGCCCAGCCCATGCCGGCATGCAGCATGAAGTAGCCGACGATGGCGAGCGCCACCACGGTCAGGAACAGCACCGGCGCCGCGATCGACAGCCAGTTGAGCTTGCGCCACTGGCGCACGAAGCTCACCGACAACGGCGGACGATAGCCGATCGCCTTCTCCAGCTTCTGCGTCTGCTGGCCCATGATGAAATCGCCGATATTCGGCTCATGCGGCTGGACTTCACCCGATACCTTGGCCGCCTCGGTCATCGCCATGGCGACCTGGGCGATCTCCATTTCGGTCTTGTCGGAGCGGCGGGCGAGCTTTTCGATGCGGCGGCGATAGCTGTTGCGCGAGCCCGGATCGAGCTTGGCGTAGTCGGTCTCGTCCCAGAGCAGCTTGTCGACGGCGCTGACTTCTTCGACCCAGACGGACCAGTCGGTGTCGTCGATCAGGCGCAGGCTCTTGATGATGTTGCCCATCGTCACATTGCCCGACGACAGGCGATTGTGCTCGGCCATCATGACGCTTTCGGCGTCGGTGCCGGCCTCTGTCAGCCGCTTCTCAAGCCAAGTGACGGCGAGGCCCGACGTGTGCGAGCCATCGCGCAGGCGATAGAGGAACTGCGTGGCGAAAGTGTTGTCCGAAGTAAGGGGCTCGAGCGTCTTCAGGAATTCGGCGACCTTGGCGTCGTCGTTGAGGCGGATCAGCTCGTCGACGGCGGCATTGGCCTTCTTGCGCGTCATGCGGCTCTGCTCGACGCGGCTCGAAATGCGGCGCAGGTTTTCGACCAGAATATAGCGCACCAGCGAGGGGACGGCCCAGAGCTCGCCGATCTTCAGCATCTCCACCGACTGGAAGCCTTCCACCAGTGCCAGCAGGCCCTGATTGGAAACCGTGCTGTGGGTGTGGGCGACGTAGAGCCAGGCCAGCGCCATGGTGCGCGGCATCACCATGCCGTCGATGGTGATCGTCTGCAGCTGATCGTAGAACTTCTTCGGAAAATCGCGGCGAACTTCCTGGATGGCCTCTTCGATGATGTAGTGGTTGTCGAGCAACCATTCGGCCGCCGGCGTGATCGATTCTCCGGCATCGACATCGGCATTGGCCGAGCGATAGACGCGCAGGATCTCTTTCTCGTTTTCCTTGTGCCGGGCGAAGAAGTCGAAGGCTGCAAAGCCCGGCAGCTTGGTTTTCGCGCCGTTGCGGGCGAAAGCCGCGCCGCATTCCTTTATCTGCTCATTGGAGAAATAGGTCGCGCGGATCGCATCGTTGTGATCGATCTGCTTGGCTTCAGAATCACGTGGCGTAACGGTGGAGAGATTTTGAGATGTCATGGATTCGGGTTCTGGGTCCAAACAGAGTGAGTGGCATTGTCGCCTTTATCGTTTTTGCCCTGCCCGACGCAAGAATTCACGCATTTGGACCCTTTTGCTTCGCTTCCCGGCGGGCGAAGGGGGTGAATTCGAAGTGACGGCTTAGAACAAACATATACAGGCGAAGATTTTCACGGGGTAGTTCTTAAGGAAAACGGCGACTATTCGCCATCATCCCCAAAAGGGTGTCCGTGAAACTGGATACGCGGCCAAATGGTTCCGGCAGCGATCCGCACGGGTCAACGACAATCGATCAAGGTCATGAGGCATTCTCCCTGGGCTGATTCATCCCATTTCGGAAATTCAGCATGGTTCGGCATGGTGAGCCCTCAATATCCCGCAGAAGATGAACTTAAACTGAACCCCATAAAAAGATTCGCAAATTCCTGTCGGGACGCCTCGTTTCCGAAACGGTTCACGAGCCGATCGATTGGCCACCGCTCACCGACTTACGAACAAGCGGAGATCAAACCCTTCAGCCCCAATCGCCGTCCCATGGAAACGGTCCTGCTCGCGAACAGGGGAAATGCACAATGCACAAGAGCCTTTGGTCCCCTCCGCATCGCCGGGCCATGACCGCGCCGACCGCTTTTTATATTTGCGGGAAGCTTACCGTTTCTGCGCGGCATATTCTATCGGCCGGGCAAATTTTCTTTGCCCGGCGAAGTTCTGCCAACGGGAGGAAGGGGGAGCTGCGGTGAAATGAAACTGAGCTTCGGACGGACCGGCCCGCGCATGGCGGCCGACACTCCAGCCTCGCCTGGCCCTTGACGCCGCTACGGGCGCAACAAACAGGACCACGCTGTGCGGGTGGCATGGGCTGCCGCCCCGCAAGACATCGCGCTTAGACGACGATGCCGCAAACGATGGCCGCAACGAACAGGAATGCGGCGGAGAACAGGACGACATGGATCGCCGTCTGTATCTTGTGCCGCGTCCTGGCGGCGCGCTTGGAATCATCGAACTGATTCACATGCGTATTCGAAATACCCAAATTCGCCATGTGTCGCCTCCGTTCGTTTCTTATATGTCTCTCAGATCGAGCCTGGGACGGATATTCATATATTTTCTATCAACTAGGTAGAGATGAATTTCCGTCCAGAACATCAGCTGAGAAAAATTAAACTACTGGATTTCGAGGACCCGAAAGATCGGCAGTGCCAATTCAGCAAAGAATGCGGCGGGCCCAAATCAAGCTGCGCTCGATGGCGCTGGTATCGGCCGCCTGCTCTTCGGCAGATCCGGCCTGGCGGCGGCTGTTTTCATCGGAAAGAGAGGCGGACCGTGCACCTTCCTGCTTCGCCGGAATCGGCGGATGAAGATAGCCCATGGTCATGCCACCCATGAAAAACATGCCTGCCTCCACTTAACGTCTGATCCTTGATCGGGATCACGAAAGTTAACTGCCATTAACGAGATCATGACAGAATTGCGGCAGGTGTCAATAGTCTATACGATTGGTCGTGTTTAACCGGCCCATTCGTTAATGGGACGAAGGCGCAAGTGTCGCCCGCTCAGGCGCGGACGAACCCCTTGCTGGCGACCATCAGATTGCGCGTGTAGTCTTGCCGGACGTCGCCCGCCGCCAATTCCTTCGCCGTTAATCTTTCGACGACAGCGCCATTGCGCATGACGGCTAGACGCTCGCACATATGGGTGACGACGCCGAGATCGTGGCTGACCATGACGAATGTCAGGTGGCGATCCCTGCGCACCTGCTCGAGCAGATTGAGCACCTCGGCCTGCACGGAGGCGTCGAGCGCCGAGGTCGGCTCGTCGAGCAGCAGAATGGACGGCTCGACGATCAGCGCGCGGGCAATGGCAACGCGCTGACGCTGGCCGCCGGAAAGCTGGTGCGGATAGCGGAAGCGGAAACCGGAGCCGAGGCCGACTTCGTCGAGCGCTCTCGCGATGCGCGTTTCACTGTCGCCGATCCCGTGGATCGCCAGCGGCTCCAGGAGCAGCCGGTCGATCGTCTGGCGCGGATGCAGGGAACCGTAAGGGTCCTGAAACACCATCTGCACCTGGCGATAGAAGGTCTTGCTGCGCTTGGCACCCTTCAGCTGCTCATTGCCGACGCGGATCGTGCCATCCGTGACGGGTGCAAGGCCCGCAACGGCGCGCAGCAGCGTCGACTTGCCGGAACCGGACTCGCCGACCAGACCGAAGGATTCGCCCTTGTTCACTTCGATGCCGACGGCATCGAGCGCATAATAGCCGTCATAGACGACGCTGAGGCCATCAACTGCGAGTGCTGTCGTCATGCCGCCCACTCCGGCTTGCGGTCGAGTACCGGCAGCGGATGCCTGTTTTCGCCGATGACGGGCATGCAGTTCAGCAGGCCGCGCGTATAGGGATGCTGGGCATTGTTCAACTCGGAAGCCTTGAGTTCTTCCACGACCTTGCCTGCATACATGACGATCACCCGGTCGCAGAAGGAAGATACCAGCCGCAGGTCGTGCGAGACGAAAATCAGTCCCATGCCGCGCTCCGAAACAAGCTTGTCCATGATCTTGAGCACGTCGAGCTGGACAGTAACGTCGAGCGCGGAGGTCGGCTCGTCGGCAATCAAAAGTTCCGGCCCGGCGATCAGCATCATGGCGATCATGACTCGCTGGCCCATGCCGCCCGATACTTCGTGCGGATGCAGGTCGTAGACACGGCCGGGATCGCGGATCTGTACCGCTTCCAACATGGCCATGGCACGGTCTCGCGCCTCGGCCTTGCTCACCTTCTCATGCGTGCGCAGCGTCTCGGTGATCTGCCGGCCGATGGTCATGACGGGATCAAGCGAGTATTTCGGATCCTGCAGCACCATGGCGATGCGCTTGCCGCGCAGCGACCGACGCTCTTTAGCCGAAGCCGACAGCAGGTCGATGCCACTGAAGTTCAGCCTGTCGGCGCTGATGAGCGCATGCGGCGGCGTCAGCCCCATGATCGCGCGACCGGTCTGCGACTTGCCGGAACCGCTCTCGCCGACAATGCCGAGCCGCTCGCGGCCGAGCGTGAAGGACACGCCGCGCACGGCTTCGATGACGCCCGTACGCGTCGGATAGCGGACCCTGAGGTTCTCCACGGTCAGAAGTGTCGTCATTGCCCGCTCTCCTTCGGATCGAGCGCGTCACGCAGGCCGTCACCGAGCAGGTTGAAGCCGAGGCTGACGATGAGGATCGCAATGCCAGGCATGGCCGCCACCCACCATTGATCGAGATAGTATTTGAAGCCGCTTGCGATCATCACACCCCACTCCGGCAACGGCGGCTGCGCGCCAAGGCCCAGGAAGCCGAGACCGGCGGCGGTCAGGATCACGCCGGCCATGTCGAGCGTGACGCGGACGATCACCGAGGAGACGCAGAGCGGCATGACATGACGGAAGATGATGCGCAGGGGCGAGGCACCCATGAGCTGCACGGCGGCGATATAGTCCGAATGCCGCACCGTCATCGTCTCGGCGCGTGCCAGGCGCGCATAGGGCGGCCAGGAGGTGATGGCGATGGCGATGATGGCATTCTCGATGCCGGCCCCGAGCGCGCCGGCAAAGGCAAGCGCCAGCACCAGCTTCGGAAAGGCGAGAAAGATGTCCGTGATGCGCATCAGGATCACATCGACCCAGCCGCCCATATAGCCGGACACCATGCCGATGATCAGCCCGATCGGCGCCGAGATGATCGCGACAAGCACGACGATGTAGAGCGTCCAGCGCGACCCGTAGATCAGACGGGACAGGATATCGCGCCCGAGGTCGTCGGTGCCGAGAAGATAGCCCGGCGTGCCGGGCGGCTTCAGATAGGCGTTGGTGAGATCGCCGATAACGGGCGAATGCGGGGCGATGACATCGGCAAGGGCGGCGATCAGCACCAGCGCGAGAATGATCAGCAATCCGATGACGGCCAGGCGATTGGCGGAGAACTGCCGCCAGGTGACGTAGGCACGCCCGAGCCTTGCCTGCCGGCGCGACTGCGGCCGGTCCGACAGCAGCCAGTCACGCCAGCTGATTTGCGTGGTCCCAGCCGTCATTTACGTCGCGTCCTTGGATCGAGGGTCCGATAAAGCAGATCGGATAGCAGGTTGATGCCGATGAAAACCGTGCCGATGACAATGGTGCCGCCGAGCACGGCGTTCATGTCGGCATTGCGCAGCGAACTGGTGATGTAAAAGCCGATGCCCGGCCAGGAGAACACGATCTCCGTCAGCACCGATCCCTCCAGCAGCGATGCGTAGGAAAGCGCGATCACCGTGATCAGCGGCACCATGGCGCTGCGCAGGGCATGCCCCCAGATCACCCGCGTCTCCGAAAGTCCCTTGGCGCGGGCAGCGACGATATATTCCTGCCCCAATTCGTTCAGCATGAAGCTGCGCGTCATGCGGCTGATGTAGGCGAGCGCGAAATAACCGAGCAGCGAAGCCGGCAGGATGATGTGCCGGAACACATCCCAGAACACATCCCATTGCCCCTGCATGGCGCTGTCCAGTAGGAAGAAGCCGGTGACCGGCGTGAAGCTATACTCATAGGCGATATCGATGCGGCCGGGATAGGCGACCCAGCCGAGCTTCGCATAGAAGATGACGAGCGCCACCATCGCCAGCCAGAAGACCGGCAGCGAGTAGCCGACGAGACCGATGACGCGCACGACCTGGTCGATAAGACTGTTGCGGCGCACGGCGGCAAGCACGCCGAAGGGAACGCCGAAAACCGAGCCGATGATCGTGCCGACGGTGGCAAGCTCCATCGTCGCGGGGAAGACCCGCTTGATGTCGTCCATGACCGGATTGGTCGTCAGTACCGAAGTGCCGAAATCGCCGCTCAGCGCGCTCAGTAGGTAATAATAGAATTGCAGATAGAGCGGCTGGTCGAGATGCATCTCGCGCCGCAGACGCTCCAGCACCTGCGTCGGCGCATGGTCGCCGGCGATCGCCAGCGCTGGATCGATCGGGATGACGCGCCCGATGAAGAAGGTGACGGCCAGAAGGCCGAGATAGGTCGTGACGGCCACGACGAGGAATCGCAGCAGACCCATGAAGAAGGGAGCGGCACGGCCCTTCCTGGGCCGCACCTGCATTTTTCGTTCGACAATGCTCAAAGAACTAGTCCCGCCGGATCATCACTTCGAGATCGGCCAGACGAAGTTGGTGTCGAAGCTCGGACCGAGCTTGAAGTCCTTCACATCCTTGCGATAACCGGCGACTTCCGTCTGCTGGTAGAGGAAGACGAAGGGGCTGGCCTCCAGATATTTCTTCTGGATCTCCCGGTACATGGCAGCACGCTTGTCGGTATCGACCTCGAACAGCGCCGCCTTCGTTTCCTTGTCGAGCTCCGGTGTCGTCCAAGCATTGCGCCAGGCAAGCGTCTTGTTGGTGCCCGCGTCGGAATTGTCGGGATTGTTCGTGAACGTATCGGCGTTGGAATGGGGGTCCCAATAGTCGTTGCCCCACTGGCCGTAGTAGATGTCGTGATTGCGGGCGCGGTACTTGGTCAGCTTCTGCTTGCCGTCGCCGGGAATGATTTCGACCTTGATGCCGGCCTGGCCGAGCGTCTGCTGGACCGCGGTGGCGATACCGGTATCCGGCTCGATACTGCGCGCATCCATGGTCACGGAGAAGCCATCCGGCAGGCCGGCCTTGGCCAGGAGCTCCTTCGCCTTGGCGACATCGAGCTTGAACGGATTTTCATCCAGCGCGCCGAGCAGGCCCTTCGGCTCGAAGGTCTGATGGACTTCGCCGACGCCCTTGATCAGCGTCTTGCCGATAGCATCATAGTCGACCAGGTACTTGAACGCCTGCTGCACTTCCGGCTTGGCAAGGTTCGGATTCTTCTGATTGAGGCTGATGTAATAGATCGTGCCCTTCGGCGCATTGGTGGAGGCAAGCTGCGGGTTCTTCTCGACCGCGGCGAGATCGGTCGGCGACAGGTTGCGGGCGACGTCGATATCACCGTTCTCCAGCGCCAGACGCTGCGCCGAGCTTTCCTTCATGAAGCGGTAGATGACGCGGGCAAGCTTCGGCTTCTCGCCGTAATAATTGTCGTTGCGCTCCAGCACGACGGCCTCATTGGCGCGCCATTCGCGCAGCTTGAACGGGCCGGAGCCGGCAAAGCCAGTCTTCAGCCAGCTATTGCCGAAGTCGTTGTCGTACTTGTAGTCGGCCGACGGCGTTGCCGGCTTGACGTGCTGCAGGACCAGCTTCTTGTCGACCACTTCGGCAACCGTCGCCGTCAGGCAGTTCAGCACGAAGCTCGGCGCATAGGGCTTGTCGACGGTGAAGGTGAAGGTGTTCGGATCGGTCGCCTTGGCCTTTTCCGTCACATTGTCGCCGGTGAGGCCGAACTGGGTGAGGATGAAGGCCGGGCTCTTGTCGAGCTTGACGACGCGCTCGAAGGACCAGGCGACATCGTCAGCGGTGATCGGGTTGCCGGAGGCGAATTTCAGGCCGGGCTTCAGCTTGAACGTATAGGTGAGATGATCGTCGGAAACCGACCAGCTCTCAGCCAGGTCGCCCTTGATCTTCGAGGTATCGTTGATATCGAGGCGAACGAGCAGGCTGTAGGTGTTGCCGGTGATTTCGGCAGCCGACAGCTCATAGGCCTCGGCCGGATCCATGCTCAGAATATCGTCGAAAGCAAAGCCCTCGACCAGCGTATCCTTGGGCGTCGCAGCATATGCGTTCGGCGCCGCCATCAGCAGAAGCGAGAGAGCCACGCCTGCGGAAAGCGCGCGGAACCCGCTGTTCATCTTGGTAATCATCATTGTTTTCATTCCCCTTTTTTAAACTCTACACAATATTCCGGACGCACTCTAACGGCTGCCTTCCTTCCAGGCGGATGCCAGGACGCGAAGCCAGTTCTCCCTGCACAGCTTTACGAGATCGGCCTCACCATAACCAACGTTCCGAAGAGCGGCAATCAGGTTTTGGTTGCCGGCCGCATCGCCGATCTCGGCTGGAATCGTCGCTCCGTCGAAGTCCGATCCAAGACCGACGCAGTCGATGCCGACGCGGCTGACCAGATGATCCACATGCCGCACCATCGCCTCGAGCGGCGTATCGGCATCCGAGCGCGCATCCTCACGCAGCATCGCCGTCGCATAATTGAGACCGACGATACCGCGGCTCTCCTTGATGGCGTCCAGCTGCTTGTCGGTGAGGTTGCGCGCAACGGGCGTCAGCGCGTGCGCGTTGGAGTGACTGGCGACCAACGGCTGGTCCGAGGTCTTCGCCACATCCCAGAAGCCCTTTTCGGTGATGTGGGCGAGATCGACGAGGATACCGAGCCGGTTGCATGCGCGCACCAGCGCAAAACCGGCATCCGTCAGGCCAGGTCCGGTATCGGGCGAACTCGGATAGGCGAAAGGCACGCCGTGGGCAAAGACATTGTTGCGGCTCCAGACGGGACCGAGCGAGCGCAAGCCGGCGGCGTAAAAGGTTTCGAGTGCCGCAAGATCGGCATCGATGGCTTCGCAGCCTTCCATATGCATCACGGCGGCAAAAACGCCCTTCTCCATGCAATCGCGGATCTCGGCGGTGGAGCGGCAGAGCTTCCAGGCGCCGGCGCGATCGAGCCGCAGAGCGATCGCCGCCATGTCCAGCGCGATGTCGAGCGAAGGCGCGCGCTCCAGCGGCACAGCCAGCGGCGTGGCATAGTGGCCGTTGCCATCCGGCTCGGCAAAGACGAGATCGCCCGACGGAATGTAGATGGCGCAAAGGCCGCCGGCCAGGCCGCCCGCGCGCGCTCGCGGCGCGTCGATATGGCCGCCCGACGTTCCGTCCCTGAATTCGGCGATCGGATCGGCGCCGTCGCGCGTATGATGCCAGAGTCTCAGGAGAACGTCGTTATGACCATCGAATACGGCTTGCATTTTCTATCCCGGATGAAGCGCTCGGGGGGAGCGAATGGAAAGCGGCCAGAATAGAAAAGCTGACAGGATTCGCCATACCCAAATGAAAAAAATTTGCATTTGCATGGAATGGCATATTCAAACGGAAAAGGCGGGGTAAAAACCCCGCCTAAAGGATCGCTGACGATGTTCAGGCGTTTCAGCGCTTGGCCCGCTTCTTCTGGCGGTAGACGTCGATGGCGACAGCAGCGACGATGATGAAGCCCTTGGCGATTTCCTGGTAATAGGCATCGACGTTGAGGAAGGTGAAGCCGGAGATCATGACACCGAGAATGACGGTGCCGATCACGGTACCGGCGATGCGGCCGACACCGCCGGTCAGCGACGTGCCGCCGATGACTGCGGCAGCGATCGCATCCAGCTCGTAGTTCACGCCCATACCGGCCTGCGCCGTTTGCACGCGGGCGGCGGTGATGATGCCGGCGAGACCGGCGAGAAGCCCGGCAATCGCATAGACCTTGACCAGATGCCCCTCGACATTGATGCCCGAAACGCGCGCCGCCTGCAGATTGGCGCCGATCGCATAGGTGAACTTGCCGTAGCGCGTGTAGCGCAGCACGATATGGAAGACGATGGCGATGATCAGGAACACGACGACGGGCCAGATGCCGGAACCGATGAAATTGAACTGGTCGGTCAGGCCCGAGATCGGCTGGCCCTTGGTATAGAGCTTCGACAGGCCGCGGGCCGAAACCATCATGCCGAGGGTGGCGATGAAGGGAGGGATCTTTGTCCGGGTGATCAGCTGGCCGTTGATATAGCCGGCCAAAAGCCCGAGCAGCAGGCCGACGCCGATCGGGACGAAGAAGGGCATGTCGGTCAATGCCGGATAGACGGCCCTCGCCCATGTCGACGACTGGGCGAAGCTCGCGGCGACCATGGCCGTCAGGCCGACCACCGAACCCGATGACAGATCGATGCCGCCTGTTATGATGACCTGCGTCACGCCGACCGAGATGATGCCGATGACGGAGACCTGCAGGATCATGATCTTCAGGCGCTGCAGGTTCATCAGGAAGCTCTGGCCGACGAAGATCCAGCCGAGAACTTCACACAGAAGAGCGATACCGATCAGCACCAGGAAAATGCCGAGTTCGGGCGGCACGCGCCGGCGTCTTGGCCGTGTGACTGCCGGGGCGGTCGCCTCTGCAACTTTGCTAACCATGGTTCAATCCTCCCTTGCGACGATTGGCGGCGTCACTGCGCGGCCAGTTCCATCACCTTCACTTGAGTTGCGTCCGCGCGATCCAGGAATCCGGTGACCCGTCCCTCATGCATCACCATGATGCGGTCGCTCATCCCGAGCACCTCGGGCATTTCCGACGAGATCATGATGACGGCGACGCCGTTGCGCGCCATTTCGGTGACGAGGCGATGGATTTCCGCCTTGGCGCCGACATCGATGCCGCGCGTCGGCTCGTCCAGGATGAGAATGCGCGGATTGGTGAGCATCCATCGGCCGATCAGCGCCTTCTGCTGATTGCCACCCGAGAGATTTTCGATCCGTTCGTCGAGATTCGGCGTCTTGACGCGCAACTTCCTAGCCATCTCCTCGCAGGCCGCTTCGATCGCGCCCTCCTGCACGAAGCCACCCCGCACGAACTTGTCGTGCAGTACGGCCACCTGCATATTTTCAAGCACGCTGAGGATGAGAAGACAGCCCGTATCCTTGCGGTCTTCGGTCAGGAAGGCCATGCCGTGGCGGATCGCCGCCGCCGGCGAGGAAATCTCGGCCTTCTTGCCGAAGAGCTCGATCGTGCCCGATGAAGCGGGTGTGACGCCGAAGATCGTCTCGGCGACATTGGACCGGCCCGATCCCACAAGCCCGGCAACGCCGAGGATTTCGCCAGCCCTGACATCGAAGGACACATTGGAGAAGACACCGTCGAGGCTGAGATCCCTGACGGAGAGCACGGTCTCGCCGATCGGCACCTCCTCCTTCGGGAACATCTGCGTGATCTCGCGGCCGACCATCATGCGGATGATGTCGTCGCGCGTCACATCGGTGGAGGCGTGCGTGCCGATATATTTGCCGTCGCGGAACACCGAAAACTCGTCGGCGATCTCGAACAACTCGTTCATCTTGTGGGTGATGTAGACGATGCCGATGCCCTGGGTGCGCAGATCGCGGATGATCTGGAAGAGATGCGCCACTTCGCGCTCGGTCAAGGCCGAGGTCGGCTCGTCCATGATCAGCACATCGGAATTATAGGACACCGCCTTGGCGATTTCGACCATCTGGCGGCTCGCGACGGAAAGCTCGCGCACCTGGATTTCAGGATCGATGGAAATGTTCAAGCGCTGAAAGAGTTCCTCGGTCTTGCGGCTCATTTCGGCATGGTCGACCAAACCGAAGCGGTTCTTCGGCTCGCGGCGGATCCAGATATTTTCCGCAACCGTCATGAAGGGCATCAGGTTCAGTTCCTGATGAATCATGGCAATACCGTTTTCCAGCGCATCGAGAGGCGATTTCAGCCGGATTTCGACACCCTTCAGGAGCACTTCGCCCTGGTCGGGGATATAGATGCCGGCAAGGATCTTCATCAGCGTCGACTTGCCCGCGCCGTTTTCGCCCATCAACGCATGCACCGTTCCGCGCTTCAGGCGGAAGGAAACGTCGTCGAGGGCCAGCACGCCGGGAAATTCCTTGCGGATGCCTTCCGCGTTTAGCAGATAGGCAGCATTGGGGACAGCACCGCTGGCGCGCACCGCCGCCATGGTGGATGGGCTCACAACCATTTTTCCCTCCCGGGCAGATCGGATTTCAAAGGATGCGGGCTTTAGAGCCCGCATCCGTCGATCACTCTCGTCATCAGTTCTTCTTGACGAAGTCCTTGACGTTGGTCGGCGTGACGAGTTGGAAGGGAATGTAGACCTTCTTCTCGACCTTTTCGCCCTTGGCGAGCTTCAGTGCGACGTCGACCGCACCCTTGCCCTGACCGGCGGCATCCTGGAATACGGTGACCTTCAGGTCGCCGGCCTGCATGGCCGCCAGTGCATCCTGTGTCGCATCGACGCCCGCGACGATGGCCTTGTCCAGCGGCTTGCCGGCAGCCTTCAGCGCCTGGATGGCGCCGATCGCCATTTCGTCATTGTTGGAAATCACGGCATCGAACTCGATGCCGCTGGAGAGCCAGTTGGTCATCAGGTCGGCGCCCTGGGTGCGCTGCCAGTTGGCAGTCTGCTCCTGAACGATCTGGATGCCCTTGCATTCGTCGGTCGCAACCACGTCATGGACATCCTTGGTGCGCATGCGGGCAGCCTGGTTGGAGAGCTCGCCCATCATGATGACGGCCTTGCCCTTGCCACCCAGCAGCCGGCACACTTCCTTGGCTTCCAGCGTGCCGGATTCCTTCTCGTTGGAGGCGACGAAAGCCTGCTTGTCCGGAAGGCTGTCGACGTTTGCCGGCTCGCGGTTGACGTAGACCAGCGGGATATTGGCATCGGCGGCCAGCTTGGAAATGGCAGCCGTCGCATCGGTATCGACCGGGTTCACGATGATGGCATCGACCTTACTGGCGATGAAGTTCTGGATCTGGCTCTGCTGCTTGGCGATATCGTTCTGAGCGTCTTCGACCTGCAGCGTCACGCCCTTCATGCCCTTTGCGTAATCCTGCATGCCGTTGCGCAGGACGGTCAGGAAGTTGTCGTCGAACAGTGCCATGGAAACGCCGATGGTTTCGGCATGGGCAGCGGTCGACAGCATAAGCGCCATCGCGGAGCCAAGGATAAATTTCTTCATGTTTTCCTCCCAGATACGGTGCCCGGCCACACCCCTCCTAAATACCGGGGCCCTCAGTCTCGACCGCAGGGCCTGTCATCAATTCGGCCGTCACTCCCATGACGGCCACATTGAAAAACGGAACAAACAAACCGTAAAATTCTTTATGCGGAATATTCATTCCATTTTTCAAAGCAAAGGTCAACACCAAATTCTGCCCACGCGGCGGGGACCCGCGAAGGCGGATTTTATCGCCGGCGCCAGCTGTAAGACCCGAAGGCCGAACCTACATACGGGCGCCCGGCGTGATGGAACGGTTATTCCATCGGCACGGGAACGGAATAGAATGCCGATGACCAACCGGCCGCACTGCGGCAAGCAACGGAGAACACGCATGCCCTCGATGTACAGTTTCTCGGTCCCTATCTTTCAACGCGGCCTCCAAAACCTCTCCGTCTACCTGGACAAGATCGAGTCTCACGCCGCGGAAAAAGGTATTGCGCCCGCCGAGCTCGTTTCCGCCCGCCTCATCGACGACATGCTGCCGCTCTCCGGCCAGTACCAGCGCGCTTCCGATACGGCGAAGCTTGCCATTTCCCGTCTTGCCGGCATCGATGCGCCGCGCTTCGAAGACAACGAGACGACCGTCGCCGACCTGCGCGAACGTCTGAAAAAGACACAGGATTTCCTGGCGACGATCACGCCGGCCACCATGGAAGGCAGCGACACGCGGGAGGTGACGATCACGCCCGGAGGCAACAAGATCGTCTTCAAGGGCGAGGATTATCTGGCGAAATTCGCGCTGCCGAACTTCTTCTTCCACGTCACGACGGCGCACGACATCCTGCGCAGCCGTGGACTGGCGGTCGGCAAGATGAACTATCTCGGTGCGCTCGGCTAAAATTATTTAGGGCCGGAGCGACACCGGCCCTTTTTCCGTCAGTTCCGTATAGGCAAGCGTCTGATCCAGATGCCGGGCACGAAGGGAGAGGAGCTTTTCGGCATAGGCAAGCCTGATTGCCAGATAGGCGCCGTCTTCGGCGACATTCGACAGTTCCCCCGGATCCTTCGCGAGATCGAAGAGCAGCGGCGGAAGCCCGGCACAATGGACGTATTTGAAGCGCTCGTCGCGGACGACGGCCAGATTGCACGCATTGGGCCGCAAACCGAAATGCCGCTCGGGAATGCCTGCGGCGATATCGCGGAAATCGAACTCCCAGAAAGTCGCATCGCGCCAGCTCCCCGGTTCGCAACCGGAGAGGAACGGCAAAAGGCTCTCACCATCGACATGGTTTGCCGGCGCTATGCCGAGCCGGTCGCACAAGCTCGGGAAAATATCCGCGGCACTGGTGAAATGCTCCATCTGCCGGCCATGCGTGGCAGGCTGGCCGGGATCGCGAATGACGAGCGGAACATGATAGCTGCCGTCGAAGAAGCCACCTTTGCCGAGCATCCAGTGATCGCCCATCATCTCGGCATGGTCCGAGGTGAAGATGATGACGGTATCGTCCCAGGCGTCGGCATCCTGCAATGCCTGCCAGATCCGGCCGAGCTGCGCGTCGACCTCGGCAATCATGCCGTAATAGATGGCGCGGATCGCCGAAAAATCCTGCGACGTCCACTCGCCGATGGAGCCTTTGCCGCCATGCAAGAATCCGCCCTTGTCAATGAGCGGCAGACCGAAGGCGAGCAGCGGATGCGATGCCATTTCCGCTTCGCGGTCGGCGGCACGCGCGAAAGCCGGGCCATCGGCGGGCGAGAACATGCGGTTATATGGCTCCGGCACAGAAAAGGGTGGATGCGGCCTCAGGAAGGAAACATGCGCGAACCAGGGCTGATCCTGCTCGCCGAGCCAGCGGATGAATTCGCCCGCCAGGAAGGCCGTCTGCGTCTCATCTCTGGAATAGGCCGGTGCATTGCTGGAAATCTCGCCAGGTTCGGCACTGAGCGGAATATGAATATCGCGGCTGATGGCATCGGCATGGCCGCGCGACCGCAGCCAGGATAGCCATTGCTTCTCATGCTCCGGCAGAAGCTGCCGTGCCGTGAAGCCGGGCAGCACACCCTCATAGGTCGTCAGATGCGGATCGTGGGGATCACGGCCGCGCGGATCAGGCGCCGTGTCGGTATAGCCGAACAACGTCGGATCATAGCCGGCCCGACGCGCCGCAAGCGCGACATTGTCGAAACGCGCATCCAGCGGCGAGCCGTTGCGGCAGACCCGGTGGTTCATCTGGTAAAGGCCGGTATAGAGCGTCGCACGCGCCGGCGAGCATGGTGCCGCACCGGCATAGTGCCGCCGAAACAACACACCTTCCTGCGCCAGCGCATCGACATTCGGCGTCCGGACGCAGTCGTGACCGACGGCGGAGAGGCAATCTCCCCGCCATTGATCGGCCGAGATCAACAGGACATTCGGGCGCTTGCCCCCAATAGCGACTAAGGAAGAACGCCCTTCAGTGCTGGTTAGACTTGGCATGCCAATTCCAGGCGGATTGGATGATCTCGCTCAGATCATATTGCGGCGCCCAGCCGAGAATATCGCGGGCCTTGTCGTTGTTGGCGACCAGCGTCGTCGAATCACCCTCGCGGCGGCCGACATATTCGACCGGGAACGGCCGGTTCGACACGGTCTCGATCGTTCCAAGCAGCTCCTTCACCGTTGTCCCCGTGCCGGTGCCCAGATTGAGTGCAACGGAATCGCCACCGCGGAGCAGATATTCCACGGCGCGGACATGGGCGTCGGCGAGATCGAGCACATGGATATAATCGCGCACGCAGGTGCCGTCGCGCGTTTCATAATCGCTGCCGAAGACCTTGAAGCCCTGACGCCTTCCGAGCGCCGCATCGATGGCGAGCGGGATGGCATGGGTTTCCGGCGTATGCCACTCACCGATCCGCCCCTCGAAATCGGCGCCGGCGGCGTTGAAATAGCGCAGCACCACGGAGCGCAGACCCTTGTACTGGTCATAATCGGCAAGCGCCTGCTCGACGATATATTTCGTGCGGCCGTAAGGATTGATCGGAACCTGCCGGTGGCTTTCGTCCAGCGGTACGCTCTGCGGCAGGCCATAGGTCGCGCAGGTGGAGGAAAAGACGAAGGCATTGACGCCAGCCGCCTGGGCCGCCGACAGCAGGGTCAGCGTGCCGATGACATTGTTTTCATAGAAGGCGACCGGATCCTTGACCGACTCGCCGACCTCGATCAACGCGGCGAAATGCAGGATCGCGGCAGGCTTGTGCTTGGCAAGAACCTCGTCGAGACGCGCGCGATCGCGGATATCGCCTTCCTCGGCCGGACCCCATTTAACGAATTCGCGATGACCGTTGGAGAAATTATCATAGACGACGGGCTGAAAGCCCTTGTTCGCCAGATCCAGACATGTATGCGAGCCGATATAGCCGGCTCCGCCTACCACAAGCACTGTTTCTCCTGCCATGACCATCCCTTCTCGACTCATAACGATTTGCCACCCCAAGCGCGGCGGACCGGTTCGATCCGACGCGTACACTTAGAGAGCTGTAACCGACTTGCAAGGCTGGAGAAAGGCGCAAGTTCGGCAGATCAGGAATGGACGGAGGTGCTGAGGTTTTCGCACACCTACGCTTCTACTCGCCGCGCTCGCCCTCGAGATTGGCGATTTCGTCCGAGATTTCCGAAATCCTTTGCCGGAGCTCAGACTCAGTGCCGTCGTCCACCTCGCCATCGCCGAAACAATAGCGCGCAATATGCAGCTCAAGCCTGGCTTCGAGCTGCTCGCGCTGGGTGCGGAGTTGTTTGAGATAGCTGTTTCGCATTGCGAACCGCGCTTTCCAAGAAATTAGGTCTCACCCTAGTAAATGGGGTTGAAGCCTGAAAGTTTCGATGGCCGCCCGTGCCCGTTGCAAAGCCATTGGCTGGTCATCACATTCATGCGACCCGCACCTGAAATGATCCTGAAGGCGAATATTCCCGCTGACATCGGCTTCGGATTTGGGCTAATTCAGGTGGATTGTTCGAGGTATGCTGTGTTGAACGAAAAAATTGCCGTCATCGGCCTGGGTTATGTGGGCCTGCCCGTCGCGATCGCGCTCGCCGAAAAATTCCATGATGTGGTCGGTTTCGATATCAAGGCCTCCCGCGTCACGGCACTGAAGGCTGGGGAGGACGATACGCGCGAGGTTTCGGCCGAGCGGCTGAGGTCGAGCGGGCTGCGCATCAGCAGCGACATTGAAGACCTCAAGGATCGGCATATCTTCATCGTCGCCGTACCGACGCCGATCGACGGTAACCGGCAGCCGGACCTGCGGCCGATGATTTCGGCCTCCCGCACGGTGGCCGAGGTTTTGCGCGAAGGTTCGGTCGTCGTCTACGAATCGACCGTTTACCCCGGCGTCACCGAAGAGGTTTGCGGCCCGGTGCTGGCGGAGGTTTCCGGCCTGCGGCAGGGCGAAGACTTCCATCTCGGCTATTCGCCGGAGCGCATCAACCCCGGCGACAAGGAACACACCTTCGAACGCATTGTGAAGGTCGTTGCCGGCGATGACGAGGAAACGCTTGAACGAATCGCCGCCATCTACGGCGCCGTGGTGAAGGCCGGCATCCATCGCGCCCCCAGCATCAAAGTGGCCGAGGCCGCCAAGGTGATCGAGAATACCCAGCGCGACGTCAATATCGCGCTGATGAACGAGCTTTCGATCATTTTCGAGAAGATGGATATCCGCACGGCCGACGTGCTGAAGGCGGCCCGGACGAAATGGAACTTCCTGCCCTTCACCCCCGGCTTGGTGGGCGGCCACTGCATCGGCGTCGATCCCTATTACCTGACGGCCAAGGCGGAAGAGCTCGGCTATCACCCAGAGGTCATTCTTTCCGGCCGCCGCATCAACGACGGCATGGGCGCCTTCATCGCCCAGAAGCTCATCAAGATGCTGGTTAAGGCGAAAAAGCCGATCAATGATGCCCGGATCGGCATCTTCGGCCTGACCTTCAAGGAAAACGTCCCCGACCTGCGCAACAGCCGCGTGCCCGACATTATAAGCGAACTGCACCAGTTCGGTCTCGAGCCGCTGGTGCACGATCCGATGGCGAGCCATGCGGAAGCGGAAGAGGAATATGGCATACGCCTGAGGGAACTGAAGGACTTCGGCGAGCTCGATGCTCTCGTGCTGGCCGTCCCCCACAAATCCTATTTGGCCGACGGCACCTCCGAGATCCTGAACCTGCTGAGCGAAAACGGCGTGGTAGTCGATGTAAAGGCCGCCCTCGATCGGACCAATCCCCGGCTGGCAGGCCATTCGGTCTGGAGCCTTTAAGGCTCCCAAGCCAAATCAGCGTGCCTTCGCTCCGCCAGCCGCGGCCGTTGCCGCCAGCCCCTCTTCGACGGAATAGGGCGGCGACCAGCCGGTGATCGCTCTCGTCTCGCCGATATCGACCTGCAGCGAACCCAGCAGCCGTTGCGCAGCCGCCCTGCGGCCGAGAAGGGCTGCAAGCCCTTCCAGCACGGCCGGTGGCACCGGCAGCATCAGAGCCTTTCGCCCCGAAGCCTCGGACAATCTCTCGATCAGCTGACCGATCGAAAGATCCTCGCCGTCGCTGATGAGAAATACGCGATTGCCGGCGGACGGATGGCGGGCGCAAAGCAGCATGAAATCGACGAGATTACCGACGAAGACGAGAGACCTGCGATTCCGAACCGCGCCGAATGGCCACGGAAACGGCCGCGCGGCCCATGTCATCAGAGTTGCGAAATTCGCCTTGACGCCGGGACCGTAGACGAGCGGCGGCCGGATGATGACGATCTCCATGCCGGTCTCCGCTGATATCGCAAGCAAGGCCTCCTCCGCCTCCAGCTTGGAGCGGCCATAGGCATCCTCCGGATGCGGCGCGTCCGAGGCCTTGAACGGGCTTCCCTCCGCCGTTCCCTCGCCATTGACCTTGACCGAGCTCAGGAAAATGAAGCGCTTGACGCCGGCGCTTGCGGCCTGCCGCGCCAGATTGACCGTCGCATCGACATTGACGGCACGGAATGCGGCCAGCGGATCGGCGGCATTTTCGTTCATCACGTGAACGCGCGCCGCCAGATGCATGACGATATCGACGCCGGTAAGGGCGGCCGACCAATCCGTCTCCCCGCCGATTGTGCCGATAGCGACAAGCCCCGGCCGGGGAGAACGGCTGACCGGCCGATAGTCCATCTGCCGGCGGGAAAGCTCGGCACACAAGGCCTGCCCGACAAAACCCGTCGCACCTGTCACCAGGATCATGCGTCCACCGCCTCTACTTTTCGCGCCATCATTACCGCCGACATGCTTTGCACGGGATATCCACGTGGAACAAGGGCGGGGAATCTTGGCCGAGGCCAGTTGTGCTTAAATTCGCGATATGAGATGCACAGGACAATGACGACCTTCATCGCCGCCCCAACCGGCGTCGATGCAACAGCAAGAGATGATGTTTTACACGATCGCCAAGCGCCTTTTCGATTTTCTCGCCGCTCTTGCCGCGACCATCGTCTTTTTCATTCCGATCCTCATTGTCGCCGTCGCCGTACGGCTGACGTCGCGAGGCCCGATCCTCTATTGGTCGGATCGGGTCGGCCGGAAGAACAGGATCTTCCGCATGCCGAAATTCCGCAGCATGCGCACCGAAACGCCCGCGGTCGCAACCCACCTCCTGAAGGACGCCAATATCTATCTGACGCCGATCGGCTCCTTCCTGCGCAAATCGAGCCTCGACGAGCTGCCGCAGCTCTGGTGCATCCTCAAAGGGGAGATGAGCGTCGTCGGCCCGCGCCCCGCCCTTTTCAATCAACACGACCTCGTCGCCCTGCGCACCGAACGCGGCGTCGACGCGCTTCTGCCGGGTTTGACCGGCTGGGCGCAGATCAACGGCCGCGACGAACTGCCGATCCCCGAAAAGGTGGCGCTGGACGAAGACTATCTGCGCCGGCGCTCCTTTCTTTTCGATCTCAAGATCATTTTCCTGACAGCGTTGAAAGTAGTTCGACGCGACGGAGTTGCCCATTAACAAGCATCCGGCGAAATCGACATCATTGACGCACCGGCATGGGAAAATTGCCGTATTCCTGCCCCTTTGCGACCATAGTGGCCGTCATGGGAGCGAGAAATGCCGGATGATGAACCAATTCTGGACGAAGGCGGACGACCTTGGACGACTCGCGCATGAACAACCCCCATGCTGATCTTGCAGCAGAGCCGATCGGCATCACTAAAGCTGCCAGCAGCATGGCAAAACCGGTAGCGGTCATTGGCGGCCTTCTCTGGCTTCTCGTCGCCTCCCCGACCGTCGTCGAAAGCGATGCCTACCGCTATGCCACCGCGCTCCTGTCCCTGATCGCTCTCTTTTATTACCTGAGAGCGCCGATACGGCCGCGCACGGACTGGATCGGCTGGCTCTGCATGGGCTGGGCCTTCTATGTCATGGCCCGTTTCGCCATTACCTTTTGGCTGACGCCGCAGCACGATATCGGTGCCTCGGATTGGCTCTATGCCTTCCCCTTCTTCTTTCCCATCATGGGCGTCGCCTTCCTGCTCTATGAAGAGCTGATGGAAAAGATCGTCGCGGCTTATTTCGCCATGGTCCTCATCATGCTTGTGGCAACACAGCATCTGCGCGAGGTCTTCGCCGGCGAAACCGTGCGCCCGCTGATCATGAACAATCAGATCCACGGCGCCGTCGCCTGCGGCATGATCGTGATCTTCACGCTGTTCTGGCTGCTGCATTATCTCACGGAAAAATCCAGCGACCGCCGGATCGCGCGCTTTGCCTATATGGTTTCGCCCTTCATCTTCGCGCTTTGTTTCATCGCCATCTACGGTGCCAAATCGAAAGGCGTCTGGCTCGCGCTCGGCGTAACCCTGCCTATCCTGGCGCTCCTTGCGCTGACCTATCTGCGCTTGAAGAGCGGCGTCGTCATTGTCATCGCCGTGGCGGCGCTGTTGGTCGCCGGCATCTACGGCGTGCGGCACAATCTCGACAAGACGGCTGGACCGACCGTGTCGGCCGCCATTTCCATGGTGGAAAATATGGCCGACGGCCATGAAATGAGCGGCGTGGTTTCGAGTGCGATCAGCTCCACCGATACACCCGTATCGATGGACGAGCGCCTGCAGCTCTGGTCCAACAGCTGGGAAGTCTTCTCCTCCGCGCCGTTCTTCGGCTGGGGCAACCGCTGGCTGGAGCGCTGGGCCGAGACGCGCTACTCGCATATCCAGTACACCTTGCTGCACAATGGCTATCTGGAGATCCTGGTGCGCTACGGCCTCTTCGGCGCCGCCGTGATGGCCTTCATGCTCGGTGTCTTCATCCGCGCCGTCTGGCGCGCCCGCAAGGCCGGCATCATCCCGCGCGCCGCATGGCACGCCTATATCGCCTGCCTCTTCTTCTTCTCGCTGACCCTGCTCAGCAACTCCAACAATCGCCTGGCGATCGGCGAAGGCCTCGCCTTCGCCTCCTCGGCCTTTGCCTGCTGGTGCCACATGCGGCTGAAGGGGGAGTATTTGGCGGCGGGGACGGTGGCGGTGCAGCGGAAAGCAGCCGCAGCCGTTTGACCATTCAGCCTTAACGGACACCATGGCGGCGCTTGGCAATCGCGGTTTCGAAAACCTGCTCTAGCCGGTGCGCACTTTCCGTCCAATCAAATCGGCTGGCGTTAGATTTCGCCTCTCCGGCAAGGCGCTCATAAAGCGCATTGTCGGCCGCGAGGCTCTCTAGGCCCCTGCAAATCGATTGCACATCGTCGGGATCGACGAGTACACCCGCTGCCCCGGCAACCTCGGGCATGGAAGACCTGTTTGATGTCAACACAGGTATGCCCATCGCGTTGGCTTCGATAATGGGAAATCCGAAGCCTTCGTAAAGCGACGGCATAGCCAGGAAACGCGCCTGGCCATAGAGCTGCGCCAAATCGGCATCCGACACATAACCGGTCAGCCGAACGGATGACTGAAGATGAAGGCTTGCGATATGCTCATCAAGATCGCCAAGTCTCCAACCTTGGCCACCCGCGAGCACAAGCAGCAATTCCCGTCGTATCGCCTCCGGCAGCAAGGCATAAGCCTCCAGCAGCCGCAACAGATTTTTGCGCGGCTCGAGCGTTCCGACGAAAAGAATATAGGAGCGATCAATCCCAAATGACGCCAGAGGCTTTGGCTGCACCGCTTCCTGGATGACCGTCAAACCGGGATAAATGACATTCAGTTTTTCAGCCCATCCCGGAAATTGGTCCTTTAACACATTGGCCGTCGCCTCGGAAACGGCAACGACCTCGTCCGCAACGGCGATTCCCGGCTTCATCAACCAGCGATCACCCATGCGCGTCTGCCACCGCATCGTTGCCGCCATGTCTTTCCAGACGAGGTCGTGAATCGTGACTACGCGGGCAATTCGGCGATCAAGAAAGGATGGCAGACGATGCGCCGGCCCCCAGAAAACATCGAGACCATCCTGCGCGGCGCAACGCGGAAGCTCGGTCTGAGCCCAGATCATACGCTTTGCGCCGCCGCCCGGGAACCGAGCGACCCGTAGCTGCGCCGGCGGCAGGTCCTTTACATCCCCGTGAGGGGACTGCGGAAAATAAAGGTAAAGCTGGTGGCCACGAAGCGCGAGATGTCGGCTCATTTCCAGCACATAGCGGCCAATTCCGGTCATGCTCGTCGTCAAATTACGCGCATCGATACCGATCTTCATGCGGAGGCTACCCCTCGATCGACGAATGTTTCGATTATTGTCATCACAGCGGAACCCGCAGTGGATTGCTCCACCAGCCAACCGATTCCTGGAACAGGCCTATCTCGGCGAAGGCAGCACCCTTTCGCTTGAACTCTGATGGAATCTCGATCGCAAGATAAAGGCTGTCCCCCGGCGGTAGGACAAATGGAATGCGGGCGCGGTCATTCTCCGGGTAGGTGATACCGCCGTCGGCTGACAAGACACGATAGCTCGCCGCAATCCCAAACGCGTCACCAGCGGTTCCGGTACTGGCCCATGGCTTCGGCGAGAGGTTTGCAACACGGACGATATATTTGAGCGTCCTGTTGTCCGCAGCGATCGGCCCTTCAATCAACTCGATCTTGTGCCGGGTGTCTCCACGAACAAGCGGACCCACCATTTTGATATCGCCCATATCGGTAATCGGCACATAGGCCTTCTTCCCCCCCGGCACATAGATCCGATACCAGTCATCCGTGAGCACTATTCGCTGCAGTTCCTCGGCGCTTTCCTTCCAGCTTATCCCCTGGTTCATGGCCGGCTCGAACGATGCGGGGTCGACATCAAGAAATGAGCGTATCGCCGTAGCGAGAGACTCCGAGGAGCCGCTTATGAAAAACCGGCAATTCTGGCCGCTCGCAGTCACTTCGCGAAAAACAGGAATATCGCTTGCGATCACGGCCTTTCCGAAGTGTGCCGCTTCCACGATCGGAAGACCGAAACCTTCGGCATAGGAGGCCGCAATCAGGGCGTCACTCTCTGTATAGGTCTGCTGGAGCTTTTCGTCCGAGATACCATTGAGCCAAAAGAGACGCTTGCCGTATTCGCGATGTTGCTTGATGCGACGGATCAGATGCTCAACGCCCCATCCCGGCTTCCCCACGATCGTCAGCCCGACATCTCGCCCCTCGTCCCACAATCTTTCAAGCGCATCCAGGGCAAGCGTATATCCCTTGCGCGGCTCGAGCGTTCCAACCATCAGGAAATTGCGCCGCTTATCCTGCGCCCCCTCCTCGGCAATATTTGCGCGGACGATAGCCTGGCCGAAATCTGCGCCAAGATGCCAATAGCCAATCTTCATTTCACGTGGAAAGCGAATGCCTTCCAATATCGTGATCAGCTCGTCGGCAACGGCTTTCGATATACAGATAAATGCGTTCGAGTATGCAAGCGCCGCCTGAAACCATGCCGAGAATGTCGGGGACATTCCGGGATCGCAGAAGCTGGGAAATCTCAGCGGAACCGTGTCATATAGACAAGAGACAATGGTCACGCCCTCTAATCGTGCGGCATGCAATGTTTTATAGTGATGCTTGAAGAACTCCCAGGAGCTATCGAGCATCAGGATGCGGTCTTCTGCGCGAAATTGCAGGCGGGCATCCTCGCTAAATGCATTTGCATCCTTGGCCTTTTCCAGCGTCTTGGGGATGCCGAACCATCCGTCGAGCGAATCGCTATAGGCGACGACGAGCTCCACGTCTTGACCGTCGACCACGCGCTCTGACGGCAGGTTTGCACATATGTTCTTGACGACCCGCTGAATCCCGGTCTTGTGATCGACGCGATATGTCGAAGTCGCATCCACGATAAGGCGAGGTTTTCCTGAGCTCGGAATCTCCGCGCGAGCCAACACTTCCGAGATAAAATCGCGCGGAAGGCTGATGCTTTCCACTTCTTGCAAAACAGCTTTTTCAATCGCCGCCTGCGAGTTTACTCCACCCGAAGCTGCTGTCTTGCCGACAAGATCCTTTAGAGCGGAGACAGCAATGGCTGCGGTCTTGGCCCAACTGAAGTCGGAGGCACGGCTCCGTTGCCTTGCAGCCGCGATCTTTGTCGCCTCGTGATCGCTCAACGCTCGACGCATAACTCGTGCAATGTCCGCAACATCGGCAGGGTTGAAAAGAAATTCGCGATCTCCAATCACCTCCGGAAGAGCACCGGTATTTGAGGCGATCACCGGTGTGCCACAGGTCATGGCTTCGAGCGCGGTCAGGCCGAAACCTTCCAGTAGAGAAGGTTGAATTGCCAGATCCGCCTCTTTGTAGAGAGCAACGAGTTGGGCGTCCGTGACGTGACCGAGTGCCACGAAGTCCTGTGGTGGAAGTCCCAGCTTGCGCCAGCGCTCCTCCTCTTCTCTCAGAAGCGATTTCGGATGATCGCCAGCAAGGACGAAACTGTATTGCACCCGCAAATCTTCGGGCAGTTGCGCGAATGCTGCAATTGCAGACTCCACATTCTTTCGCCAATCCAACCCGCCGACATAGAGGATAAAGCGTTTCGGCGTCGGGCGCGGCGGCCTCAGCTCCGGGTGATCGATCGCATCTTTGAAATCTTTCGATATCCCGGCAAGCATATTGATTGCATGAGTATTCTTCGAAATCTCGATGCATTCACGCCGCGAATAGTCCGAAATGCACAGATTGAGATCGAATTTTGCATAGAGGCCAAGGCGCCGCGTATAGCAGGCGCGAGTAGCGGGCGTCTGAAGATACTGCTCGGGATAGCGATACGGAATCGCGTCGTAGAAGATGGATGCAACGGGAACTGACGAAATATCATTGGGAACAAGCGGAACCGCCCCATCCCTCATACCTTCGAACGGACTTGCGGAGACCGCTATATCCGGATTGAGGCAGGCAACATGATATGCAAGCGTGGTTTCACTGAGCCGTCGCCTCTCGGAATATCCGTCGACCCCCTCCCCACCTTCGGCAACCCCGTGCCACATGAAAATATTGGCCGGCTTTATCCATTGCTGAAGATGATCGCGCGCCGCAAGCGCGTCCCGCGGCATTCCGGCGTTGAGTGAAACAAGAAGTTCTACATCCGGGTGATTGTCGATAATTCCCAGAAGCCACTCCTGCACATAACGCCCAATTCCACGCCATTTGCTTGCTGTCTGGAAACACTGGCCATCGATCCACAATCGCATCAATGATCGTCTTTCACTTCGATTTTGAGCTGTGTTGAAGCAGGGTATTCCATCGGGTCACTGCCGCCTTCGGTGCATCGATAAACCATCGCCCCTCCTGATGATCGTCCGAAAAATCGAGCGTTGGAACACCATAGCCCTGAGCCCTGGCAATTGCAGCAAGTCTTCCTTTCAGCATCGGGAAACGTTGCGCCCATCGCAGGCAGGCGTCCTTCAACTGCGGCCTGGCGGAAAGCCAGCGCAGGAATCCCGCTAAAAAAATTGCAACGATTCGGCTTGGTAACCCTTTGATTGCGGATAGCTGTCGACTTGCAGCTCGAACTGGACGCGTAAGCCGCCACGAGAAACTATTGTGTATTTGATCAAGCCGCTGACGCAGCACACGCTCTCGACCGTCCGCGTCCCAGACTGCCTCTTCCAGATCGCGTATCTGATCGTCCTTCTGCTCGAGGAGACGAATGAGGTCCTGCTCCGCCGGCTCGTGTTCGATCGAATGCTTATTGCTGTTCACAAATATGAGCCTTCTTAGGGTAGCAGCTCGGCATCATTATTCCGATTGGATCCGCCCAGCCTCGCATCACTCGACGATGTCAGCCCGCGATCCGGATTTTCCAATCCTGGAGCACGTCGGCGAGCGTTTGGCGTAACTCTATGCCCGGCTTCCAGCCGAAAGCATTGAAAGCAGCCCTGTTGTCGCCGGCGGCGATGGGGATTTCCGGCCCGCGCAGCCGCTTCGGGTCGACCTCGATTTCGACAGCCGCTCCGGACAATTCGATCAGCATGTCCAGTATCGACTGGATCTGCACGGAACGACCGGAGGACAGATTGAAGACCTTGCCGAACGCATCGCAAGCCCTGTCCCCCAGAGCGGCCTCCGCATAGGCGCGCACCACATCACGAACGTCCAGAAAGTCCCGGAAAGCAGAGAGATTTCCGACGCTGATGCGAGGCGAGGTCTGGCCCGCGGCAATCTCGGCAAGTTGCCTGGCAAAAGCAGGCACCACATAATCCACCGCCTGGCCGGGCCCGGTATGATTGAACGGACGAAACCGGATCGACTTCAATCCATCATAGGCAAGCTGGCCGACCAGCACGTCGGCCGCAGCCTTCGTCGCGCCATAGACGTTCATCGGCTTCAGGGCAGCGTCTTCTCTTATCGGCTCTCCTGCCGCGTCCAGAAACGATGCTCCGTACGCTTCGGAACTGCCGACGAAGATGAACCTTGCCTCGGGTGCAAATTCCATCGCGGCATAGGCAAGGTTCATCGTGCCTTGGAGGTTCACGTCCCAGGCCCGCTGCGGCAGCTTGCGCGCATCCCCAGGCGCCGCGATCGCAGCCAGATGCACGATGGCCGTGGGCCGGCACTCCCGCACCAGGCTCGCCACCTGCTCCCGATCGGTGATCTCCGTCTTCCAGCCGGATGCATCGCTTTGACCGGCGGTCAGCACGCTCAGCTGCAGACCATGGTCCAGCCCCCGGCTCTCAAGCTCACGCAACAGCCATGAGCCGACGAAGCCGCTGGCACCTGTCACAAGAATACGATGTTCCCTCGGCATGGGCGCCCCGCTACTCGCTCGGGCCTATTTGCGCAACCGCTTCAGATCGGCATCGACCATCTCGACAATCATCTCCTCCAGGCTGATTTTCGGCTCCCAGCCGAATGTCTTGCGGGCCTTTTCCGGATTGCCGAGCAGCACATCCACTTCCGCCGGGCGGAAGAGTTCCGGATCGATGACCAGGTGGTCCTCCATCGTCAGGCCAGCATGCTGGAAGGCGATGGCGCACATGTCGCGGACGGTCGTCGTGCGGCCGGTCGCAATCACATAATCATCGGCAACGTCCTGCTGCAGCATCAGCCACATGGCGCGAACGTAATCCTTCGAATGCCCCCAGTCCCGCTTGGCATCGATATTGCCGAGCCGAAGCTCTTTTGCCAAACCAAGCTTGATGCGGGCAACGGCATCCGTCACCTTGCGCGTGACGAACTCGATACCGCGCAGCGGCGATTCATGATTGAAGAGAATGCCGCTCGAGGCATGAAGGCCGAAGCTCTCGCGATAATTGACCGTGATCCAATGACCGTAAAGCTTGGCGACCGCATAGGGCGAGCGCGGATAGAACGGCGTCTGCTCGGATTGCATCGGCTCCTGGATGAGACCGTACATTTCCGAGGAGGATGCCTGGTAGAAACGCGCCTCCGGCTGCTCGAGGCGAAGCGCCTCCAGAATATTCGTTACGCCCAGAGCCGTAACCTGGCCGGTCAGATAGGGCTGCTGCCACGAAGACTTGACGAAGGACTGCGCCCCGAGATTGTAAACCTCATGCGGCCTCACCTCCTTGAGCGTGCGCACAAGACCGGAAAGATCCATCAGGTCGCCATCGACGATCCGAACCTGGCCTTCGATGCCGAGCCATTGCAGGCGGCTGAGGTTGACGTCCGACGTGCTCGAGCGGCGGGCAAGGCCATAAACCTCATAGCCATTTTGCAGCAGAAGCTCCGCCAGATAGGCGCCATCCTGACCCGTGATCCCCGTTACCAGTGCTTTCTTCGCCACATCAATCTCCGTTCTCATCGCGTTTGATCACCGCGCCCATAGAGGCGCTCATTTATGCGCCATTTAACCTCTATAGCTGCCGATGACAACGAGCCGCAACAACTTCCCTCATGGCGAGCGTCAATAATAACTTGCGCACGCAAGCCAGCAATCGGCCCTTTGTGCTCGATCACATCGTGTTACCTTGATGAATTTGGAGACATGGCATCAAACCGTTTCTCTTATGATCGATCGTCCCGCCGTCAGCTCATCATAAAGACGATGATAACCCTCACACATTCTTGCCGCCGTAAAATGCGCGAGATAGCGGTCACGGGCGGCAGCACCCATGGCGGCGGCTTTTCCCGCATCCCCTGATAGGCGCTGCATGGCATCCGATAGAGCATCGACATCATTGGGTGGGACAACCAGGCCCGTCTCGTTGTTTAAATTGACAAAGCTCGTTCCAGTGCCGATTTCGCATGAAATCATGGGTTTGCCGAACATCGCCGCCTCGACCAACGACAAT
The DNA here is from genome assembly GCF_056755475.1 of Rhizobium sp. KNZ2-6A. Classification (NCBI taxonomy): domain Bacteria; kingdom Pseudomonadati; phylum Pseudomonadota; class Alphaproteobacteria; order Hyphomicrobiales; family Rhizobiaceae; genus Rhizobium; species Rhizobium sp. KNZ2-6A. The sequence goes on along the minus strand of NZ_JBNDIC010000021.1, from coordinate 11,553 downwards.
CCGAAGGCCTCCGAGCGAAGGGGAGATGGGAAGACGAGGGCCTCGCAGAGTTCGAGGAGGGCAATCTTGTCCTGATCCGGTAAGGCTCCTACGAAATGGACATTGTCGGCGCCCTGCGCGGCTTGCTTCAATTCCGCCTCCATCGGCCCGTTGCCGACGACGATGACGCTCAGGCCATTCCTTTGGGCCGCTTCCACCAAAATATGAATGCCTTTGTAATACCTCAAAACACCAACAAACAGGAAAAAGCGGCCGGGAAAACGATTGCGCCACCGCATGCGCACCGCCTCGTCGGGCTTGGGGTAATCAGCCTCATCCAAGCCTAGCGGAATGACCGTGGTCTTCTCTCGGAACCTTCTCAACACATCGCTCGACTGAAGATAGTTGGGCGAGGTCGCAACGATGCGATCAACGCTGCCCAGGAAGCGAGACATCAAGGGCTTATAGAACTGCAGCAAAACCTTCTGCTTCACAATATCGGAGTGATAGGTGACGACCGTCGGCTTGCCGGTGTGCGTGGCAAGATGGACGATATCCATCACCGGCCAGGGAAAATGATAGTGGATGAGATCGGCCTTGCCGCTGAGCTCGCGGAAACGCCCAAATACCTCGCGCGAAAATCCCGTGGACGCAAATTCGAAATCGAGCTTGGCCTTATGCGCCATATGCCCATCAAATTCGCGGCTGTTTTCGGCGGGCTTTTCACTGAGCGAAAGGACATCGGATTCGATGCCGTATTTAGCCACCCCTTTGGCAATCGCATGGATCGTCCGCTCCACGCCACCGAACGTATCAGGCCAATAGGTTTTGAAAAAATGGAGAACGCGCATGTCGCTCCTGTATCGAAAAGCATCGGCTGCGTCACCTGGATAACAGGGGCTTGGAGGGAATGCTGCCCTTTGATCCTTTATCTCCTGATAGATCACCGCTCGCCGAACTCGCTTGCCCATCCCCAACCGGGTCGACCGTGCACTTCGCCAGGTCGTGGGGTAGCCTCGTTGTAGGCCTGCCGGACTCTGCGAGTTCTCAAACCGCTTGATCGAGTGGTCATAATGATATCCATTTTGTTCTTATTATGTTCTTGATCACCATTGTCGCGATGGGCTAGGTTGCTTCTATGCTCGCCCTTACGATAGACCAATCGCATTACGTTTCCTCTCCCTTCGCATTGCACGCAGGGCTGAGTGATTCGAGATCGCGGACAATCGACGAAGTCCTTTCCGAGAAACTATTCGGCGAACTGCATCGTATCCACCGGCTTGGTTCGGTCAAAGGAATGCGGCTGGGGAACGATGGGCAAGTGATCCATCACCGTGGAACGAACGCCGGCGGGTATACGCTCGAAGCCTTGCTGCGCATACGTCCCAATGGGCGACCCGCCCCAGATTTCGAGGGCTGGGAGGTCAAGGCGCATAGAGTCCAGGACTTTTCCAGACCCGGCAATGCGCTCCTTAGTCTTCTGTCCGTCGGGCCGACCGGCGGCTTCTATCGCGAAGAGGGGCTGGAAGCCTTTATCCGGCGCTTTGGTTACGCCGCGCTGGACGGTTATCCGGGCAAACTCAATCTCTATACCGATCATTTCGTCGGACGGCGGAATGCGAAGACCGGGCTGACGTTGCATCTTATTCGGAATTGTCGGTGTAACGCCCGTTCGTTCGATCCGCTGGGCATGTTGGTTTTGTCGGCAGATGACGGTTTTCCGGCAGCAATCTGGCACTTTGCAAAGCTGGCGGAGCACTGGGGCCATAAGCACGCCTTTGCGGCCTATGTGCCCTATGTGAGCGGCGGCTGGCATGATTGCCGCACCTTCCACTATGGTCATCTTGTTCAGATCGGCGAAGGTACCGATTTCCGCCTGTTCCTGAACATGCTCGCAGCCGGCAGAATTTCTTACGATCCCAGTCTCAGTCTTGCGAATACTGATGATCGGAGGTGCCGCGCGAGGCGTCGGGGGCAGTTTCGCATCCACGTGGGCGATCTGCCCAGCCTCTACGAGCATTTCACGACGATTGATGTCAGGCGCGCTCCGATCGCTGTCGATGGGGCGGAAACGGGATTATCGAAACGGCGGGCGCCCTATCGCCGATTGCTACGCCTTAGCTTCTTGAACAGGTGATGACAAAGCTAGGTGAGCATCCGAGCCCTCTCCACGGAAAACCTCTTTTGATTAACACCAAGCCGAGAACTCTTTCAGGAGCCTCCTGTCGGCTCTTTCGAACAAATAAATAGAACCTTTTCCAATCGAAAGGGTGCAAGGAGCGCGCGTTGGCCAAAACCGCAAATCGCTCGAACAGACGCATGGTTTGGGGAGAATATTGATAGTCTCCGCTTTGCCACCGATGCGTCCGATATCAAAACCGTGGGCATCACCTGTGGGCTACAGTTCTGGGCATCAAATCGCCAATGATGCCAAACCGATATCCGGCGCGACTGGAAATCAAGGAATTAAGGGAATTTATAGAGAATTGGCTGGGGAACCTGGACTCGAACCAAGATTAACGGAGTCAGAGTCCGTCGTTCTACCATTGAACTATTCCCCAACGACCGCCGAACATTTTATGTCCCGCGGGGAAAGCATGGCCTCTATAATCGAATTTTCCGCGGATGCAAACACTTTAACGCCGGCGAGTGCAATTTTTTGGAGGATCGGGGCGGCAAGTGATAACGGTCTCGAATCCCGGTGTTGCAGCGGATATTCCGAACCTCACCACCGCTCCGGAAGGCCGATCAGAGAGAGGCCTTCGCTTGTCGTTCAGGTCGACGGGATCGTTTTCACCAGCGCAGGAGCCGTTTGCCGATGATATATCCGACAGCCGTCACCATGGCGATTGCGATCGGGTACCAGAGCAGCACGAAAAGCGGGCTGTCGTCCGTGCAGTTGGAGGCGTAGAAGGTCGCGGCGATGCCGCTGGCGGCGAGCCCGGCGACGGCGCCTGCAGCCCCCGGCTTTTCCGGCGCGCTATAACGTAGGGCAAAAAGGAAACAGCCAAGCGGGCCGATCGATAGCAGTGGAATAAGGGTCAGGCAGAAGCGGGCATTGTGCCCGATCATGCGTGCACTCCAGCTGTCGGCCGGCATGACGGCCATTTCGGCGGCGGCGGCGGCAAGCAACAGGAGCGGTGCCGCCAGCAGCGCCCAGCCCCAGACGCGCAGCGGCACGCCCGGCCGGCCGATGCGGAAGACGACGGCGCAGGCCGTCACGGCGAGCGCAATGGTCACCACGAATTTGAACAGGAAGCGGATGGTCTGCATCGCGCTGTCTATGTCCGCCCGAAAGCCGATCATCGCAAAGAAAATGCCGCCGCTGATCAGAATGCCCGCGACGACCGCCATGGTCAGGGCCTTGCCGATCCGCGTGCGGACCGGCGCGTCCTGCGCCAGAAGATTGATGAGGTCATCGGTTTTCACTGGTTTCACTCCGATAGAGGGCCGCAAGCGCCTTCAGCGCGCGATGCAGCGCCACGCGCACCGCCCCTTCCGTCATTTTCAGCCGGTCCGCCGTTTCCCGCACGCTGGTTCCCTCGACGGAAATCGAGCGCACGATGGTTTTCTGCGGATCCTTCAACTGCTCCAGCATACGATCGACATCGAACCGATCCAAGGCGTCGGCATGCTCTTCCGCCTGCAGAAAATCGATCACATCGTCGATCGGTACGCTCATATGTCGTCCACGCCGCCTCAGGCTGTCGATCAGCTTGTTGCGCACGATCGTCGACAGCCAAGGCCCGATCGGGCGAGACGAATCCCAGGTTCCGCGCTTGAGATGGACAGCCAGCAGCACTTCCTGAACCACATCCTCGGCCTCGCTCGCCGGCGCGCCGAGGTGATCGCAGCGCCTTTTCGCCATGGCCCGCAGATGCGGCGTCACCGAGGACAGGAAACGATGGTAGGCCTGCGCATCGCCGCTGATGGCGGCGCGCATCCAGACTGCCCATTCCTCTTCGCGCGCCGAATGATTCATCCGACATCTCCTCTACGCGGAACCGCAGGCTTTCGTTACCGGCAACGGCACTTATTTTTCAAGCCCTTTTGTTTCCATCAGGAATTGTTGAACTCCCGCGCCTTTCGTCGATGCCCGGCACCAGGCTCACCACTATAGGCCGCACATAAGCCCGGCCCTCGCAGCTAGCCGGCGCAGTATGACGGCCGCCATCTCAAAAAAATTCCGATATGGCTGTAACATCCAGCCCGGATGCTCCGTAGACCTCGATGCAAGCCAATGGCGGCTCGCATCCATCAAGGAGACAGATCCATGAAGAACAGCATCATCACCCTGGCCATCGCCGGCTCGATCGCCTCGGCGCTTGCATCCATCGCTGTCCCGGCATCGGCGGCCGACTCCAAGGAAAAATGCTATGGCGTCGCCCTCAAGGGTCAGAACGATTGCGCCGCCGGCAAGCACGATTGCGCCGGCAAATCGACCATGAGCTACGACAAGATGTCCTTCAAGCTCGTTCCCACGGGCACCTGCACCTCCATGAAAACGCCGAAGGGCCATGGCTCGCTGACCCCGGCCTGATCCGAAGCCGATCACCAGCCAATCCCCTTTTGTAAGGAGCATGTCATGAGCAAGATGTCCGCATTCGCCTTGGCCGCATCGGTTGCCACCGCCGTGACGCTGGCGGCCGGCGCAACCACCGCCTCTGCGGCCGACGCCAAGGAAAAATGCTACGGCGTCGCCCTCAAGGGCCAGAACGATTGCGCCGCCGGCCCCGGCACGACCTGCGCCGGAACATCGAAGGTCGATTACCAGCGCAATTCGTGGAAGCTGGTTCCCGCCGGCACCTGCGAGACGATGAAGACGCCGAACGGTCACGGCACTTTGATGCAGGGTCCGGCGCCCGTCTGACCAAACGCCACGATGCGGGGCGGCGCATATTCTGCGCGCCGCCCTTCCTCCAACATCAGGCAAATGCAAACGGAGGCTGCAATGAAATCGTCAGAACTTCCCCGCCGCGCCGGTGTCGGCTTCAAGCCGGAACATTTCGCCGCGATCGATGCCGAAAGGCAGCCGATCGGCTTCTTCGAGATTCATGCCGAAAACTACATGGGCGCCGGTGGCCCACCGCATGCCCAGCTCGGCCGGCTGCGCCGGGACTATGCCTTGTCCATCCATGGTGTCGGCCTTTCCATCGGCTCGATGCAGCCCTTGGATACCGAACATCTTGCCCGCTTGAAGATCGTCTGCGATCGCTACGAGCCGGAGAGTTTTTCGGAGCACCTCGCCTGGTCGACCCACGACACGACCTTTCTCAACGATCTGCTGCCGCTGCCCTATACCGAGGCGACGCTGGCGCAGGTCTGCGACCATATCGATCAGGTTCAGGCATTGCTCGGCCGGCAGATGCTGCTGGAGAATCCGGCTACCTACCTGCTCTTCGAGGAAAGCACGATCGAGGAAACGGAATTTCTGGCCGACGTCGCCCGCCGCACCGGCTGCGGCCTGCTGCTCGACGTCAACAATGTCTTCGTCGCCGCCACCAACCACCACATGGACGCGCGGGCCTATCTCGAGCGCTTCCCGGTGCAATGGGTGCGCGAGATCCATCTGAGCGGCCATTCGGAGACCACCGACGATTCAGGCGCGCTGCTCCTGATCGACAGCCACGATACGCCGGTGAAGGATCCGGTCTGGGCGCTTTACGAAGAGCTTATCGGCCGTACCGGGCCAATCGCCAGCCTGGTCGAATGGGACAATGACGTCCCGGAATGGTCGGTTCTGCGGGCTGAAGCCGAGGCTGCGGACAGAGTTTTGAAACGCGCCGCCGGGCGCCGGGCAGCCTGAGGAGGGGGTTATGTCTCTCAGCACGCAAAGCGAATTCGCAGCAGCCCTCATCGATCCCGACCTCGCTGTGCCCAAGGGGCTGACGGCCTGGAATGGCCCTAAGCCTGAACGACGCTTCGGCGTCTATCGCAACAATGTCGCGATCAGCCTGATCGGCGCGCTTGCCTCGCGCTTCCCGGCGGCCGAAAAGATCGTCGGCGAAGAATTCTTTGCGGCCATGGCGCATGAATTCATCCGGCTGTATCCGCCGCGATCGCCGCTGCTGCTTGCCTATGGCGATGATTTCCCCGACTTCGTCGAGAGTTTCGAGCCGGCGCGGAAAATCCCCTATCTGCCCGACGTCATGAGACTGGAGGCAGCCCGGGGTCGCGCCTATCACGCCGCCGACGCAACGCCACTCGACGCCGCTTTGTTGGCGACCGTCGAGCCGGCGGGCCTTGCGGATCTGGCCTTCGTGCCGCATCCTTCCGCCTCCATTAGGCGCTCCGCTCATCCCGCCGCCACCATCTGGGCGATGAACACCGGCGAAATCGAGTTCAGAGACATTGCCGATTGGACTGGCGAGGATGCTCTCGTCGTCCGCCCGGAGATGATCGTGGAAGTGCATCGCCTGCCTCCGGGCGGCGCCACCTTCCTGGAGCGGTTGTTTGCCGGCGCCGATCTCGGCAGCGCCTTCGAGGCGGCCCTTGCCGAAGCTGCAGATTTCGATCTTTCCGCCAACCTCGCCGGTGCGTTCACGGCGGGCGCTTTCATGGGCATTCGCTGAACGCCAAGAGGAACTGACATGCAGAACCAGATGATGACGGCCGCCCCGGCCGAACGCGAAACCATGCCCCAAAGGCTCTATAGTGCCCTAAGGCTCCTCGACCGCATCCCGCACGACCTGATAGCGCTCATAGCGCGGCTGTCGATCGCCGCCGTCTTCTGGCAGTCCGGACAGACCAAGGTGGAAGGTTGGCATGTCACCGACAATGCCATCTATCTCTTCCAGACGGAGTATAAATTGCCGCTGGTCGATCCCTGGATCGCCGCCCATATTGCCGCCTTCAGCGAGCATTTCTTTCCCTTTTTGCTCGTCATCGGCTTCGCAAGCCGACTGTCGGCGCTGGCCCTGCTCGGCATGACGCTGGTGATCGAGATTTTCGTCTATCCCGATGCCTGGCCGACGCACGGCACCTGGGCAACCTGCTTTCTGGTGATCATTGCCGGCGGGCCCGGGCGTATCGCGCTCGATCACCTGATCGCCAGGCGGTTTGGCCGCTCGTCCTGAGCCGGGACGGAAGGGAGCGCCTACTGCATAATTCCTTAAATCGGAATCGATTTAAGAATAAAATTATGCAGCAGATTTAAAGTGCTACAGCGACTTTTGCGCGTCATATTTGACGCGCGGCGCTGTAGTGGCGGCGCTCCTTGGCATGATGGTCGAACGAGGCCTATCGCAGGACCGGCTCCCCATGGAAACGGCGCTGCGACGGCTTCGAAACGCCGAAGCCAACCTCCATCATCAGGCGCGGCTTCTGCGTGGGCACCGTGCCCATATGGAAGCCGAAGGGATCCTCGACGAAGCCGGACCCGGCCTTGCCGGTCAGCGTCAGCGCATTCGCCTGCCCATAATAATCGAGCACCTCGTTTGCCGGATGCCCCACAAGTAAAGTCAGCTGATGCCGGACCCGGCGGCGCTTGTGGCTTCCCTTGATGAAGACGTGCGGGCCGGTGCCCTCGTCCACATCGACGAGATTGAAGAAGAACTTGAGCATCCGCCAATCATCGAGATCGAAGTGATACTTGTCGAGCGAGGCGAGGCTCCTGTCGGCTTCGGAAGCCTGCGTGGGAAAGCTCCACCAGATGCGGGTGGTGATCACCTTGGCCTGCCCGCCGAGATATTGGCGGGCGACATCGATCAGCAGCGGATCGCGCTGCACCGCCATGACGGCATCGCAATCAAGCGAGCGTTCGAAGAAGTGCCCGCTCAGAATCGGCCGCCCGAACCGGGCTTCGGCTTGCCCGTGCTCGCTGGCGACGAATTCGAGCTGCCTGTTGAAATTGCCGTAGCAACCGGTATTTCCGGCGAATTCGGCGATCTCTCGATGGATGTGATCCGGCAGCGTCAAGCCCGGATAGATACCATCCGTCCGCAAGGCATTGACGACGGCACTGCGCTCGACACCAGTAAACATCGAGGCACCGGAAACGGGGAGCCTGACGGCCTGCTTGGTTGCAAGCCAATGAATCCGCCGAAACGGTAGGGTTCTGGCCAGCAGGAACATAGGCAACCAGGCCGGGTTTTCTTTGAGATCGGTCAGGTAAGTTGGTATCCTGACAGCCATACGCTTGAAGCGACCGCCCTGTCGGGCGATGGACTCCAAGTCTCTTGCCGGGGGATTGTGCATAGCTATCCTTTCCGCATATTTGCAAAAACCCGTGGCAACAGGCCCAACACCCTGTTGATGCGATATAATTCTTTGAAACTCTAAGTTTATTCGCAGCAGCGAATATCTGCTGCAGCGCGGCAAATAGCGGTCGGCCGGCCTCGGTCAAGGGGCTTGAAAGTCAAAACCTGATTGTATCGGTAGAAATTTCTGCAGAAACACGCGGCGCTTTTGAAAGCATTTACGAGATCGCGCGGCGCGGTTGTTTTCGGGCCTAAAAGCCGGCGTGACGCCAAGAGATCCCGGAACAGCGCATTTCATTTGCCGTTACTTAGGATAATGGCGCTAAACATGCCCAGGAAAATGGATGACGGTTTCATTCGGCTGCGATTCTGGCGGTCTTCCAACAGTCACATTCCTGTTCGCATTATTGGTTAGATGAGCGAGAAAACGTCAAAAGGGCCCCTCATATGGCAGAAACGAAGACCTTTGAACCGGCGGAAGGCATAGTCGATTTCGACGCGGGCGAGGGCGAGACCCCGACCGTGGTGGAGATGGACGACTATACGAAGAGCCTCGCCCAGGCGAAGGCCAAGTCCGTCAAGCTTATCGACGCCATCACCGGTCAGGTGCTGAAGAAAAAAGATGCGGTGCATGTCGACGACCTTCGTCCCTCGCTGGCGGATTTCATGCGGCTGAAGCACCCTGAGCTTCGCGCCGACGACTATATCAGCCGCAAGGTGATGGACGACTATCGTGCCCAATATATCGCCGAGCTTTTGACCGACGAGCGTGGTGAGCTTTCCACCCTCGAGGACGAAGTCGTCGAAAGCCTGAAGACGCATGATACACTGGCTGAAAACATCGAAGAGGACTATGAAGACCACCGCTCCATCGGCGACAGGATGGCCGATGGCGTCGCCTCCTTCGGCGGCAGCTGGGTCTTCATCATCTCCTTCTGTCTGTTTCTGGGCGTGTGGATGGCGGTCAATGTCGTCATGGGCGACAAGCAGGCCTTCGATGCCTATCCGTTCATCCTGCTCAACCTCGTCCTGTCGACGATCGCCGCGCTGCAGGCCCCCGTCATCATGATGAGCCAGCGCCGTCAGGAAGAGAAAGACCGCCTGCGCGCCCTCAACGACTACAAGGTCAACCTGAAGGCCGAACTGGAAATCCGTCACCTGCATGAAAAGGTCGATCATCTCCTCAATCGCCAATGGGAGCGGCTGACCGAAATCCAGCAGATCCAGATCGAGATGATGCTGGAACAGGCCAAGGCCGCCACCCGGGCGATCAAGGCCAACAAGGCGGCGAAGGCGAAGACCAGTGCGCTGAAGAGCCTCTTCACCAAGGCCAAGGACGCCGATCCGGATGAATCCGCCAGCTGATCGCACCCGAACGGCTGCGCCGGTCATCTTAGACCATGGTGCTGCCATATAGCTGCCTAACCGCCCGCTTCCTTTTCATGCCGCCGGTTTCGATCCAGAAAAGGCCCTGGGGCTGCAGATTGCCATCAGCCGATATGTGGTGGGGTGCGCGCTGGAAGAACAGGCGGATGCGGCCGATCCGCCGGACCGCGCAGCGCTCGATGCCGCGGCGAAAAACCGTCCGAACCTTGCCAAAGCTTTGTTGCTTTACCGCGCCAACGGCCATGAAGCCTGTTCGAAGCCGGCCTGGAGCTGCTGATGGGCGGGGCCGAAGCCGGCAAATGAGGATATGATCGCCGAGACGGCCCCGGCCGGAGAATGCATTACCTCTCCGCCTTATTCGCCCTCGATTGTCCGCGAAGCCGGCGGCACCACGATCACCGTATCCTCCGCCATAAGCATGCGCCCGTCCTGCGCCCGCAATTCCAGCCGCCGCACAGGCATATGCGTCGCTCTGTCGACCAGCGTCACATGCGGCTCATCCGGCTCGAAGAAGAAATCCTCGCCCCATTGGCGAAGTGCCACCAGCAGCGGAAACAGACCCTGCCCCTTCTGCGTCAGCACATATTCCTGATAGGGGCTGCCATCGCAGGCCGGCACGGTATCCATGATGCCGTGAGCGACGAGATTGCGCAGCCGGGCCGAGAGGATGTTCTTAGCAAGCCCGAGGCTCTTCTGAAACTCGCCGAACCGGCGGAGGCCATCGAAGGCATCGCGGATGATCAGCAGCGACCACCAGTCGCCGATCGCATCCAGCGGCCGCGCCACCCCGCATATGGAATCCCTGTGGCTTACTCTCTTGGCCATGCCGCCGTGCCCTCGCCTGTTTCCATGTCTACCGTCAGGACCGCAATCAAGCGCCTGTACGCTCAGCTTAATATATCGGTTGCAAACTAAAACCACAAGAGATATTGGAATCATGGTTTCAAATTAAAACCACGTTAGGAGAACAACCGTGATTCCTGCCAATGAAACATTCGCCGGCACATTCCCCTTCGCACCGCATTTCACCGATGCACCTGACTTCCGCATGCATTACGTCGATGAAGGACCGCGCGACGGCGAGGTCGTCCTTTGCCTGCACGGCGAGCCGACCTGGGGCTATCTCTTCCGCCATCTCATCTCGACACTGAGCCGCACGCACCACGTCGTCGTTCCCGATCATATGGGCTTCGGCAAGAGCGAAACGCCTGATGGCCGCAGTTATTGGCTGCAGGACCACATCGCCAATCTCGAAGCCTTCGTCGCAGCCCTCGGCTTCACCGACATCACCCTTGTCATGCATGATTTCGGCGGTCCGGTCGGCATGGGCTTTGCCGCCCGCCACCCTCACAGCATCCGCCGCATCATCTCGGCAAACGGGCCGACACCCTTCGGCCAGCCTGATCTCGTCGATCGGCTCATGGCGAATGCGGCCCAATCACCCTGGTTTCAATGGATCATCAAGGCCGAGGCCGACGGCACGCTAGAGCCCGTGCTTAACAATCTCAGCTTCAACATCCTCAGCACGCTCAAGCTCAACGGCTTCGAAAACAACGCCGTCATCAACGACACCTGGCTCGAAGCTTATGGCGCGCCCTTTGCCAGCGAGGCCGAGTGCCTCGGCGCGCGCGGCTGGGCCAAGGGCTTTGCGACCGGCGCCCACCAATTCGAAACGCCCGATCCCGCGGCCGAGCGTATCATCCGTGGCAAGCCGGCACTCGCCATTTGGGGAGAGGCGGACCGGACACTGCATGCGGAACATTTCCTGCCGCTCTTCTCCGCCCTCTTCCCATCGGCCTGCATCGAGCGCCTCCCAGGCGTCGGCCATTATTGCTTTGAAGATGCCCCGGAGACTATCCCGAGCCTGATCGCGGACTTCCTGCGGCGGACTTGAACAGAACGATTCAGGACCGAATTCGAAGCAAAATGCAGGAGCGAGAAAGCCGTCCCCCTTCTGTCAATCAAGACATGGCTCGGCCCCTGCCCGCCC
>NZ_JBNDIC010000020.1:0-116612 GCF_056755475.1 Rhizobium sp. KNZ2-6A | reverse complement strand
AATAGTTTGACACGTAAGAGATTTCGCCTCGCGGGCAGTGCCACCGCACTTGCAACACTATTTGCATTGAGCGGAAATGCCTTTGCGCAGGATTCCAATGCAAATGGCGGCAATGCGACGCAGCTCGCTCCGATCGTCGTCAGCGGCCAGTCGCGCGACGCAAGCGACAATACGACGATAGCGGCAAAGAAAAGTCTGGGCGCCACCAAGATCAATACGCCTCTGGTTGAAACGCCGCGATCCGTTTCGGTCATAACCAGGAAGGAGCTGGAGGAACGCGGCGCGCAGGATGTCATCGAAGCGGTGCGCTATTCAGCCGGCGTTCAGACCGGCTCCTACGGCTTCGATCCACGCTTCGACCAGATCTATATTCGCGGCAACGACGTCACCACCGTCGGCGATTATCGCGACGGATTGCGGCAGCCCTATATGAATTACGGGATGTTCCGGACCGATCCCTATTCGCTCGACCGTGTGGAAGTGATCAAGGGACCGGTGTCCGTGCTCTATGGCGCCGGCTCGCCGGGCGGGATCATCAACAAGATATCGAAGCTGCCGACGGAAGAACCGATCCGGGAGGTTGGGGTTCTCTACGGAACATCCGATCGCGCCCAGACGATGTTCGATTTCGGCGGCCCGGTCAGCAAGGACGACGATACCATGTTGTATCGGATCGTCGGCTTGGCGCGAAAGGGCGATACCAATTTCGATATCGCCGACGACCGCTATTTCATCCAGCCGTCCTTCACCTGGAAGCCTGACGATGCGACGAAATTTACGGTCTACGGATCGGCGCAGTCCACCGAGGTCGACGCCAATGTCGGCGCACTGACCAGCCCTGATGGCAACGTCCTCAAGCTGCGCGGCAGCGATCCTGACTACGATTACCAGAAGACCCGGCAGCAGCAGGTCGGCTACCAGTTCGAGCACGAATTCGACGGCGGCTTCACCTTCCGCCAGACTCTTCGCTTCTCGCACCTGGATCTGAAAGCGCGCTATCTCGGCACCTACGGCTGGACGGGAAACGTCGCCCATCGCGGAGCAAGTGCGATCAGCGATAAAATAAATGTTTTCCAGGTCGACAACCAGCTCGAATCCAAGTTCGATACCGGTCCGGCTAGCCACACCATGCTGTTCGGTCTGGACTATACCCATATGAACGATTCCTTCGCATATGGGATGGATGCGACGGCCAACCCCGCCTACGACTTCGATATCGACAATCCGACCTATAGCGTATCCGGCCCGACACCGGACTATAATTTCAGCAGGGTCGATGCCAGCCTGCAGCAGATCGGCGCCTATGCGCTTGATCAGATCGAGCTCGACAAATGGCGCTTCACGCTCGGCGGGCGGCAGACCTTGGTCAAGCAGTCGACCGATACGACTTTCGTCTCTTCCGGCACTACCACGGACGACAATCTCAGCAAGAACGCATTTTCCTACCAGGCTGGCGCGCTCTATCTCTTCGATAACGGCATCGCGCCTTTCGCCAGCTATTCGACCTCCTTCAATCCGGTTACGCAGCGATCCGCGTCCGGCAGCATCCTGGGCCCTACGAAGGGCGAACAATACGAACTGGGCGTGAAATATCAGCCGCCAGGCACCGACATCCTGCTTTCAGCTGTCGCCTATCATCTCGCCGAGAAGAACAAGCCCGTCCTGGTCGATCCGCTGACAGGCATCTATGCCTCGCTCGGCGAAGTGACCAACAAGGGGATCGAGCTGGAAGCCAGGGCGAATATCACTGAGGGCTGGGATGTGATTGCCGCTTACTCCTACAATCATTCCGAAATCACCCGCGGCGACAACACCGGCAACGCGCCTGCCGTCACACCCAAGAGCATTGCCAGCCTATGGTCGAACTATACCTTCCAGGAGGATTCGGCCGTAAAGGGCCTCACCATTGGCGCCGGTATCCGCTACACGGGCGAGACCTACACGAGCACGGGCAACACTGGCAAGAATGACGCGAGCTTTTACCTGGACGCGGCGCTCTCTTATGACTTCGGCGCGATCGACCAGAAATACAAAGGCCTGACCGCCTCCGTCGACGTCCGAAATATCGCCAACCGCCGCCTGACGGTCTGCAACGAGGGTTATTGCTATCTCGGCCAGGGACGAAACTTCACGGCGTCGCTGAAATATCGGTGGTAGGTGCATCGCGGGCGTCGACGTTTTTGTCTGAGGGCGCTTGGCCAGGCATAACGTTCTGATCTTAAAGGTGAACTTGTCTCAGATTGATGGTCTCTTCTGCTTGGATTGGTTCCAGCTGCCGGAAGCACAATGAAAGATACATGGCAAACGTGGAACCCGTTCCCTAAGCGATAGCTTCCTGGCAGAAGGCGGTAAAATGCCTTCGTAGTATTTGCAGGGCGACACAAATGCACTACATACGCCAAGTCATCGAAAGCGGATGAGCTGCAAATTTGAGGGCATAATGGCATCTCTGTTCAAGCAAATTTATCGAAAGCAGAACTACGATTTTGTCGCTTATGACGATCCACGCTTTCAATATTCAGGAAAATGGCAAGAGCGGCCGGACCAAACTTTAAATCTCGGTTTTGGGAGAGGGTCGTCGGTTCAATGGAATGAACCCGGCAGAGACATCCTCTTCTTAGTCATGCATCACCCATGGTCCGGCACGGTATCGTGTGATCAAGATCCATCCCGAACGGAAAATCTATACTCCGTCAGTACCTATACAGATGTAATATTGGCTAATTCTCTGACGATTGTGGGCAAGCCTGTAATCTCTCAGGGCGAGGAGTTGATCATTTATGGCGCATTTGTGCCAAAAACTTTAATGATGGATTCAGAAAACGAAATAACGCATTTCGATGAAGAGAGGTTTAGGTCTGTTCAAACTGATCAAGTTGATCGCTGGCTGCGGAACATCATAGAAACCGGACAAGATATAGAGCAAATCACTCTAAAGCGTCGAGATGCATACCTCATGCGATGGAGAGAGGCTGAACCTTATGTGACTCAGGGCGCAAAGGTTCTCGATATAGGATGCGGGAATTTCCTTCCTGGCATGCTTGAGTACTTCGAGCAAGCGAATTTCACTTATACTGGTCTCGACATAGACGAGAGAGTTATAAGCGGAAATATCGGTAAAACGCAGGGCCGACCTAATTTTAGTTTTTTGCGTGCTTCAAATGAGAAGCTCCCTTGCGAAGATGGCGAGTATGATTTTGTTTTTTCCTCCCACTCACTTGAACATAGCCTTGACCTAGAGTCGACATTTAACGAAATCATGCGCGTACTTAAACCTGGCGGCTGGCTATTTTTTGCGGTACCACTTGACGTTGATAACGCACCAGAACATGTATGGATCATAAGCCCCGAGGTTTGGAAGCGTTTGCCATCTGCTGTCGGCTTTTCACTTCGAAATATTCACATAGGCAATATATATCCGGAAACAGGATGCGATATGGTTTTAGTGGCGGAGAAACCGAAATAGCGATAATAGCTGCGGGTCGTTTTAGATTATCGTTATCCAAGGGAACGGCCAGAAGATGATTGAGCGCGGTGGCAATGAAACCGTTTACGCTAGCTTCCAGGATGGCATCATGCGCTAGTTTGTGATGCTAATTTTTAGCGAATACGTCTCGCAGGGCATCCCGCGTAAACGCTATCAGGTTCAATCGTATCATCAGTGACAATAGCACCTGCGGCGATGACCGCCCTGTCGCCTATTTGGCAAGGACCGAGGATCACGGCATTACTAGCGATCCAGACGCTATTACCGATAATAATGTCACGCCCGCTGCTAGGAAAAGCTTGTCGTTCATTTTTTTCCTTGTCGAGGAAGTGGGTGCCCGTGAGAAGGGAAACATTATGACCAAAAAAAGAGAAATCACCAATAACGATCTTGCCTGACGAGACATTCAGTAGTGTATTAACCAGGGTTACACGCTCTCCAAGTTCAACTTTACTCCAGTCGCCGCCCCAGATCGTCGGAGTTGTTATGAGGTTTTGTGCAATTTTCGAAGTAAAATCTCTTCCTTCAAGGTAGGTTATTATTTCGTGCAATCGTTGATCAACTTCATCTCTTGCAATTTTTCTAATAAAGTCTTTAAAATATTTAATCATAACTGTCTATTTCGTTGCCCGCGGAGGTAGGAGAATAACTCGACAAGTTAGATCGCATTGGTCGCTGCCTGATTTGAGTAAAGTGTTGAGAGCGCTTAAGGCTTGCAATTGAATGAAATTCTTCAGGTCTTCGCAACTTGAACAACTTCATACGGTGTATGGACCACTCCCCATAGATCTTTTATATCTCCAGAGTTCGGAAAGCGAACTGAAAACCGAGCTCCGCCTACGCAATAGTCAACCACCTGTTTGGGTACGGAGAGACTATCGGACTGCGGGTGTTTATCTAGTGGCCCCACGCCCGCGATCACACCATATTCTCCTGGGCAGAGTACGTTATTGAAACGGAACTCAATACAAGTCTCACCGCCAATACCCATTCTGTTAAGATAAATGTTCTTAATTGCGGAGCTAAAATGTAAGATCTGCCGGCCCATTTTGTCAGTAATTCCGACTGCTAGAGCGCAGTTCTCCGGAATTTTCCCAAATCGCCGTAAGTACACTCTTATTTTCATAAGTTCATCAATCTCAACGCTCTCAACGTCGTTACCTATGGTAATATCAGTGATGCGAACTTCACCGCTACCGGTGCGCAGCGCTTCAACGCGCTCAGCAAAGACCTTTGCTCTGGCGTCGTCAATGGCGTGGTCGCTTGACGTGGTCGGGGACTCCAACTCGTCTGTACTTGAATCAAGTTCTACTGCTTGCTGCGCGTGGGAAATCTTTTCGAACATAGCTGCGTTGTATCTCTCGCCAACTTCGCTCGACGAAGCAAAAAGCTTTGGGTGCCCCTTTTCCATCCAAAGCCCTTTGTTGCAGAGTGCTCGCACGCTGTCAGCGGTGTGCGTGACGTAAATAAATGTGACACCGTCATCAAGCAGGCTTTTAATTTTGTGCAAGCATTTGTTTTGAAAATAGGCGTCGCCGACGCTAAGCGCCTCGTCCACGATAAGAATATCTGGACGAACGTAAACCGCACATGCAAAGCCAAGCCTCACCCCCATACCGCTGCTGTAAGTCTTCACTGGATAATTGATAAATTCTCCAAGCTCACTAAAGGCAATAATTTTCGGTATAGCTTCCTGAATTTCATCGGAGGAGAGCCCGTGGATGACACCAAAAGCTTCGATATTGTCACGTCCCGATAGATCACCGTTAAACCCTGCACCCAGTTCCAGCAAGGCTGAGACACGCCCCCTGACAGACACGGAACCAGTCGTGGGCGTGAGGACCCCACTGATGATCTTCAACAAGGTGCTTTTGCCACTTCCATTCTCCCCGACAATGCCAAGGCGGTCTCCTTTCTGCAATTCGAGGGAGACATTGCTCAAGGCATTGACACGATGCCCGAGCTTGCGCCGATTTCCTGAGAGAAGTTCCGCAAGGCGATGCCAAGGCTTCTCGTAGGTTGTATATGCCTTGCTGATGCCACTAAGGCTTATCGCTGGAGTGAATATGCTAGCATCCATAAAATCTTGCCTCCTCAAAGCACATCTGTGAAGCCAGGGCGAAGCTTCCTAAAAACGTAAGAGCCAAGGATCATGAAAGTAATTCCATAAATTGCGGCAACTAAAATATCCTTCCATATTTCCGAGGCGGCTCCAAATACGGACAATCGCGCTGCTTCTGTAACATAATAGAATGGGTTAATGCCGACGATAATCCACTGGATTGCAGGCGATGCAGCACTAACCATAGAGGGTGGATAGAGAATTGGTGTCAGCCAAAAAATGACATTGATAACGATAGGCACTATTTGATTCATGTCTGGAATGAAGACCGAAATGCTGGCGACAATAAGTGCGACTCCAACAGTGATTGTAATGCTGGTGAGCCAAACGAAAAAAATTATAGGTGTGGAAGGTGAGGGGGCAAGGTTGTGTGCCCACATATATATTGCGCATAGGAGAGCGATTACAAGTTGTGTTACAAACGCTGAGGCAAGTGGAATTAAAGGAATTATCCAGACGGGAAACCCTACCCTTGTTTTGAGAATATATGAATATTCTCGAATAATGTTCGCCGATCGAGGCACGACTTCTGCAAACATAATCCATTGTGAGAGGGCTACGAAGTAGAAGACTGTGAAGGGCACATTGCCATATCGTTCTCCCATCTGCCCTCGCATCAGCAAGGAGAACACGACAATATTTATGAGTGCATAGACAAGCGGAACGCCGATTGCCCATACAAAGCCCGCATAAGACGACGCATAGCGATTTCGTAAATCACGCTTTGCCAAAAGCCATGCCAATCTCACGTCATTGCACACCTTGTTAAACAACTGTTTCTCCACTCCGCTCCGAACATTTTCCGTCGTTCAAAATTACCGGCCATTTAAGCTATCATGGGGTATGGCGCAATCCGCTCGTAGGCGCGAGCGGATTGGAACTTGCATTTTCCAGTCAATTAATTAAAGCGTAGCACCTCAATTTAATGCCAAGGGGAGTTCGAATGAGCTTCAAAGAAAAAATCAAGTCGTCTGCAAAACCCATCGTACGCCCCGTATGGTTGGCCATTTGGCACAGAATCGCGTTTCGCGTTAACTCAATGATTACTGGAGCTGTCGATCCATTGGTCCGGCGTATATCACTGTTGGAGATGAGCACGTCCACGCAACAGGAAGGTGGCGTCTTAAGTTCGTTGTCTGCGCTTGCCAGAGCTTTTTCGGCGCATGTAAAAAAAACTGAATCATCGGACAAGACCTTTGCTGAAGCGCTTGCAAATTTAGCTGCGGATCAGAAGCGCCTGGAGGAGCGTCTAAATCAGTCAATCGCAATTGACCAGCAATGGCTTCGAGAGCGCCTCGAGGGCCAGATTGTTCGAGATCAACGGAAGCTCGAAGATCGGGTTGAGTTTTTGCGACGTGAGATTCTGTTCGAAATGAAGTTTGGTGAGCGTTCTGCTTCAACCGCAAGCTCCGAGTTTGATCGAAATGCTCTCGGAGATTCTGCTGAGCCGCTTCAAGCAAGGGTTCTCGCTGCGGATAAACTAGCTAAATTTGGGAAGGGGCGCTATCAACTAAATCTCGGCTGCGGGTTGCATCCTTTGGAAGGATATATCAACGTCGATATGAGGGAACTGCCGGGGGTTGATGTCGTCGCGTCGGTGGATGGCCTTCCTTTTGAAAAAGGTGACGTTGAAAAGATCTTTAGCTCGCACCTCATCGAGCATTTTCCTCAGGAAATGCTTAAACGTCGATTGCTTCCATATTGGAAATCTCTCCTGGCGGCAGGGGGTGTTTTCCATGCAATTATGCCGGATTGCGACGCAATGATTAAACATGCAGCAACTGGCGAATACAGCTTTGCCGATTTTCGCGAGGTTTTGTTTGGCGCGCAAGACTACGCTGGTGATTTTCACTATAATGCGTTGACGCCCGAAAGTTTCGCCGAGCTTCTGAAAGCGGAGGGATTTTTGAACATAGATATTAGGGCGCGTGGCCGCCGTAACGGTCTGTGTTACGAATTTGAGATCTCCGCATCTTCCCCTAACTAAACGGGTCCAGTTATGTCGCCTGATGCCGACGTGAAGTCATTCAGCATTGTAATTAACACCGACGGTCGAGCAAAGACGATAGGTGCAACTCTTTCGAGTTTGTTGCATATCGACTATCCGCACTTTGAAGTTTGTGTAGTCATTGGACCCACTGCGGATGGTACGGAGGAAATCGTTAAAAGTTATAGTTCGGCGTTCAAAATCGCTCGCTGCTCAGAAAGGAATTTGTCAAAATCACGTAATGTCGGCATCGCGATGGCCGCAGGCGACATTGTTGCGTTTATTGATGATGATGCTGTTCCGGAACCTGAGTGGCTACGAGATCTTGCCATTGAATACAGTCGGGGCACCGTTGGTGCTGTCGGTGGATTTGTTTACGACAATACTGGAGTCAATTTCCAGAGCCAATATGTCGCAGTTAATCGACTTGGTCGCCCTTTTAATTGGCATCGCCCGACGCCGGAATTCAATTTTCCGATGTCAGCAGTGATACCTCATTTACTTGGGACGAACTCGTCATTCCTTCGTACAGCGTTACTTGAAATTGGGGGTTTCGATGAAGAATATGAGTACTTTCTCGACGAAACCGACGTGCTGTGCCGGCTTTTAGATCGTGGTTATGAAATAATTCAGTCAGATCGCGCCTTTGTGCATCATAAATTTGCAGAGAGCAGCATCCGCGATAGCAAGAAGATTGTTCGAAGCTGGTATCCTCTCATAAAAAATCGCATTTATTTTGCTCTGAAAAATGCGTCCTTCCATTACAGTCTCGATGATTGCGTACGTGCGGGTTTGGATGACGTAACGGCATGGACCGAGGCTGTAGAAAATGGATATCGAAATGGCCTTTATAGCGCAATTGAACGCCGGAAGTTCGATAAAGAGATGTCCGACGCGGTGCGAGATGGGATGCAGCGTGGCTTGACGCCGTCAAGGTGCTTGCTTTCAGAAGCCGTTATGCGAGCGCATGCCGAGGATTTTCGCAATGTCTCGGTTTTGCGACCGTCTCAGGGCCGAAAAACTATATGTTTCGTAAGCCAGGACTATCCCCCCAACCAAAACGGCGGCATCGCTCGCTATATATCGCAACTTGCGGCTGCGCTTGGGAGAATGGGGCATAATGTTCACGTTGTCACGAAGGGTTCGGGTCATGATCGGCTGGACTACGAGGACAACGTCTGGGTTCATCGTATTATTCCAAAGCATATAGATCTACCGCAAGATAATCCTATTGCTCCAGACATAATTCCGCAACACATTTGGAACTGGTCCAACACCGCGCTCGCTATCATACGGCATATTTCTGATCGTCGGCGGGTGGATCTTGTGTATGCTCCAATATGGGATTGTGAAGGGATCGCGGTACTTCTGGACAGAGAATTCCATCTTGTCACGTCGCTGCAGACGACAATGAATCATTGGCTCGATAGTTATCCTGAGAAAAGAGCCGATGGGGAATGGATGCGAGTTTTTGGGAACCCGATCCTTTCTATGGAACGGCTGCTAGTAAAAGGCTCGTGGCGTATCCACTCTATAAGCCAGGCAATCGCTAAGGATGTTGAGGCACTCTGTGACGTTGATTTCGGAGAGCGAGTGTTGGTGGCTCCGATAGGACTATCGGACTGGGGTAAATTGCCGGCCACCTCTGTTCCGTCAAAGACTATAAAGTTGTTATTTGTGGGTCGCTTAGAAACCCGTAAGGGGATTGATATTCTGCTACAGGTTGCGCCAAGACTTTTAGCTGAGTTTCCTGAGATCGTATTAGATATCGTCGGTGATGATACAATTTCGATCGGTGGTCGGGCAACATATCGTTTAGAATTCGAAGCTAGACAGGTTCCGCAGAATGTACGTGAACGGATC
The DNA here is from genome assembly GCF_056755475.1 of Rhizobium sp. KNZ2-6A. Classification (NCBI taxonomy): domain Bacteria; kingdom Pseudomonadati; phylum Pseudomonadota; class Alphaproteobacteria; order Hyphomicrobiales; family Rhizobiaceae; genus Rhizobium; species Rhizobium sp. KNZ2-6A. Next base: position 107,153 of record NZ_JBNDIC010000020.1, on the reverse strand, counting down.
CATTTTCATGGTCGCTGTGACGAAGAAGCATTACGACAATTTTATAAAGCATGTGATATCTTCGTGGCGCCTTCGCGCTATGAATCATTTGGGTTGATCTCATTGGAAGCGATGATGTGTTCTAAGCCCGTGGTTGCTTGTAGAACGGGAGGAATGCCAGAGGTTGTAACGCATGGTGAAACTGGCCTTTTGGCCGAGCCTGCTGACGCCGTGTCGCTCTACGAAATGATGAAAGTGCTGATTTCGAATGCCAACCTCAGGACGCAGATGGGAAAAGCAGGCCGAGCTCGTTATGAGCTGCTATTTACCGAAGATGCTATGGCCCATTCTTTCTTGCCGCTACTTGACGTTGTTGGCGAGCAATTGGAGACAGTTCTTTAGGTTTAACTTTGCCAGACCAAAGTTATATGGACGTACAAACTACCTCTAGCTCGACCTAATGGTTCATTCCGGTTGTGTAAAGGCGCTTGTATGAGAGATGCGTGCTGGATATATGTTTTTTATGACCCAGCAATATTCAGAAACCTTCAGAAACGCGATTGAGCATTATACAGGTGCGTCTAGCGCGGAGCGCCTGCAAATCGAGCTTTCAACCCGTATTGATTGGGTTAAGAGCTTTCTGAAAGCCTGCGCTCCCCATATCGAAATAGAAGGAAGCCGCTTCATCGATGTGGGATGTGGAACTGGCATTGCTGCTATCGCGGCTTGGGAATTGGGTGCTCGAAGCGTTTCAGCGTTTGACTACTCAAAGGAAGCGGTTCGAATCTCGAATATGAGGTTCAATGAACACAGTGCGACGATCGTTGCTAGAGAAGGAAATCTGATAACCCCCGTCGAATCTCGCATGAGGGAGCAATTTGATTTCGTCTATTGCTATCAGGTGGTTGAGCATATCCCTCGAGAGATGCAGTTCAAGGCTCTCAAGAGCTTGTTCGAATTGGTTGCGCCTGGCGGGGTTGTCCATATCGATACGGAAAATTCCCTCTATCCATTTGATCGCCACGATACGAGACTTCCGTTTGTACGGCTTTTGTCAGATAGCTATGCAAGCGATATCGTAGGCAAACTTGGTCGCGGGCTCGATATGATGGAACCATCGTTCGATAAGCGAATTCAGATGCATGACTATCTATCCTACGACGAAGTTGTGGGGGCGGCACGTATCATGGGGTTGGAGGTCGTTGATCCGTTCATTCCCCATGGGACCGCGCGGCAAATGTTTAAAAGCATGACTGGAAGCGATTGGCTTTACGATACGATAGCTCGCTACATCGATGTGCAGCGATTTATGCCAATCACGATGTTGCTGAAAAAATAGCTTGGTCGCCCGTCCTCATACTGCCGCATTCATTGCGGGAATGTAAGTTCATGACGGTTCACTAGATTATTCCACTATAAGCTACCGAGGCTTTTTCATCAGCACCAGCAGCAGCGGCGCGCCCACCAGTGCCGAGACGAGGCCGGCGGGCATTTGATAGGGGAACGCGAGCATTCTGCCGAACCAGTCCGCCAGCACCATCAGGCCACCGCCGGCAAGGGCGGCACCGGCGAGCTGGGGCGCGGCGCGGCGCAATCCGAGCTCTCTTGCCAGATGCGGACCCATGAGGCCGATGAAGCTCAACGGGCCGAGGATGAGGGTGGCGGCGGCGGTCATGGTTGCGGCGAGCGCAAAGAGGCAGGCGCGGGCGCGATTGACGCGGATGCCGATCGCTTGCGCTGCTTGCGGGCCGAGCGGTAAGAGATCGAGCCATCGATGGCCGAGGAAGGCAAACGCGAGACCCGCAATTGCAGCCGCAGTTGCTGAAAATGCCTTCGGTATATCAACGAGATAGGTTGAGCCGCTCATCCATTGCATGACGATCATCGCGCGCGGATCGCCGCTGGCGGCGAGCACGCTGATGAAGGCATCCAGCATGGCTCCGAGCGCGATACCCGTCAAAAGCACGCGTTCGGGCGCAAAGCCGGATCGGATGCCGAAAAGGAAAATGGCAACCAAAACGGCGAAAGCGCCGAGGCCGCCGAAGCCGAGCTGCGCGACTATGCCCGGAGCAGGCAGGAGAAAGAGCGCGGCAGTGACGCCGAGCGTCGCGCCCGCGGAAATGCCCAAAACCTCGGGGCTTGCCATCTCATTGCCGCTCAGCCGCTGCAGGATGGCGCCGACAACGCCCAGCATCGTGCCGGCGGCAAAGGCGCCGGCGATGCGCGGCAGCCGATAGGGCAGCACGTCCGGCCAATGCATATAGCTCAGGAAAGCCCAGGCACCGTCGGGCGCGCGGCCGAAGAAGACCGCACCCGCCAACAGAAGAAGGAGTGCGGGGATCGATGCGACTAACAGCACCCTTGGTGTTCGCATGGCGCGGTTCGCATCCTGCGACGGATTCGAAACGTTGCGCTGTGCCGTTTTCAGGCGCGGCAACATCAGAAGCAGCAGCGGCGCGCCGAGCAAGGCTGTAATGGCTCCTGTCGGAAGGAAGGTCGAGGATGTTCCGGAAAGGAACACCAATGCTTCGTCCGTCAAAAGCAATAGTCCGGCCCCGATAAGGGGAGACCACACGAGCTGGCTCTTCATCTGCCGGGCACCGGCAAGCTGAGCGATGCGCGGCGCGATCAGGCCGATGAAGCCGATGACGCCGACCGCGCTGGTGACGATGGCGGCAAGTGCGATCGCAATACAGACGGCGGCGATACGCGTACGTTTCACCGAAAGGCCAAGTCCGCTCGCGCCACTGTCGCCGAGCTCCATGAGTGATAGCGGCCGGGCCATCAGGAGCGCGGCGGCGGAGAGGACAGCGATTTTCGGAAGGAGAGAAAGCGGAATGGTCCAGCTTTGTTGCGCCAACGATCCGGCACCCCAGATGAAGAGGCCGGAGAGATAGCGATCGTTCATCAAGACGAGAATAGCGGCCAGCGCGCCGCTCCAGACGCCGACGATCAGCCCGGCAAGGACGAGCGCCAGGGGCGAGAAGCCGCGCCTTGCGCCGATGAGGAAAACGACGGACGCGGCTGCCGCACTACCGAATAGGGCGACCGCGTCGCGGGTGAGGCCCTGCAGAGCGGGAAAGGCGAGCATGACGGCGACGAGCGCGAGGTTGGCGCCGGCGGAAATGCCGAGCGTCGAGGGCGAGGCCAGCGGGTTGCGCAGCACCTGCTGCAACAGGCTTCCCGACAGCGAAAGGGCAGCACCGGCCAGCAACGCCGTCGCAATTCTCGGCAGCGTCGAATATAGCAGCAACAGACGCCGCGGATCGTAGCCGGCTGCCTGCGTTGTCAGCCGTGCAAGATCAGGCGCCAGCTGGTGCCAGGAAAGGAGGCCGGCGAACACCAACAACGTCAGCGCCACAGCCGGAGCGCCGAGGGGATTGTTCGCTTCGATGCGGGTCATGCAAATTTTTCCAAATGATCGAGCAGGATACGTGCGAAGCGCTGCGCTTCCTGCACCATGCCGAACATCAATGTGCCCGGCAGCACGGATACGCGCCCGGCCCGCACGAAGGGGAGGCTGGTCCACAGCGGACTATCCTGCAGGTTGTCGAGCACATTGGGTGGAAGCAACGGCTCGAATGCGATCAGCCGCAGATTTTGGTCGAGCCTTGCCAATTGCTCCAGGCCGATCGTTTCAAAACCCCAATAGTCGCCAGGCCCAGTCCAAGCATTCTTCAGGCCGATCCTGGTCATGACGTTCTGATAGAGGCCGGCACCGCAGTAGATGCGGGCATGGCGCTGGTCGACGAAATTGATCAGCGCCAGCGGCGGAGGGTTAAGCGTCTTCACCCGGTTTGCGCAATCGTCGAAGAATTGCTCGGACCGGGCGAGGAAATCGTCTGCCTGTGGTCGTCGGCCGATGACGTCGGCAAGCAGCCGTGTCGCGGCGATGGAACGCTGTAGTGCCTCGCCGCCTTCGGCATAGATTGTCAGTTCCATGACCGGCGCAATCGCTTGCAGTCGCGGCTTCAGGGGAGCGAGATAGGGCGTCGTCAGGACCAGCGCCGGCCTGACGCTGGCCAGAACCTCGAGATTGATTTCGCTGGTAGTGCCGAGATCGATGACCCCATCAGGCATTTTCGGCTCGACAACCCAAGTATTCCAGTCGGCAAGAGAGGCGATGGCCGCTGGTGTAACGCCGAGGGCAAGCAGTGTCGAGGCCAAGCCATAATCCAGGGAGACGATCGGGCCTGGTATCGTTTCGGCCGCCATTCCCGCTCTCGGAACGGCACAAAGTGCTGCGGCGGCAAGAAGCGTACGGCGGGATAATTTCAGGGTCTTAAAGCAGCGTTCAAATGACATAGGCAAGCGGCGTCCCATGCACGGGGTGGGCCGTGACACCCATGTTGGCGCCGTAGATCGTATGCAGCGTCTCGGCTTTCATGAGGCTTGGTGAGGGGCCAGCGGCAATCAGGCGACCTTGCTTCAGCGCATGCAGATGATCGCAGAAATGAGCGGCGACGTTGATGTCGTGCAGGACGAGAATAACGCTCAAATCCTTCGTTCGGCAAAGCTCCCGCACAAGCCCGAGAATTTCCATCTGATGGGCAATGTCGAGCGCCGAAGTCGGCTCGTCGAGCAGCAGGCAACGGCTGTCCTGGGCGACCAGCATCGCGATCCAGACGCGCTGACGCTCGCCGCCGGAAAGCGTATCGACCATCCGCCCCGCAAGCGTATCGACATGCGTCAGCTTCATCGCGGTCTCCACTTTTTCGCGGTCGACATCGGTGAAGCGGCCGAGCGCTCCGTGCCAGGGATAGCGCCCGCAGGCGACAAGCTCCTCGACCTTCATGCCGGTAGCCGATGTGGTATCCTGCGGCAAATAGGCGACGGCGCGCGCGAAAGCACGCATGTCATAGGAGCCGGCGGCAACCCCGTCGAACAGAATGCGCCCGCCCGTCGGCTGGATCTGCCGCGCCAGCAACTTGATCAGTGTGGATTTGCCGGAGCCGTTATGACCGATCAAGCCGGAAATCTCGCCAGCATTGAAGCTGATATCGAGCGGGTGAAGAATGGTCTTGCCATCGACCTCGAAACGCAGGCCTTCCGTCGTGAAAACCGTTGCATGACGCTGATCGTTTCGGGCGGTAGTTTCGTCGTTCATTATCATTCCTGCTGAAGCTCGGCGGCTTCCTGACATGTTGACTGCCGGCGAAGCGGCTTGGTTAATTGATTGAAATCAAGGGTTTGACGAAGAAAAGGCATGGATCGCTTTCACGCCAAAGCGTTGGGAATATTTCCGCACGGATGAAGCCGTTCCTGTCATAGAAGGCGCGCGTCATTTCATATTGCGGTTCATCTTTGCCACGCGGCGCAAGGGTCTTGACCGTCAAGAGCTTGCAGTCGGAGGAACGCGCGAATGTCTCGGCTGCCGCCAGCAACCGCTTGCCGACGCCGCTGCGGTGATATTGGCGTCTAGTCGCAATCACCAGGATCTCCATGGCAGCCGGCGGATGCGCCCGTAACGAAACGAAGCCGGACACGGTGCCTGCCTCGACGCAGCCGAACATCGGCAGGGTTTCGACGGCGCCTGCGCAGGCATCGACGACATCAGGATCGGTGAACCACTCCGTAAGCTCCGACATGATGTCCCGACAGATCGTACCTTTGAATTCGGTTATCTCGACAGCTTCCTGCATCTAGTTTCCTTTCACGTCGTTTGACCGTTGTTAGCTGAAGATGGCGGCGTATTCCCATTAGGCCCGCATCTCCCGAACCCGTGCGGATCGGTTTCGCCGATGGTTGCTGGTGACGGCATAATTGTGATCGGTTTCAAGCGAGATCGCGGCCAGGCAGCGCGAATGCGCCTCTCGCAGCAGGCCGCACACAAGGGCGCAGGACACGCCGGCCTCCTTGGCGATGATGTTCTGGGGAATGTCGTCGAAATAGTGCTCCTCGTAGAACTTGCGGGTTCTGGCGGGCATGGCTTCGACCGTGCAGCGAAAGGCCTTGTAGGCCTCCGCCTCATGGAGATGTTCTTCGGGGCTTCCATAGGCCGAGGTATTGCCTCCGACCTCTTCTTCGACGAACAGGCCGCGTTCATATTGCTGCCGCCGCATATAATCGGTGGCGAGATTGCGCACCATGCGCATCACATAGGAGGTGGGCGCGGCTATGTCTTCTCCGAGCGGTTTGGAGACCAGCTGCAGGAGAACCTCCTGCACGACATCTTCGGCCAAAGTCATGCAACCGGTGATCCGGCGCGCGACGGAGAGAAGTTTCGGGTAGGCGTGAAGTGCTGTTTGGAGTTGCTCATTGGAAGTCGACTGCGAATGGTTGGCAATCATGTCGGGCTCTCGCTGAAATCCAAAGTTGCATTTCTGTGTGCCCCTCTTTTTGAGAGGGAACCTATAAAACATGACAACGATAGTCAAGATAGTGGAGTGGGAAAGTGCAGCATCTCCTAAATCATGGTTTATGCACCTGATTTTATTTTAACTTTCTAATATGATCTATAAGGAAATCCCGTTTATGTGATGCTGCCACTGCGGCTCTGTCACGACCCTTGATGTGGCGACAGCCCATTGAAAATCCCCACTTTCTTCGCCCCCGATCCGGCCGGAATGGATGAAAATCGGTTCGCCCGGTAGCTGGCTTTCGCTTCCAGAAGTTGTAACTCTGGGCGGGAGCGTCACGCTTCGCGGGTCGGTGAGAAAGCCCTGGCCAAGGCATTTCAGCGCAGCCTCCTTTTGAACCCAGCGAGCGAGAAAAGCATCGCGGCGGCATTGCCCGTCCAACTGATGAATTTGATTGAACTCGTGTTCGGAAAGGATCATCGGCATGAACTCGCAGGCCTCCTTCTCCGAAAATGCATCGCGGTGTTCGATATCGATGCCGATTGGGCCGCCGCGACAGATCGCGAGCACCACTCGATCGCGCGCATGCGAAATATTGAAGTCGATATCGGGATAGTCGGACAGATAGGGTCTGCCCGATGGCGTAATCGCAATGGGGAGGGCCTGCGGCGCGCGGCAGAGCAGATTGGCGAGGATGCGGCGACAAAGGAACCGCCCGGCGATAAAAAGACGCCGCGCCTCAGTCGATCGAAATGCCGCCGCACGGTGTCTTTCCGCTTCGCTCAATATCCAGTCAGGGACATCAAATCCCTCGCGCAGATGCAGGCTGTGGAGCTCGACCTGCGCGACGCCTTCTCCCTCTCGGCGGGTGGTCAATTTATTCCGCCGCCTGTCCCATATGAGAGGGGATTTCCGTCGAGTGTTCCTGCGTTTCCCATTGAACGATGGGTTCGAGCTGGCCGATATTGAAATACTCGCGGCCGAGCAGGGCATTCGCGATGACGGCGCTGCGCCACGCGGTCAGGCTGAGCTGCGGTTCCGCAATGCCGTGGCTGTGTCTGCCGGCATTGAGAACGAAGATGCGGTTTTCGCGCGGGCCATCCCATGCCAGCGAGAAATCGCTTTCCAGCACCGGCTCGCCGATGGAGCTCAGTTCGATGCGGTTTTCGAGCGTGTGCAGGAATTCCGGGAGCACGAAGCGATAGCCGGTGGCAAGAACGATCATGTCGACCGCCAGCGTTTCGATGCTGTCATCGAAGCCGTTGCGCATGGTCAGCCGGATTTCGGGGCCATCCTGCTCGGCCGCGATGACGTTGCGGAAAGGGCGCAGCGATATGCCGTGATCCGGGGCACCTGCGGTTTCGAGCTTGCGCTCATAGAGCCGGCGATAGAGCTTCTTCAAAGTGGAGCCGGAAACGCCGTCGCTCGCCAGCACCTGGCGGCGCGTATGCATGAGCCGAAGCTCCTCGGGCAGCCCATGGAAGCGCTCCATATAGCCCGGCGTGAACAGTTCGTTGGTAAAGGGCGTGGCATCGAGCGGTTCGAAATTCGGCCGGCGGCTGATCCAGTGAACGGTCGAGACGGTGTTGAGATCCAAGAGAGCATCGACGATCTCGGCGCCGCTCTGGCCGCCGCCGACAACGGCGACGCGGGGAGCCTTCACATCGCCGAGGCGCTGGGCCGCTTCGCTGCTGTGGAAGGTCATGGATTTCGGCAGCTGCTCCGCCCAGGCCGGGCGGGCCGGAACCTTGCCGACGCCGACGGACAGATTGCGGGCGCTAATGACGCCATCGTCGGTGGCGATGGAAAAGAAACCATCATTGGCGTGGACTTCGCGCACGCTTGCGCCAAAGCGAAGCGAAGTCAGCCCGCGTGCAACCCATCCGAGATAATCGGCGAATTCCTTGCGTGGAACGGCTTCATATTCCGCATTAAGGAATTGATAAAAGCGTTTATGAGCAACAAGATAGGAGAGAAAGCTCCAGGGGCTCGTCGGATTGGTCGCGGTCACCAGATCCTTGAGGATGGACGTCTGCATCTCGGCGCCCGGCAGCATCATCCCCGGATGCCAGGCAAAGGATGGGCGCCGTTCGAAGAAACGGACCGAGAGTTCCGGGACGGAGTCGAGCTGGGCGGCAAGGCTGAGGTTGAACGGACCAATTCCAGCCCCGGCGAGGTCGAGCACGTGCGATGTCATGATGCAGCTCCAGAATGATATCGAAAGAGGGGTTACTTGATGATGTCGGCGGACAGGGAGTCCGCTGCAAAAGCGTGATCGAGCCGTCGCGCGAAGCGCTGATGGAAGGGCGTCTTGCCGATGATCGTCAGATGATTGGTGCCGGTGACGATCTCCGAGGCGGTGGCGTTTTGCGAAAAGCGCCGCCAGTCGATGACATTGAGGGCGCGTGTGAGGGAATCCTCGGCCGCGAAAGCGTGGATGCGGAACTCGGATTGCTCAAGGCGGTAGTTTCGAAAGATCATCGCATTGTCGATGAGGATCCAGAACGTATGCTCCTCCGAGCCGATGTCCGGACCGTCCGTCGGCAGCTTGACGTTGTGCTTGATGACATGGTGGAGGAACTGTTCGTAGACCTCCTCGTTCATGGCGGCAAAGAGCCTCTTCCAGTCCTCGCGCATCGGCGTGGTTGCCAGCCAGTTTTGCACGGCGACATGGGTGCGGTCCCGAATGCCGTCTTCGAAGCGCGGCATGATGCCGACGGTGAATTCCTCGTCCATGTCGCAGACGTCGACCATGCCGATCATGCGCAGGTCGATGTCGTTGCCGAGCTGGCGGGCGGCTTCATAGGCAAGCAGTCCACCCCAGGACCAGCCGAGGAAGGCGCATGGGCGGCCCTTAGCTTTTCTGCGCACGGCCTCCGCATAGCGCGCGGTGATATCCTCGACGCGGGTGCTCAGCGTCTTGGTCTCCGTCAGCGAATAGCAGATGAAGCCCGTTGCCGGTTGTTCCGGGCCGAGATAATCGACCAGGCGCATATATTCGCGCGTGCTGACGAGGAGGCCGGGGAAGCAGTAAAGCACCGGCCGGTCGCCGTTTCGCCGAAGATAGACCACGTCGACGCCGGCCTCGTCGCGATTGCCGTCGATCGCGAGCGCCAGATCGCGCACGGTCGGGTGATTGAACATATCGGCGATCGACAACGGCCATTCGGGATGGCGCATCTTCAGGCGCGAAACGATGCGCACGGCCGCCAGCGATTGACCGCCTATATCGAAGAAATTCTCCGTGACACCGATATCGCCGATGTCGAGGATTTCCTTCCAGGCGTCGAGGATCGCCTTTTCCTTGTCATTGTCAGGTGCTGCCATCTCGCGTTCGATGCGCGGTGCCGGCAGGGCGGCGCGGTCCAGCTTGCTGTTCGGTCCCATCGGCAGCTTGTCGATCAGCATGATCGTCTGCGGCACCATATAGTCGGGCAGGGCCGTCATGGCGGCGCGGCGCAGTTCGGTGACGCCAAGACTTTCGCCTTCGCGTGGCACCACATAAGCGACCAGCGAGCTGCGCCCGCCTTCATTGTGCAGCAGCACGACTGCCTCGGCGACGCGCTGATCGGAGCGCAGAACGGCTTCGATTTCACCCGGCTCGATGCGGAAGCCGCGCAATTTGATCTGGTGATCGACGCGGCCGGCGAATTCGACGATGCCGTCTTCCCGCCAGCGGCCGAGATCGCCGGATTTATAGAGCCGTCCGTTGGGTGAGAAAGGGTCCGGAATGAAGCGATCCGCCGTCAGCTCCGGCTGGCCGAGATAGCCGCGCGCAAGACCGCTGCCGCCGATATAGATCTCACCGATCACGCCGACCGGAACGGGCGCGAGATCGGCATCGAGCACATAGATGCGACGATCACCGACGCCGCGGCCGATCGGGGCGACGGTTCCCTCGAAGCGGGTGCCCGCGGGGATTTTCCAGATCATCGGCGTCATGATCGTTTCGGTCGGACCATAGCCGTTGATCAGCAGCTGCGCCTTCAGGTTCTCGGTGATCATGTCGAACACCGCCTGCGACAAAGCTTCGCCGCCGAAGGAATAGAGCCGCAGCTGCGGTACTTCGCTGTTCTCGCCGGCATATTCGGCAAGGCCTCGCACATAGCTTGTCGGCAGGCTGGCATTGTTGACGCCGTGGCGCTTCATCATCGCGAAGGCATCTTCGGGTGTGGCGAGCTTATCCTGGGTCAGCACCACGCCGCCGCCCGCCATCAGCGGCACCATCCAGCGCTCGTGGCCGCCGTCGGACGTGAAGGGAAGGACGGGATATTCGCAAGACTCCTCGCTCATTTCGTAGATGCGCAAGGTCGCCTTGCAATGATGCGCCAGCGGGCCGTGCTCGACCGCGACGCCTTTCGGCACGCCCGTCGAGCCGGAGGTGTAGATCACGTAGGCAAGCTGCTGCGGCGTGATCACGGTCGCAGGCGTTTCGCTGCTTTCCTTGGAGAGGTCAATGACGTCGAGATTGAGGAAGGGCGTTGCAATATCGCTTGGAAGGTTTGCGATGTGCCGAGCGCGGGAAATGACCAGCGAGAGCCCCGGCGCCGTTAGGATATGGCGATTGCGCGCTTCCGGGTGATCGGGTTCGACCGGCGTGAAGGCGCCGCCCGACTTCAGAACAGCCAGGATGGCGATGATGGCATCGATCGACTTTTCGAGCGCAATGGCGACGCGTTTTTCCGGTCCGACCCCCAATGCGATCAGGCGATGTGCCAGCCGATTTGCGGCAGCCTCGAGCTCGCCATGCGTTACCGACCTCTCGCCCTGGGCCACGGCGAAGGCATTCGGCCGTCGTCTCGCCTGCGCGGAGATGACCTCATGGATCGGCGTGCCATCGTCCGGTTCCGGTGCGTCGGGATAGGGCGCGGAGAGCCTGTCCAGCTCTTCAGGCGAAACGAACGGAACGTGTTTGATCTGCTCGTCGGGATTGGTGTTCAGCCGCGCGAGCGCGATGGCGAGATCATCGGCAAAGCGAAGGATCTGTTTTCGGTCATGCTTTTGCGGATCGAAACCGAAGCCGATGCGAAGCCTCTCATCGGAGACCGGGCAAACGGTGATGACCAGTTCGGCGTCGCGGCGTGTCTGGGGCTCGACGACGCTGTGGCTTGCTGTGCCATCCGGTGTCGCTTCCATGAAGCGCAGGGAAGGCCGCACATCGAGAAGCGTCTTGACGAGGCCTGTCGTGTCGAACAGCTCATCCCGGCGCAGCAGCGCATCGGCAAGCGCCTCAAAAGGCAGGGCTTGCCGGGCGGCGGTCTCGATTTCCTCTGTGAATGCCGTACGAACGTCGCCCAGCGTCATGGCGCCGTTGAGTTCCGTCGTCAGGATCAGCACATCCTCGCTGCGTGCCGCGATCGTCTGATTTTCCGGCCGAGTGACCAGGCCGATCCTTAGCGTACTGTGACCGGAATGCCGGCGAAGGGCGATCCCGAGTGCTGCGAGAAGGTCGCGGGACGTTTCCGCAGTCGCCAACGTCTGAATAAGCCGCCCCGGCACAGGGACTTCAAGCGCATGCTCGAACCATGCCTCGTCGACGATGTTTTTTCCCGCCGACGTCTGCGGCAGCAGCGATGCGATATTCTCTCGTCCCCTCAATCGCTGGAACCAGAAGTCGACCAGTTCCGGCGCCGGATTGCGCGGTGCGCCATTGCCGGTCATCCACGACACTGCGTCGGCCAAGGTGGTTTCGGCAATGTCCGCCGGCCGGCTGCTGTCGATATTGCGAAGGAAATCCGTTGCCAGCAAATCCAGCGTCATCGCATCGGCAATGATGGCATGCAGGGAAAATACTGCGCCGACGGCCTGGCCGTTCTGCTTTGCGAGAATGAAGCGCGCCGGATTGCCGTTCGTCAGGTCGATCGAGCGGGCCTGTTCTGCGGTGGCGGCTGCGGTCAGCGCCGCACTCAGATCGCCACCAGCAGCCAGCTCCGTCTCGATGATGTCGACCGTACGATCATTTCTCAGGATCTGTTGAACGGCGCCGCCCGCCCGCGCCTCGAATTCCGATGTGATGAGGGGATGCTGGCGCGAAAGCATCGCAAGAGCTTGTTGCGCCATAGCAAGAGAGACTGGAGGGAAGGTGATGGCGAGTATTTGCCGTCCATAGACGGCTTCGTTACCCGTCTCCGACAAGAGCCAGATGCGCGATTGCGTCGGGGACAGCGAGCATTTGGCGACGTAATCGGAGTCATTTGTTGCCCTAGCGTTCCGATCATGAATGGTCATTTCTTCGCCGCTCTCCATCAATATTTCGAAATGCATATTCGGTGCGATAGAATGCAATAGCGTATACTTAACAATGTCTATAAATAGACATTGAGTTTAACTAGCCGACTATGCTGACTTTCCTACGTCGATAAATTCAGATCTACGGGAAATTACCTTGTCGTAGCTGCATGACGAACAGCGCCTGAGGAAATTCAGAGAAATCTTAAAAAATATTTTTGGAAAATATTTTGAATTTCGCCTGACGTCGTTCGTCACTGCGGAATGAACGCCTTGTACAGCTTGCCGATTCCAGAGGGTGCGCTTTCGAAATATGGAGAAAAAGATGGATGCTTCCGTAGCGTTGAGGGATGAAAAGACGGCGGAGGGATCATTTGACTTGCGCCTGCCGGCGTCAGGCTTTGCAAGTCATGCACTCGCCTGTGTTCGGCCGCTCATCGTGTCGCCGGGGCGGGCATCGGGCAGTTTCCGCGTCGCGCAAAATGGCATTGAGGTTGCCTCTGGCTTTCTCTCAGGCCCAGCCGCCAACCAGTTGGTCTTCGACACCATATCTTCAGCCGCTTTGCCTGCTTCCAGCAAGGATATCGTCAATGCCGTCTTGGAAGCCGTTCTCACATGCAATCCGCATGTGATTTGCTTTGAGATCGAGCTTGCGGACGACGGCCTTGCGAAGCGCCTGGTGGAAGCGGGCGCGGTCGAGCGTCGGGGCGATCGTTTGATCGTGCGCGCCGAATCCTTCTTTCAGCAGGCAAGATCCTGGATTGGAAGCGTACCCGCCGCCTATCCGGAAGTGCCGATCCTGACGAACAATGTCCTTCATCCGCAAAGGCCGCCGAAGCCAGTTGGCCCCGTCTACGATCGCTTCATTCCCTGGCTGAACACGCAGCTTGGCTTCCATGTCGCCGATATCGAGGCCGATCTCCCGTATTTTCATCGCTGGATGAACGATCCCCGGGTCGCCGCCATATGGGAGGATAGCGGCGAACTTTCCTATCATCGCGACTTCATCGCGGGGCGCCTTGCCGATCCGCGGACTTTGCCGCTGATCGGAACCTTCGGCGGCGTGCCGTTCGGCTATTTCGAACTCTATTGGGCCAAGGAAGATCGGATCGGACCGCACTATGAAGCCGATGGCTACGATCGTGGCTGGCACGTCGCGATCGGCGAAGACGATTTCCGCGGAAAAGGCTTCGTCAGCGCCTGGCTGCCATCGCTGATGCACTACATGTTCCTGACAGATCCGCGCACCCGCCGCATCGTCGGCGAGCCGATCCATTATCATGCCCAGCAGATCCGCAATCTCGACCGCTCGGGTTTCGCCAAGGTCAAGCACATCCAGTTTCCGCACAAGAAGGCGCTTCTGGTCATGCTTTTGCGCGAGCGCTTCTTCATGGACCGGCTGCTGATGCCGGATCTCACCGGCCTTTTTGATGAGGACGGTCAGCCCGTTCTGGGTTCGTTGCCGCGAGATGCGGAGCGATGAAGGCAGCTGTCGACATGAACGATCCGCGCATCAAGCGGCTCGTTCTGACAGTCGCGCTGCCGGCAGTGGCGGGATTGGCCGCCAGTGCCGGACATCATGCGATCAATGCGGTCTTTCTCGGCGCCCTCGGGCCGGATGTGCTGGCAGGCATCAGCCTGGTCATGCCGCTGTTTCTGCTTGTCGCGGCGGCAGGCCAGGGGCTCGGCATCGGGCTTGCCACGCTTCTCGCGCGCCATCTCGGCGAGGGCGATCTGAAAGCCGCTTCCTCGGTCGCCGCGACAGCGCTCGCGGCGACGGTTCCGCTCGGCATCGCCCTCTCTGTACTGATTTATCTCGGGCTGCCCGATTTCGTCGGCGCACTTGGTGCTAGCGATAGTCTTCTTGCCCCGGGATTGGACTATGGCCGGCTGCTCGCTTTCGGCGTGACGCTGGGGTTGTTGCAGGCCGTTTGCGATTTCATCGCGATTGCCGAGGGCAAATCACGCTTCTCGATGATCGTGCTGATCGCCAGCTTTGCCCTGAACGCTATTCTCGATCCCGTTTTCATTTTCCTCTTCAAGCTCGGCGCATCCGGCGCGGCACTGGCGACCATCATTTCCGCTATCGCGGCCCTTGCCAGCTATCTTGTCTATTTTGTCCGTAAATGGGGAACGGTCAGCATCACCGGTGGGCTGATACGTTGGCAGTTGTTGCGGCCGATCGCGAGGATCGGCATCCCCGCCGCCGCGACCAGCATCGTGACCGGCTTCGGCTTTCTCGCCCTGATGCGGGAGGCCGCGGTCCATGGCGGCGATACAGGTGTGGCCGCGACAGCGATCGCCATTCGTCTGATGACTTTGGGGCAGCTTCCTTTGTTCGGCTTTTGCCTTGGTGCACAGAGCGTCGTCAGCCATGCCTTCGGCGCCGGCGATGCCCAGCGGCTAAAGGCCGTCATCCGTTTCATGCTGGCAGTGACCGTACCCGTTGCTTTGCTCTATTCCGCCCTGCTGTTCCTGGCGGCGGAACCGATCGCGCGCCTGTTCACCGATAGTCCGCAGGTTGTCGGCGAAGCGGTGCCGTGGCTGCGCGCACTCTTTCCGGTCTTCCCGCTGGCGGCTTTTCAATCCGTGTTGCTGGTGATGCTGCAATCGCGGGGCAGGGCTGGCCTGTCCGCTCTGGTCGGGCTCGCGCCGCAAGGCTATCTGCTGATCCCGCTTCTTCTTCTGCTGCCGCTCTGGATGGATTTTGGCGGCGTTTCCGCGGCACCCGCCGTGGCTGCTATCCTCGCCGCCATTCTTGGCCTTTTCGTCGCTCGGCGGGAATGGCTCGCCATTCTGCCCGCGGATGCGCCAAGCCTCATCAGCCAATCGACACTTCACCCCTGACCATGAGGAACGTCATGAACGAGACCCCGAGATTCGATGCCTACAGACACGCCATTCCGGATGCGTTGATGCCGCCTCGCGACGATCCGTTCGATGCGGCCGTGCCGCCGATCTATCAGACATCCCTCTTCCTGTTTGATAGCTACAAGGAGCTGGAAGATGTTTTTGCCGGCCGCTCGAAGAAGCCGATCTACTCGCGTGGCGACAATCCGACCGTGCGGCTTTTGGAGCGCAGGATCGCCGAAATGGAGGGCGCGGAAGAGGCACGCGCCTTTTCGAGCGGCATGGGCGCTATCGCCGCGGCAATCCTTGCTTTCGTCGGGCCGGGCGACCGTATCGTCACCGTGCGGCATGTTTATAGCGATGCTTTCCGCTTCTTCGAAAAGGTTCTGAAGCGTTTCGGTGTCGCCGTCGACTATATAGATGGCACGGATACCGAGGCGATGATCGCGGCACTTCGCGGCGCCAAGCTCGCCTATCTCGAAAACCCGACCTCGATGGTTTTCGAGTTGCAGGATCTGACCGCCATCGCCGAGGCGGCACGCCGCCATGGCGTCGTGACGATGGTCGACAATTCCTGGGCAACGCCGCTCTACCAGAAGCCGCTCTCCGTCGGCGTCGATATCGTCATTCACGCCGCCTCGAAATATCTCGGCGGGCAGAGCGATACCGTGGCAGGGCTCGTGGCCGGTTCCAAGGTGCATATCGATCGCATCAACAGCGAAATCTACCCCTATACGGGTGCGAAGCTCGCTCCTTTCGAGGCATGGCTTGTCCTGCGCAATCTCGAGACCCTGCCATTCCGCATGCGCCATCACCATGAAGCCGGCCTCGAAGTCGCATCCTGGCTGCAGGCGCATGGCGATGTGACCAATGTCATGCATCCGGCGCTGTGCGATCATCCCGGAAAGCGCACGTTCAGCGGTTTCGGCGCGCTGTTTTCCTTCGAGGTTTCCGACCGCATCGACGTCGCCGATTTCGTCGACGCGCTGCGTCTCATCCGCATCGGCGTCAGCTGGGGTGGGCCGGAAAGCCTGGTGGTGCCGGCAAAGGCTGCGCTCAGCATCTCGCCAGAGACCAATGTCTTCGCGCGCTTCGGCGTCAGCGACCGCACGATCCGCCTCAATGTCGGGCTGCACGCGGCAAAGGACGTCATTGCCGATCTCGAGCAGGCGCTCGTGGCAGCAAAACGCTAGCGAGGGTCTGCGCCTATTTATTGTAAGAGGGGGCGGAGTGGCACTGTCGCTCCGCCCATACTATTATTCATCGTTGATCTATTCCCGCCCTGACCGATTGAGACAAGATGACCATTCCTTCCAATGAAACACTGAGCGCGCTTGCCGGCGAATATGGAACGCCGCTCTGGATCTACGACGCCGCTGCGATCCGTCGCCGTATTGCGCAACTCTCCGCCTTCGACGTCGTTCGCTATGCGCAAAAGGCCTGTTCGAACATTCATATCCTGCGGGAAATGCGCAAAGCGGGTGTGCGGGTCGATGCCGTCTCACTCGGCGAGATCGAGCGGGCGATGCGGGCCGGCTTCGCCGCTGGCGGCGTGTCGGGTGCGGCGGAACTGGTCTTCACCGCTGACGTCTTCGACCGGCCGACCCTCGATCGCGTGGTGGCCGACAAGGTCGAGGTGAATATCGGCTCCATCGACATGCTGCATCAGCTCGGCGAACGCTCGCCTGGCCATCGGGTCTGGCTGCGCATCAATCCCGGTTTTGGACATGGCCATAGCAAAAAGACCAATACTGGTGGCGAAAGCAGCAAGCATGGCATCTGGTTCGAACAATTGCAGGAGGCCGTGGCGCTGACGCGCCAATATTCCCTGGCACTGGTCGGCCTGCATATGCATATCGGCTCCGGCGTTGATTACGGGCACCTGCAGCGCGTCTGCGGCGCGATGGTCGGCTTCTGCCGCGGGCTTGATGTCGATATCGAGGCGATCTCGGCCGGCGGCGGTCTCTCCGTGCCCTATAGAGAGGGCGAGGAGGAAATCGATCCCGCTCATTACTTCTCGCTCTGGGATGCGGCACGGCGCGAAATCGAAACGCATTTCGGCCATCCGATCCGGCTGGAAATCGAACCCGGACGCTTCCTGACCGCGGATTCCGGCGTATTGCTCGCCGAGGTGAGGGCCGTGAAGATGATGGGGCGCAATCGCTTCGTGCTGGTCGATGCCGGTTTCAGCGATCTTGCCAGACCGGCCATGTATGGAAGCTATCACCATATTTCGGTGATCCCGGGCGAGTCAGCTCGCAATGCCGCAGGCACAATTTTCCCGACCGTCGTCGCTGGCCCTCTTTGCGAATCCGGCGATGTCTTCACGCAGACGGACAACGGCACTGTCGAGACCCGCGATCTCCCGGAAGCCCATGTCGGCGACTATCTCGTGTTCCACGGCGCCGGCGCCTATGGGGCGACGATGTCGTCGAACTACAATAGTCGCCTTTATGCGCCTGAGGTGTTTATTGACGGCACTGCGCATCGATTGATCCGCAGGCGGCAGACCGTGGATGAGCTGTTGGCGCTGGAGAAAATATAGGCGGAGCCAATTTCTTCGCACACGTAGCCACTGGTCGCGAGAAGAAAGGCGGCCACCGCACGATATGTGGCAGCGATATCTTCAAGCTAGTGCTCTGCTTTTGTCACGTCGAAACAATGGCTTATGGCTAGGAATTAATGGAGTTTTCCCACTAATCCAAAGAGGTGCAACGCGTTAGACCATCACCGATAGCGTAAAAAGCGCCATAACGCTCAAACCGCCAAAGATGGGGAGAAGCGTTAACATAATTCGACGGGCGAGCATTTTTTCGCGGGAAGTCATATTGCTCTGCGAGCTCTCCAAGCCGGTTGATTGTCGCAAGTGTACAACCACTCTGATCTAATCGCCGTATTTTAAATGAAGGTGACGCCAATTGTACAGTGCTCGTGTGAGAGCACTCACAGGCTATCGATCTCGCGTCCATTCTACAGCTGGCACGGCACCATGGGTCGGAATCCCGCGGGACATATTTGCTTATTAAGACATTACTACCCTGCAACATTGCTCTTCGAGGGCATTCACGGACGGCGTTTTGAAAAGCCATTGTCTCGACTGCAGGATCGACCACAAAGTACGTAAACAACGTGATCGCCGAGGTGGTCGCGTGGCAAAACAGCGCAAGGCATAACAGGTAAGGAATCAATAGACGTTCACAACCGGGAGGCAATTGACGGAAGGAATTCCCAGAGTGTGGTGCTTGATTGCGATGGTGGAGCCGGTGTGCGAGAGCATTTAGAGCAATGGTGTTTGTGGAAAGGCGGCCACCTTAATGGACTGAGGCGGCACCTTTACCTTGCTATGAGGCGAATAGCCAGTGATGCTTGTTTTGGATTCAATGACGCGGCTTGATTCTTAATTAAACGGTTTGAAAGCGTAGTGATACGTAAATTCCCACTTAATGAAAATATTGAGCGTAGTGTCTTGATGCGTTCCGCTTTGCTTTGTCGTAGAATGATTCGGTAACTGTGGCACGTCTCGGAAGCGTAGGCGCAAGAATATCTATTTTATAATGGCTTAAATCAGAGATGGATTTTAGATGACAATCTTGGTTTCCGGAGGAGCCGGGTTTATTGGCGGAAACTTCGTTCTTGATTGGCTTGATCGGCGTGACGAGACAGTTGTCAATCTCGACAAACTAACCTACGCCGGTAATCTGGGGACGTTGAAAGGATTGAACGGCGACAACCGCCATGTATTCGTGCATGGCGATATCGGTGACCGAGCGCTGGTAAGCGACCTATTTTGGATGCACCAGCCGCGGGCAGTGATCAATTTTGCCGCGGAGAGCCATGTCGACCGTTCCATCCATGGGCCAGGCGATTTCATCCAGACGAATATTGTCGGCACCTTCAATCTGTTGGAATCGGTTCGCGGTTACTGGGATGGCCTGCCAGACGATGAGAAGCAGGGCTTCCGCTTTCTTCACGTCTCGACGGACGAGGTTTATGGCACGTTGAGCAAGGACGAGGCGCCGTTCAGCGAGCGCAATCGCTATGAGCCGAACAGTCCTTATTCCGCCAGCAAGGCGGCGTCGGATCATCTGGTTCGCGCCTGGCACCACACCTACGGTCTCCCGGTACTAACCACAAATTGCAGCAACAATTACGGACCTTACCATTTCCCCGAAAAGCTGATCCCGCTGGTGATCCTGAATGCGCTCTCGGGCAAGAGCCTTCCCCTTTATGGCGATGGTCAGCAGATCAGGGACTGGCTCTATGTCAAGGATCATTGCAGCGCCATCCGTCGCGTGCTGAAGGCCGGCAAGGTTGGCGAGACCTATAATGTCGGAGGCTGGAACGAGAAGCCGAATCTTGATGTCGTCCACGCCATCTGCGCGATCCTAGATGAGCTTCGGCCAAAGGCGGATGGCAGCCGCTACAGCGATCAGATCACGTTCGTGAAGGATCGGCCGGGCCACGATCGGCGCTATGCGATAGATGCGCGCAAGCTCGAGCGCGAGCTCGGCTGGAGACCTGAGGAGACTTTCGAAACCGGCATTCGCAAGACGATCGAATGGTATCTCGCCAACCTGAATTGGGTGAGTAACGTTACGAGTGGCGCCTATCGTGAATGGATCGGCAGGCAATATGAGGTGCAGCTGTGAGCAGGATCCTGGTCACAGGTGCCAACGGGCAAGTGGGTTTCGAACTGCAGCATTCGCTTGCGATCTTGGGGACTGTGGTAGCAGTCACCCGTGGCGAGATGGATCTGGCCAACGAAGCCAATATCCTTGCTGCACTCCGGGAGCATAAGCCGCATATCATCGTCAATCCAGCCGCCTACACCGCGGTGGATCGCGCGGAAAGGGACGCCGAGCAGGCGATGGCAGCCAACGCCGCAGCGCCGGGGATCATGGCGCGCTGGGCGGCGGACAGGGGCGCCTTGCTTGTGCATTACTCGTCAGATTATGTCTTCGACGGCACGAAAGTGGCTCCCTACATGGAGGACGACGCGGCCAATCCGCGATCCGTGTATGGCGAAAGCAAATGGCTGGGGGAGGAGGCCGTGCGTGCGGCCGGGGCTGCGCATGTGATCCTGCGGACGAGCTGGGTCTATGGATATCACGGCAGCAATTTCCTGAAGACCATCCTTCGGCTTTCCCAGGAGCGGGACACGCTGAATGTCGTTGCCGATCAGGTGGGAGCACCGACATCGGCAGCCCTTATTGCCGACGTCACGCGCGCGGTTATAGAGCGCATGATTGATTCGCAGGCGCCCGACGATTTCTCGGGAACCTACCATCTGACGGCACAGGGCAACACGTCGTGGCATGGCTACGCGGCACATATCCTTCGCGAAGCGTCGGCCGCAAACTTCAAGCTTGCCCTTTCCCTTGATGCGCTCAAGCCGATCTCGACTCCCGAATATCCAACTCCCGCAAAGCGCCCAGCCAACTCAAGGCTCAATTGCGCAAAGCTTATGCAGCGCTTCGAGGTTACCTTGCCGGAATGGCAGGAGGGTGTCAGCGACGTCGTTGCAAGGTTGCGGCTCGCAGCGAATTGAAGATTGAGAGATATTCTAGCGGCGCGGATCATGATCGGTGAGCCGGGTAGACGTGGACGGAATGAAGACGAGACACTGAACCATGAAGAAAGCACGCAAAGGCATCATACTTGCAGGTGGGTCTGGAACGCGCCTTTATCCGGTGACGCTCGCAGTCAGCAAACAGCTCTTGCCGATCTACGACAAGCCGATGATCTATTACCCGCTGACGACGCTGATGCTGGCTGGTATCCGTGAGATACTCATCATCTCGACACCGCAGGATACGCCCCGGTTTGAACAATTGCTCGGTGACGGCAGTCAATGGGGCATCAAACTTAGCTACGCGGTTCAACCAAGCCCGGATGGTCTGGCACAGGCATTTCTGATTGGCGAGGAATTCCTGGATGGTGCCCCATCCGTGCTGGTACTGGGGGACAACATCTTCTACGGACATGATTTTACTCGACTTCTCCGCGAGGCGAGTGACAAGGAGACCGGCGCCACCGTTTTTACCTATCATGTACAGGACCCGGATCGCTATGGTGTCGTCGAGTTCGACGGAGAGGGGCGGGCCATCAGCCTGGAGGAAAAGCCGAGGCTGCCGAAGAGCAATTATGCCGTCACCGGTCTTTATTTCTATGATGAGAGCGTTGTCGATGTCGCGAAATCCATTCGTCCTTCGTCACGCGGCGAGCTGGAAATAACCGATGTCAACGTGCATTATCTGAAGGCCGGGCAGCTCGATGTGCAGACCATGGGGCGTGGCTATGCCTGGCTCGATACAGGCACGCATGAATCCATGCTGGAGGCGAGCCACTACATCGCTACCATCGAAAACCGGCAGGGCCTGAAAGTCGCTTGCCCGGAGGAGATCGCCTATCGCAGCGGCTGGATCGACGCATCCGAGGTCGAGGCGCTGGCGCTCCCGCTTAAGAAGAACGCT
Organism: Rhizobium sp. KNZ2-6A; assembly: GCF_056755475.1. Taxonomy (NCBI): domain Bacteria; kingdom Pseudomonadati; phylum Pseudomonadota; class Alphaproteobacteria; order Hyphomicrobiales; family Rhizobiaceae; genus Rhizobium; species Rhizobium sp. KNZ2-6A. Next base: position 85,324 of record NZ_JBNDIC010000020.1, on the reverse strand, counting down.
TACGGACAATATCTTCTGGGAATCTTGCGCGAGAAAATATTCTAGCGATGCCGTGGCGGCTGTCATGCCGCTTGCCACCGAACGCTTCTCAATCGAAGTAGGAAGACGAATGAAAGCCATCGATACCGCCATTCCGGATGTAAAGATCATCGAGCCCACCGTGTTTGCCGATGATCGCGGCTTCTTCTTTGAAAGCTTCAGCAAGGCGAAGTTCGAGACGGCGATAGGGCGAGGCGCCGATTTCGTCCAGGACAATCACAGCCGATCCGGAAAGGGCGTTCTACGCGGGTTGCATTACCAGCTGCCGCCGCATGCGCAAGCCAAGCTAGTGCGGGTCGTGGTCGGCAAAGTCTATGACGTCGCAGTCGACATAAGGAAGGCTTCGCCGACATTCGGGCAATGGGTTGGCGTGCTCCTGTCGGAAGAAAACAAGCGCCAGCTTTGGATTCCGGAAGGATTTGCCCACGGCTTTCTGACTTTGAGCGACCATGTTGAATTCCTCTATAAGACCACCGATTATTATGCGCCGGAAAGCGATCGCGGTATTCGCTGGGATGATCCACAGATCGATATCGACTGGAAGCTGAGCGATCAGCCAATCCTCTCATCCAAGGATCAGGGCCAGCCCTTGCTCGCAGATGTTGAGTTATTCATGTAAGAGACCCTGGTGACAGGTTTGGCTTGTCGCAAAGTTTGTGCACATCAGTCCAAGGCGCTATTTCGAATACGCATCGACGTTTTGCCCGAACGCTCGCTCTCATAAAATGCTTACTATTGTAAGTTGCGTAGAATCCTACGATATTGTCGAGTGGCCGACCTCCAAAATCGCCTTAATCACCCCCATCTCAGGCCGCAGCCACTCCTTGAACAACCCTGGTGCATCATCAAGCGAACCCCGGTGCGTGTTCAACGCTTTCGTCGACACTTGGCCATTCTCCATCTGCTTGACGACCTCCGCAAAATCGTCCGGCTGCGCATTGCGGCTGGCGAAGAGGGTGGTTTCGCGCTTGTGGAATTCCGGATCGGAGAAGGTGATGTCGTCGCGCACGACGCTGACCAGGACGTAGCGGCCGCCGTGGGCGACGAAGCCGAAGCCGCGTTGCATGGCCTTGGTGTTGCCGGTTGCGTCGATGACGACGTCGAAGAAATCGCCGTCGGTGAGGCGTTTTGCATGGGCTTCGGCGTCGTCATTGGCGATGAGTGTCCGGTCGGCGCCGAGCGAAGCGATGGTGAAATCCAATCGGTCCTCGCGGATGTCCATGACGGTGACGTCGGCGCCGCGTGCCTTGGCGAAGATGATGGCGGACATGCCGATCGGGCCTGAGCCGACGACGAGAACGCGATCGGCTGACGTGATGCCGCCGCGCTTGACACCATGGGCGCCGATCGCCAGGAACTCGATCATCGCAGCTTCGTCCAGCGAGGCCTTGCCGGCAGAGATGACATTCTGTTCGGGAATGCAGAGGAATTCGGTCATGCCGCCATCGCGATGGACGCCAAGCACGGCAATGTTTTGGCAGGCATTGGTCACGCCGCGCCGGCAGGCAACGCATTTGCCGCAGGAAAGATAGGGAACGACATAGACGTTTTCCCCATTCTTAAGGCGGCTCGAACCATTTGCATCCTCCACCGTGCCGGACAGTTCATGGCCCATGATACGCGGATATTCGAGAAAGGGATGCTTGCCCTGATAGATGTGGAAATCCGTGCCGCAAATGCCGACGCGCCTGATGCGCACCAGCACTTCGCCTTCGGCGGGCGTCGGGACATCGCGCTCGATCAGGGAGAGCCAGCCGGGTTCATTGCAGATCAATGTTTTCATGGTGATGCACTCTCGAAAGGCTGGCGATGCCGGCCGTTGGTGTTTCAATGTGTACGTGTCGACTTTCCTAAAACGGCGAGCCGGCAGTCCTCGGTTCATTCATCATATTCACGCGATTTCTGCGTTTCGCTTCGAAGCCTGCGCGGACATCACCGTGCTGTATCCATCTGGGCATGGCGCGCTGCGATTTCTCTGAGGACCGGGGCGTCCGAGGGACTGCCTGCCTTGTCCGCCCAGTCCAGGAAGGTGTGAATGCGGCGAGCCACTTTCTCACGGTGATGCTGAGCGATGTCGGCGATGCGATGATCCAGAAAGGGGTTGAGGAAACGGTCGAGCGTCGTTGCCACATAGGCCTTCGCTTCATCGCCCATGCCGTTTGCGGCAAAGCCGGGCAGCACTTCGCTCTGGTAGAGTGCATCCAGCCTTGCCCGTATCGCCTTATCGGCCAGTATGGCGCGCACGGTCTCATCCGCCGGCCGGTTTTCGCGTTGCCAGATTTCGGCAAGGACGGTGTGGCCAAGATTGAGGATATGCAGCTTCAGGCGCTCGTAGGGCTCAAGATCGTCGGTCAGCACGATGCTCGGGTGGCTGCATGGCAGGCGGACGCCCGGGGCGCGCTTGATCGCCCACAGCGCATAGGGTTCGGCAACGGCGCCGATCGGCTCTATGGGCTCGGAAACGATACGGTCGACCAGGGTCTCGGCAAAGGCGACATGCTCGTCGAGCCAGGTGAAGAACCCGGTCGGTAGTGCGTTGAGCTTGGCGCAGTCGATCACCGCCTGCTTCAGGACACGGCCATTGCCCGTCACCAGCTCGCAGGGAAGGATGACCAGCGGGCGAGCGGTCACCTGCCAGCGCTTGGCGAGCAGCGCGGCAAGCTTGGCGGGAAAGGAGCGCGGCACCTGGCCATCCGCGCCAAAACCATCTTCTTCATGCCATGTCTGGTAGCCGGTATCGCCGGTATTGGAGATGACGAATTCGGCTTCCTCGGCAAAGAGCTTCGATAGTTCGTCCCAGTGTTCGACGGCCGAAAGACCGCGATCGACGCTAGTCACCTGCACGGTGCGATCGACAGGCTGCCCGCCCACCATGCCGCGAATGATGATGGGATATCCTTCCGCATTGCCAAAGGCGGCAACGCGGCCGCTGCGGCTGCTGGCGCCTGAAACCTGTACTACGGTGATGGGCCCGACATCCTGGCCTGATTGCCTTGCCTCATGCACGAAGAACGCCGCATGGGCCTGCAGAAACCGGCTGGTGCCGAATTGAATGATCCGCGAGCTCACGCCAGGCTGCTCCTATCTTCAATGTTGATTGACAACGCTTGACGGGAACAAGGCGCAGACATTCACCAATCCTCCCGATGTTTGTTTTTTATCTATAGAAAACAGTTAAGCGGCCGATCGTCAAATGTTTTTTATACGGATAAGCAAATGATTAGATGTCGCGCTTTGAAGCGCAGGGCGGCGCCGGCGGCATTCGGTTGTCGCTTGAGTGGGCTGTAGAAGATCAGGCAACCCATTGGCTGATTTCTGCACAAAAATCCGAAGCAGCCATCATAGTTCAAAAACAACCTCTTTATGGAAATCACAACAAAATGTCATAAAAATTGTGATATTGTAATTTTAACTTGTTATAAATGCCGCTGCGGCGGGAGCGCCTGTCTGCCGGTCTTTTGAAACGAAGTCGGGTATCGGCATTCTGCTTGTGCAGCCGCTCAAAGCGGCATCGTCCGCGCGATGTTGAACCGCCCATCATGGCCCAGGGAGAATTGAATGGCACGTATCACCTTAAGGCAATTGCTCGATCACGCCGCTGAAAACGGTTATGGCGTTCCTGCCTTCAATATCAACAACATGGAACAGGCGCTCGCCATCATGGAAGCGGCCGATGCCGTCGGCGCGCCAGTGATCATGCAGGCATCGAGGGGTGCCAGGGCCTATGCCAACGACATCATGCTGAAGCACATGATGGATGCCGTCGTCGAGATTTATCCGCATATTCCCGTCTGCGTGCATCTGGACCATGGCAATGATCCCTCGAGCTGCATGACGGCCATCCAGGCCGGCTTCACGTCGGTCATGATGGATGGTTCGCTGAAGGCGGATGCCAAGACGCCGGCCGATTGGGATTATAATGTCGGCGTGACGAAGACGGTGACCGGTATGGCGCATCTCGGTGGCATTTCCGTCGAGGGTGAGCTTGGCGTGCTGGGCTCGCTGGAAACCGGCATGGGCGAGGCTGAAGATGGTCATGGCGCGGAAGGCAAGCTGTCTCATGACCAGTTGCTCACCAATCCGGATGAGGCGGTCAAATTCGTGCGTGAGACCAAGGTGGATGCGCTGGCGATCGCCATGGGCACCTCGCACGGTGCCTATAAGTTCACGCGCAAGCCGGATGGCTCGGTGCTGGCGATGAACGTGATCGAGGAAATCCATCGCAAGCTGCCTAACACGCATCTCGTCATGCATGGTTCCTCCTCGGTTCCCGAGGAATTGCAGGAGATTATCAACAGGTATGGCGGTCAGATGAAGCCGACCTGGGGCGTGCCGGTCGAAGAGATCCAGCGCGGCATCAAGAACGGCGTGCGCAAGATCAACATCGACACCGACGGCCGCATGGCGATGACGGGCCAGATCCGCCGTGTGCTGCAGGAGGATCCGAGCGAGTTCGATCCCCGCAAATATATGAAGCCGGCCATGGCTGCCCTGACGAAGCTTTGCAAGGAGCGCTTCGAGCAGTTCGGAACGGCAGGACACGCCTCGCGCATCCAGCCGTTGACCGTCACCGAGATGGCCAAGCGCTACAAGTCCGGTTCGCTCGACCCGGTTTTCTCCTGAAGTAGCTGATCAGCGTGCCGCCGGGCTTGCCGCCCGGCGCACGCTTTCTTCACTCAAGGTCTGACCGTGGAACTTCGACAGCGACGCGACGACATCGTCGATCTCGTTCGCGAGCCGCTGCGCATCCCAGTGCAGGGTGGCTGCGGCGATCGCACCGATTTCGCGCAAGCCCTGGATCGTCAGCAACCCCTCGATCGCCATGGTCGTGCGGCGAAACACAATGTCGGACAGATGCACGACCATCTCCCGCCGCGCGATCCAATCGATCTCGAGCGCGCTATGACGTTGCGCGCCGCTGATGCGCTGGCCGTCGCTATAGGTTGAAGGATGAGCGAGGATTGCTGCGGCCGTCGTGCCGTATCGGCCGAGCAGCTCGTCCGCTCTGCTTGCCTCCACCCCGGTCTTTACCGCGACCGACCGGATCCAGCTTGCACGCTCATTGGAACTGATCGGGAAATTCCGGCCGCCGCCGATGGCGAGCTGTTCGGTGGATGTCTTGCGGCTGCGCTGGAGGCGCGCCAGCACGGTATCCGTCACTTCTTCGGCAAAGCCGCGGAACGTGGTCCATTTGCCGCCGACCAGCGAGATGATCGGAAAGGGGCGGCCGGCCTGTGGCTCGAAGACCGGTGCGGAGTGATCGCGGCTGATCAGGCCCGGCGAGGAGGCGTCCGAGGCGGGCAGGGGACGGATGCCGCTATAGCTATAGGTCACCTGGTCGCGGTCGAAGCGGAGGCTCGGAAGCAGCGACCGGACGCTATCGAGGAAATAGTCGATCTCGGGCTCCTCGCAGCGGACATTGTCAGGATCGTCGCAGGGGATGTCCGTCGATCCCACAAGTGCCTGGCCGAGATAGCCATAGACGAGGCAGATACGGCCGTCATCGGCTTCGAAATAGATCATATGGCCGTTCAGGCTGCGCACCAGCTCCGGATGATCGAGCAGGATATGCGATCCCTTGGTGCCGCCGATCAGGTGAGCCGGTGCGCCGAGAGCAGCATTGACGTGATCGATCCAGGGGCCGGCGGCGTTGACGACGAGCTTCGGCCTGACCGAGAAGGCATAGCCGTCCGAACGCTGGAAGGTCAGCAGGCCATCGGCGGCTGAAACAAGTCTTGTCGCATTTGCCGCCAGCGAGCCCTTGTTCGCTTCCATCCCGTCATTGACCAACTCATAAACCAGCCGTTCCGGCCTGCTGATCTTGGCGTCGTAGTAGATACCGCCCGCCACGATCTCAGTCGTCACATGCGGCATTTCCTTGAGCGCGCGGCCCTTCAGCAGAAACCTGTGGCGCGGCATGACGCGGCTGCGCGAGCCGAAGAAGTCGTAGAGCGCAAGCCCGATCTTGATGAGCACGGCGCCGCGGCTGCGCGGAGCGGTCGTCGAGCCTGTCAGAGTGCGAAGGGCGGCCCATATGCCGCGCGTCCAGGAGAAGATCGGCACGAAAGTCGGCAGTGCCTCGACGCAATGCGGCGCATTCTTCAATAAATGGTTCCGCTCGAGCGCTGACTGGGCCACCAGCCGGAACTCGCCGGTTTCGAGATATTTGAGGCCGCCATGGATCAGCCGCGAAGGCGCTGCACTCGTGCCCGAACCGAAATCTGATTTGTCGACGATCAGGCAATTGACGCCCTGGACCGAGAGATCGCGAAACAGACCGGCACCGTTGACGCCTGCGCCGAGAATGACGACATCGACATCTCCGTCTTGCAGTTGCGAGAAGCGTTGGTTCAGATCGGCGGCCATATCGGTCATAACATCATCGTCCTGCTGAGCTGCCGCGACAGAGCCTGTCCGCGCGGCGCATTTCGGTCTAGTCTTGGGAGTGTTGAACGGCGAGATTGCCGATCCGCGGCCAGAGCGGCGTCATTGCTTCGGCAATGTCGCGGAAGAGGTCGTAGCGGCTGCGATAGCCGGCGCTACGGGCGGAATCCGGATGATAGGTCCTGGCGATCTTCGCAACATCGCGCGGATCGCTCTGCGGGCTGGCGTAGACGCCGATACCGGCGCCGGCGCAAAGGGCGGCACCCCAGGCGGCGGCTTCATCGGTTTCGGTCACGGTAACCGGCATGCCGAATATATCGGCAAACATCTGCACGACGATCGGGTTGCGCGACACGCCGCCCGCCAATCTCGCCTGATTAAAGGAAAAACCGTCACTTAAGGCATCGACGTGAATTTTATGGTTGAAGGCGATGCCTTCGAGAACCGCCCGCAGCATGTCGCCGCGATCGTGCCAACCGCCAAGTCCGAAGAAGCTGGCACTGGCATCGGCGCCGTAGGGTGAGCCGAACAGATAGGGGTGGAACAGCGCACTCGATGGCCGCTTGAACGCCGCCTCGATCTCGGGACCGAGCAAGGCATGGATCGACTGGCCTGCTGCTTCAGCGCTTACAATTTCGCTGGCGCAGAGCTTGTCCAGGAACCACTCATAATTCGCAGATGATGCCGGCGAGATCGACATGTTGTTCCATTGGCCCGGCGCAATGGCGTTGCGGCAGAACCAGCGGCCGTCGACACGGGGCTCCGAGGAAAGCGTTTCGTTGATCGAATAGGTGCCGGCGATGACGGCAACGATGCCGTCGGCATAGCCGCCGGCGCCAAGGGCCGAAGCGGTGACGTCGTGCAGACCGGCAACAACAGGCGTGCCTTCGGCAAGGCTCGTCTGCCTCGCAACGGCTTCGGTCACGTATCCGACGATCTCGTCGGATCGCGAAGCAGGCGGCATGGCACCCGCCATCTCACTGAGACCGAAGAGCTTCAACGCGTCCGGCGAATAATCCTGGGTCGAAACATCGGTGAAGGATGTGCTGGCCTCGGTCCGGTCGGTGCCTTCAACGCCAGTCAGGCAGAAGCGCAGCCAGTCCTTGCAGCTGAGGATATGGCCGATTTGCGCGAAACGCTCCGGCTCATTGGCCTTGATCCAGGCAAGCAGCGCCGATGGTGCCGAGACGTGTGGCAACTGGCCTGTGAGCGCCAGGGCTTGATCGGCAAGCGGGCTTTTCAACCATTGTTCGACGATCGATCCGGCGCGGCTGTCGAGCGAGAGAATGGCGCGTCCGAGCGGCTTTTTTGCTTTATCGAGCAGATAGATACCGTCGCCATGGGCGGTGGTGGCAATCGCTTGAATGTCGCTGGCGGGACGCTTGCTGAGCCTGATCGCCTCGGCAATGGCATCGGCCGTGCGGGTCCAGAGCTCATCCATGTCGCGTTCGACATGGCGGGCTTTCGGCATGAACTGGGTTACGCGGCGGCGTGCGACGGCAAGCGGTGTACCGTCGACGTCGAAGATGACGGCCTTGGTGACGGTCAAGCCACTGTCAATTCCGAGCAGACTCGGCATTCTCGATACTCCTGATCGCGAACTATTCCTGGGCCGACCGCATGGGCCTGGCCGTCAGGACCGCTCCTTGTCGCCTTTGGCGACGACCACATTGATATTCTTGTTGCGCATGCGCTCCAGATGCGCGGCAGGCGTCTTGTCGTCGACGATCACGACATCGAATTCGCTTAAATGCGCGAAACTATGCAGTGCCCGCCGTTCGAATTTGGTGTGATCCATCATCAGGATGCGCTTGGCGGCGCTGTCGAACATCGCCCGCTTGATATCGACGATCTCGGGCGACTGATGGAAGACGACGTCGTCGATGATGGCCGACATCGAGATGAAGGCGACGTCGGCCCGCAAGCGATTGATTTCGTTGATCGTCATGCGGCCCATGAAGGCGTTGCACCAATTAAAGTATTGCCCGCCGAGCGCCAGAAGCGACACGTCATGCATGTCCTTCAGCGCATTCATCAGTGTCAGAGAATTGGTGATCGCCGTCAACGGCACCTTGGCGGGCAGCAGCGAAGCCATCTGCAGGACGGTAGTGGAATCGTCGAGAAAGACTGCCTGGCCGGGCTCGATGAACTGCATTGCGGCAGCCGCGATCATCTTCTTTTCGCTCGCCTGCCGGTTGGCGCGATAGACGTCGCTCGATTCGATCAGGCTGGTGGCGGCGGCAGAAACGATGCCGCGCGTCTTTCGAAACAGCCCACGGCTGACCAGCTCGTCGACATCGCGATGCGCCGTCATCAGGCTGATGCCGAAACGGTCGGTCAGATCCTCTATGCGCATGGAGCCTTCCGCCATGACGGCTTCGGCGATCATCTGGCGCCGGGCGATCTGGCGGGAATGCCGGCTGTCGCTCGGCAGTTCATCTTGCAGGAATGATACGGGGCTTGTCTTGTCTGTCACGTCGGCCTCTAGCGCTGAGCCTTGCGGATGTTCCCTTGCCGCAGCGGAATGCCATGCTATGGGAAAAGGCATAAAAAGCAATTCGCTGCTGGCAGTTCTGCAAGTTCTGCCTGATGTTCGGGCAGAGTGTCGCCGATGGCGGTCAAGGGATGGGAGCGCCGGCTTCCCGGCGCCCCCGATAGCATTATTCGGACAGAACGAAGGGTGCCGTGTACTTGTCGACATTGTCCTTGGTGATCAGGATGCAGTCGAAGAGCTGCTTTTCGCTTGTGGCACCGGTCTTGCCGGTTTTGATGAAGCTGTCGGCCTGCTTGACGGCTTCCGCCGAGAAGGTGGCGACCGGCTGCAGGACGGTGTACTGCAGTTCGCCGGCCTTGATGGCGGCAACAGCGTCCGGCGAGCCGTCGAAGCCACCGACCTTGACGTTGGCGAGCTTGCCGGCTTCCTTGAGAGCGGCAATCGCGCCGAGCGCCATTTCGTCATTGCCGGAGATCACGCCGGTGATGTCCGGGTGCGCCTGCAGGATCGACTGCATCTTGTTGTGGCCCTGGGTGCGGTCCCAGTTGGCGACTTCCTTGGCAACCTTCTTCAGATCGGGATACTGGGTCAGAACGGTTTCATAGCCGTTCGACCGGGTGGCGGCGTTGTTGTCCGAAGGCGCACCGAAGAGTTCGGCATAATTACCCTTGTCGCCAACGGCTTCGACCCACTGCTGAGCGCCGATAGCGGCACCCTGGGCGTTGTTGGAGACGAGCTGAGCCTTGGCGAGGCCTTCCTGGTTGATTTCAGCGTTGACCAGGAAAACCGGAATGCCGGCGGCAACTGCCTTCTTGACCGCGCCGACGGAACCGTCGGCATTGGCCGGATCGAGAATGATGGCGACCGACTTGTTGGTGATCGCCGTATCGATCAGGTTGCTCTCGGTGTTGGTATCGCCCTTATGGGCGCCAACCGTCGCCGTATAGCCGAGCTTTTCAGCGGTCGCCTTGGCGACATTGCCTTCCGTCAACCAGTAGGGGTTGGACGGATCGTTGACGATGACGGTGATCTGGCCGGCAGCCCAGGCAGCTCCCGTCAGAAGCGGCGCCACGGCAACCGCCGCCATGACGGTACGCAAAGCTTTCTTGAACATTAGTCTCTCTCCCTTTTGATGAGCTCAGTGGTGCCGGCGAGCCGGCGGTTCTTTCCCCGACCGGCATTCTTCACCGGTCGGTGACAAGTTTGTGTGGGGCGTCAGCTGGACTTGGTCCGACGTCCGTACTGGATGCTGTTCATGAGCACGGCGAGCACGATGACCGCGCCGGTAAAGACGGTCTGCCAGTAAGCCGACACGCCGATGATGACGAGGCCGTCGGACAGGAAGCCGATAACAAAGGCGCCGAGCATGGTGCCGCGCACCGTGCCGCGGCCGCCCGTCAAGGCGGCGCCGCCGATGACGACGGCGGCGATCGCCGTCAGCTCGTAGGTGGTGCCTGCGGTCGGGCCGGCCGATGTCAGCTGCGAGGAAAGCACCAGGCCGGCGATAGCGGCGCAGACGCCCGACAGCACATAGACGATGATCTTGACGCGCTTGACCGGAACGCCGGAAAGATCGGCCGCGCGCTCGTTGCCACCCGATGCATAGAGCCAACGGCCGAAGGCGGTGCGGCTGAGAACGAGACCGCAGATGATGGCAAGGACCGCAAGCACGATGACGCCGATCGGGATGCCGGCGAGACGGTTGAAGCCCAGCCAGTCGAAGCCGGTATTGCCAAGTTCGGGACGGCCGCCGAGATTGTTGTAGGTGAGGCCGTTGGTCATCAGCAATGCGATGCCGCGGGCGACATAGAGCACGCCGAGCGATGCGACGAAGGCCGGGACGCGCAGGTAAGCGATGAGCACGCCGTTGACGGCGCCGACAACGGCGCCAAGCGCGCAGGTCAGCACGACCACGGCCCAGACCGGCGGATAGAGAATGACGCCGAAGCTCGAAAGCGTGACGCCCTGCATCAGGAAGCCGGCAATACAGCCGGCAAGGCCGAGCGTCGAGCCGACCGAAAGGTCGATGCCGCCGTTGAGGATAACAAGCAGCATGCCGATGGCAAGGATGCCGAAGATTGCGACATGCGAGGCCATCGTCAGGAAATTGCTGAGCGAGAAGTAATAGGGCGACAGGAAGGAGAAGACCGCAATGATGACGATCAGCGCGAAGAAGGCGCGCCCTTCCAGGATCAGCCGCACGAGATTGAAGTTCCGCCGCTGTCCGTTCGAAATTGGTTTCTTTTCTGTGATGTTCGTGACTGACATAATCAGTGCTCCATGAATGCGGCTAGTGCGCGACCACTGCTTCGCCGGAGGCGGCCATGATCTTCTCTTTGGTAACGTCGGGTCCGAATTCGGCAGAAATCTTGCCGCGGTGCATGACGATGATGCGGTGGGCAATGCTCAGGCATTCGGCGACTTCCGACGTCGAATAGATTACTGCGAGACCTTCCTTGGCGCGTTCGGCAAGCAGCTTGAAGACTTCGGCCTTCGCGCCGATATCAATGCCGCGGCTCGGCTCGTCGAGGAGGATCACTCTCGGTTCGGTCGCCAGCATCTTGCCGATGACGACCTTCTGCTGATTGCCGCCGGACAGCGAGCCGATCGCGGCCTCGCCACCATCGGTCTTGATATGAACCTTGCGGATGGAATCGTTCACCAGCGACCGCTCGCGGCCGCCCGAGGTGAACAGGCCTTTGGTGAAGGCGCCGATACTGGCGAGCGACAGGTTCGAGCCGACGGTCATCGTCTGTACCAAGCCGTCGCGCTGCCGATCTTCCGGCACCAGCACCAGGCCTTGCGCGATGCGCCCGGCAATACTGAGGCCGCCGACGTCGGTATTGCCGAGCAGCACACGGCCGCCGCTCGACCGCAGGCGTCCCGCCACGCATTCGAGCAGCTCGGTGCGCCCGGCGCCCATCAGCCCGTAGATGCAGACGATCTCGCCGGCGCGGACCTTGAGCGACATGCGGTCCACGGCATTGTAGGCAGCTCCCGAGGGGCCTGGCACGGTGAGATTGTCGATCGTCAGTGCCACATCGCCTATTTTATGGCCGGTCGGCGGGCTGCCGAGGTCGAAATTGTCGCCGACCATGTTGCGCACGATCCATTCGAGATCGATGTCCTTGCGCTCGGCATAGGCCGTCATATTGCCGTCGCGCAGCACGACGGCGTGATGGGTGATCTGCAATGCCTCTTCCAGGTGATGCGAGATATAGACGATCGAGACGCCGCGGTTCGTCAGGTCGCGAATGACCTTGAAGAGGACTTCGACTTCGCTGGCGCTCAATGCCGAGGTCGGCTCATCCATGATCAGGATGCGGGAATTGACGGAAAGCGCACGCGCGATCTCGACGATCTGCTGCTGGCCGAGGCGCAGATCCTCGACAGGTGTGAGCGGATCGATATTTTCTTCCAGCTCCTCCATCAGGGCGCGGGTCTGGCGCTCTTCCTCGGCAAAATCGACCACGCCGCCCTTCATGATCTCGCGACCCATGAAGATGTTGTCGCGGACGCTGAGATTGGGTGCCAGGCTCAATTCCTGATGGATGATGGAGATGCCGCAGGCGCGCGCATGCGTCGATGAGGCAAAGCTGATCGGATGGCCATCGAGGATGATATCCCCCGAGGTCGGCTGGATGACACCGGACAGGATCTTCATCAGCGTCGACTTGCCGGCGCCGTTTTCGCCGAAGAGCGTGGTGACTTCGCCACGACGGATATCGAAATTCACGCCCTTCAGCGCATGGACGCTGCCATAGGATTTGGCGACGTTGCGGGCGGCGAGAACGACTTCGCCCGTGGTCACGCCATTGTGCTGGACCTGGCTCATTTCACATCGACCTTTACCGGGGTGACGAGCCAGTTCTTCGGATTGATCAGCTTGAAAACGCCAACGACGGTTGCCGTCTTGCCCGTCAGCTTCTCGGGATCCAGGCTGCCGAGGGTCGCCTTCTTCATCTCGTTGTTGATGGCGGAACCGGCGTCCTGATATTCGATCTGGTTGGTGAACTGGCCGAATTCGATCTTGCCTGTCGCGTCGCGAAGATCGGTACCGTTGATCGCCGGGCCTGTTTGTACCCGGATGGTGATACCATCAGGCAGGCCATCGACCTTGAATTCGTTGAGGTTGGCCTTGCGCTCGCCGAAAGTGCCGGTCAGCGAAACGGGGAGAACCGGTCCGGTGGTGGTGGCAACGCCGTATTTTGCGCCGGCGGCCTTCTTGTCGGCCAGAACGGCATCGACAAGCGTCACGGCATCGACGGCGCGCTTTTCGACATCGGCCTGCACCTTCGGGAATTCCTCGGCACCAAAGGCTTCGGGTTGGAAGCCCTGTTCGCGCACGTCGTGTGCGGAGCCGATCTTGACGACTTTGGTATCGGCCGCGATGGCGCCGATCACGATCACCACGGCGACGATGCCAGCCAAGATTTTGAACTTGGAGCCTGCCGGTTTGGCAGTTGCGTATTGAGTCTGCGTATTCATGTTCAAACGACCTTCGGCCTATCAGCCGGATTGCCTGATGGAGAGGGGAAGAAAGGTGCCGAGATCCGGTTAGCGGAAGCTCGGGCTTCGCGCCTGCAGGCGCGCCGTTCGGCTTACGCCGTCACCGGAATGGAAATTCAACATCAGGAGCCTCCTCAGCATGTGCGGGCGGCTGTCTCCTCCAGTCGCCCAATTCAGCGTCACAAACACCGCGTCTATGCGATAATTGTGATATAAGTATGTTAATAACTTCGTTTTATATGTTATAAATCCTCGGGCATGTCAACCGCGATTTAGCGCGTTCCGCCTATCGCTTATCCTCATGCGCGCCAATGTTTTCTTCTAAGATGACACGCAACTTCCGCTTGGCGTGCGTTATCCAAAGCTTTCGGCCCTGGCGCCTCTCAGAGTATAGTTGCTCAAAGAAATTTCTTTAAGTTACTGATTTACATGAAATATTACGGAGGCGTTCTGCAGCGCCTCGATTAAAACCTTGCTTCCGCCTGTCGATCGCTCGTTTGCGAATTTCCGCTCCGCCGCAGTTCTTGCCATGGATGGCTGAGGAATTGACAGCATCCATTTTATATGAAAAAAATTACAAGGCGAGAAAAATTTTACTGCACTAGTGATATCTTTGTGTTATAAGATGCGTGTTGTCCGATGGATCGCTGTCGCGTCGGATTCGATTATTCGGAGTATTGAATGTGCAAGTAGCCATTCACGGGCGCTCCCGTGAGCTTGGATGTGGCGGCGATGCGTGCGCGAGTTGGAAAAATTACACTCGTGGCCGTGGGGAGGAGTGAAGATGTTCGTGATGTATGCCAAAGCCCCCGTCGCAGGGCGCATGATGATGGAGCCTGCGTTCAATGTCTAAGGGTGACGGGATCATCATCGGCATCGATGCGGGTACCTCAGTTCTGAAGGCAGTTGCCTTCGAATTGTCCGGAAAGCAGATCGCTTCCGCATCGGCGCGCAATCGCTACGATACGGGCGAAGACGGCTCGGTCACGCAGTCGCTCGCCCAGACGTGGTCGGATTGCCTCAGCGCATTGCGTGGGCTTGGCGAGAAGGTCGAGAACCTTGCTGCCCGAACAGCAGCGATCGCGGTCACGGGGCAGGGCGACGGCACATGGCTTGTCGGTTCCGGCAATGCGCCGGTCGATGATGCCTGGCTCTGGCTCGACGCGCGCGCCGCACCGACCGTGACGCGGCTGAGTGCCATGGCTGGCAACCGCGCCCGTTTCGAGGCGACCGGCACGGGGCTGAATACCTGCCAGCAGGGCGCGCAGCTTGCTCATATGGATCGCTTCATGCCGGAGCTTCTCGATCGGGCCGAAACTGCCTTGCACTGTAAGGATTGGCTCTATCTCAACCTCACAGGGATACGGGCGACCGATCCGTCCGAGGCCAGTTTCACCTTCGGCAATTTCCGCAATCGCCAATATGATCCTGTTGTCATCGATGCGCTCGGCCTTGCCCGCCGGCGCTCGCTTCTGCCTGAGATCATCGACGGAACCGAGATTAGCCATCCCCTGACGGAGGCTGCCGCCAAGGCTGCCGGCCTGCTTGCCGGTACGCCGGTCTGCCTGGGCTATGTCGACATGGTCATGACGGCGCTCGGCGCCGGCGTGCGCACCGGCGGCCAGAACGCCGCCTGTTCGACGATCGGATCGACGGGCGTGCATATGCGCGCCAAGGCCGTACCCGACGTCCAGCTCAACGACGAGGGCACAGGTTATGTGATCGCCTTGCCGATTCCCGGTATCGTCACGCAGGTCCAGACCAATATGGGCGCGACCATCAATATCGACTGGATTCTTAAGGTCGCGGCGGATCTGATATCCATGGGTGGCAGTCAGGTCTTATCCTACTCGGATCTCATCCCGCGGATCGATGCCTGGTTTGCCGAGGCGCGTCCGTCGAACCTTCTCTATCATCCCTATATTTCGGAAGCCGGCGAGCGCGGTCCCTTTGTCAACGCGCATGCGCGGGCCGGCTTCACCGGGCTTTCGACACGGCACGGCTTTGCCGACATGCTGAGGGCCGTGGTCGAAGGGCTCGGCATGGCAACGCGGGACTGTTACGCGGCCACGGGCGACATGCCCTCAGAACTGCGCATCACCGGCGGTGCTGCCCGTTCGCAGGCGTTGCGCGGCTCTCTGTCCGCCGCAGTCAAAGCGCCGGTGCGCATTTCAGATCGGGAAGAGGCAGGTGCTGCCGGTGTGGCGATGATGGCAGCGGTCGCCATCGGCGCCTATCAGGACATGGATAGCTGCATCGCCGATTGGGTGACGCCGCTGCTCGGCACGGCGGAATTGCCGGACCCGGAAAACGTCGAGCGCTACGACCGCTTGTTTGATGCCTACAAGGACGTACGACAGGCTATTGCGCCTGCCTGGGACAAGCTGGCTGAGCGCTAGCCTAAATGCTGGCCGGCGAGCGAGCGCCGCCCTCGAAGATTGATTTGATGATGCCCCAAGGCATTTGAACGCGGGTATCCGAAGGAGCATGACATGATGGAACCGGAAATCTTTGATCTTTTCGTGATTGGCGGAGGCATCAATGGTGCTGGTATTGCCCGCGACGCAGCCGGGCGCGGTCTTTCGGTTATCATGTGCGAGAAGGGCGATCTTGCCGAGGGAACCTCTTCGCGCTCCGGCAAGCTGGTGCATGGTGGCCTGCGCTATCTTGAATATTACGAATTCCGTCTGGTGCGCGAAGCTTTGATCGAGCGCGAGGTGTTGCTGAACTCGGCAAGCCACATCATCTGGCCGATGCGCTTCGTGCTGCCGCACAGCCCGACGGATCGTCCGGCCTGGCTCGTCCGCCTCGGTCTGTTCCTCTATGATCATCTCGGTGGCCGCAAGAAGCTGCCGGGCACGCGCTCGCTCGACCTCCATCGCGACCCGGAAGGTGCTCCGATCCTCGATCAATATTCCAGAGGCTTTGAGTATTCCGACTGTTGGGTCGATGACGCCCGGCTCGTCGTTCTCAATGCTCTCGATGCCGCCGCCAAGGGTGCCAAAATCCTGACGCGCACGGCTTGTGTCAGCGCTCGTCGCGATCAGGGGAATTGGGTCGTCCAGACGCGCGACCAGCGCTCCGGCGAAGTGCGGACCGTTCGCGCCCGCGTGCTGGTGAATGCTGCCGGACCCTGGGTCAATGATATTATCGGCCGCGTCGTCGGCTCGAACAGCCAGCGCAGCGTCCGGCTCGTCAAGGGCAGCCACATCATCGTTCCGAAATTCTGGGCCGGTCAGCAGGCCTATCTCGTTCAGAACCACGACAAGCGCGTCATCTTCATCAACCCTTATGAAGGCGACAAGGCGCTGATCGGCACGACCGACATTCCCTATGAAGGTAAGCCGGAAGAGGTGAAGGCCGACGAGAAGGAAATCGATTACCTGATCTCGGCGGTCAATCGCTACTTCAAGGAGAAGCTGCGCCGGTCCGACGTGCTGGAAAGCTTCTCCGGAGTCCGACCGCTGTTCGATGACGGCAAGGGTAATCCGTCGGCCGTGACGCGTGACTATGTCTTCGATCTCGACGAGGCCGGTGGTGCGCCGCTGTTGAGCGTATTCGGCGGCAAGATCACGACATTCCGCAAGCTCTCGGAACACGCGATGCAGCGGCTTGCCAAATTCTTCCCCAAGATGGGCGGCGACTGGACGCGGGGCGCCACGCTTCCGGGCGGCGAGATTCCGAATGCCGATTATGTCGCCTTCGCCGACACACTGCGCGCGGCCTATCCCTGGATGCCGCGTGCGCTCGTCAATCACTATGGCCATCTCTATGGCGCCCGCACCGGGCAGATCGTCGGCCAAGCCTCGTCGCCGGCCGAGCTTGGCCGCCATTTCGGCGGCAATCTCTATGAGGCCGAAGTCCGCTATCTCGTCGCTTCCGAATGGGCCCAGGCGGCCGAAGACGTGTTGATGCGTCGCACCAAGGAGGGTCTGCACATGACGGCCGAGGAGAAGGCGGCTTTCTCTGCCTGGTTCGACGCCGAGCTGGCGCTCGCCGCCTGAAGAACAGATCTTGCCGGGAGAATACGCATGCCCTTGACGCTTTCACTCAACACCAACCCGTTGGTAAACCGCTTTGCCGAGCCGGCCGATCTGATTGAAACGGTGGCGCGTGATCTGCGTATCCGCGATCTGCAGCTCACCCACGAGTTCATCAATCCGAGCTGGCAGGCGCCGGTCATTCGCCGGCTGACGCAGGAGATGCAGGCGGCACTGAGGCGCACCGGCGTTCGCGTAACGTCGGGCATGACCGGTCCCTACGGCCGTCTCAATCATTTCGGCCATCCCGACAAGGACGTCCGCCGCTATTATATCGACTGGTTCAAGACCTTTGCCGATATCACCGCCGATCTTGGCGGCCAGTCGCTCGGCACGCAGTTTGCGATCTTCACCTACAAGGATTATGACGATCCGGCCCGGCGCGAGGAACTGATCCAGATCGCGATCGACTGCTGGGGCGAGGTGGCCGAGCATGCGCGTGCCGCCGGTCTTTCCTATCTATTCTGGGAGCCGATGAGTATCGGCCGCGAATTCGGCGAGACGATCGAGGCATGCCTGTCCCTGCAGGAAAGATTGACCAAGGCGCCCTTCGCCATTCCGATGTGGATGATGGCCGATATCGATCACGGCGATGTCACTTCGGCCAATCCCGATGACTACGATCCCTATGCCTGGGCGCGTGCCGTGCCGAAGGTGTCTCCGATCATCCATATCAAGCAGAGCCTGATGGATAAGGGTGGGCATCGCCCCTTCACGGCCGAATTCAATGCCAAGGGCCGCATCCAGCCGGAACCGCTCTTGAAGGCGTTTGCCGAAGGCGGCGCCAAGGACAACGAAATCTGCCTGGAACTCTCCTTCAAGGAGCGCGAACCCAACGATCGCCAGGTCATCTCGCAGATTGCCGAAAGCGTCGCCTTTTGGGCGCCTCATATCGACACGGGTGCTGGCGACTTGCATATCTAGCCGCTGGAGTGGCCGAGTCTCGATTCCATGTGAGCCTCACCCTTGCGACAGTGGGACGAGTCGGGCGTCATGGTCAGATAAAAGCAGGCGAGGGCCATGCGTAACGAAATGAAAGGGGACGGTCGATGACGGATGCGGACGATTCGCTCGCCGTGCGGGCGGCCTGGTTGCACTATGCCGGCGGACTGACGCAGTCCGAAGTGGCGAAGCGTCTCGGTGTTCCTTCGGTGAAGGCGCACCGTCTGATCGCGCGTGCGGTCGCCGAAGGCGTCGTCAAGGTGACGATTGATGGCGATATCGTCGAATGCGTCGAGCTCGAGACGCAGCTTTCGGCGCGCTTCGGCCTGCAATATTGCGAGGTTGCGCCCGATCTTGGCGAAGAGGGTTTCGAGTTTCGCGCGCTCGGGCAGGCGGGCGCCGGCTTTCTGCGGCGCGAGATCGAGAGCGGCAACAACAAGGTCATCGGCCTTGGCCATGGGCGTACGCTCTCTTCGGCGGTGCATCACATGGCGCGCGTCAGCGCCAAGGATCTGCGCTTCGTCTCGCTGCTCGGTGGTCTGACACGAAACTATGCGGCCAATCCCTATGACGTGATGCATCGCATCGCAGAGAAGACCGGCATGCAGTCGCATGTGATGCCGGTGCCTTTCTTCGCGAACACGCGGGAAGACCGCGATGTGCTGCTTGCCCAGCGCGGCGTCAAGGAAGTCTTCGACCTCGCAAACGGCGCCGATCTCAAGCTCGTCGGTCTCGGTACGGTCGATACCGATGCGCAGCTCGTTCTCTCGGGCATGGTCGAGCCGAAGGAGATCAAGGAGATCACCGCAGCCGGCGGCGTCGGCGAAATCCTTGGCCATTTCTTCGATGCCGATGGCAACATTCTGGAGACGACGCTGACGGCTCGCACGCTTTCCGCCTCCCTGCCGCGCACCGAGAGCGAACGTCTGGTGGCGCTTTCCGGCGGGTTGCCCAAGGTCGAAGCCATTCGCGCCGTGCTTAGGAGCCGCTGTCTTTATGGTCTGATTACGGATGAGAAAACGGCGAAAGCGCTGTTGACAGCCTAAGCCTGTTGCCATCCGTGGGAAACGCAAAATCATCTCAATGTAACAATGAAAATGTTGAATTGTGATATTTTGATGTTATATTCCTCTAGTTCCATGTAAGGCTTGTAGCCGGAGAGCAAGGTGAAGCGGGAAGAGCGTCAGCAATCGATCATCAATCTGCTTGTGGAGCATAAGACCGTCGATCTCGACGATCTGGCCGACCGCTTCACCGTGTCCAAGATGACGATCCATCGCGATCTCGACGATCTCGAGCAGGCCGGCGTGTTGCGCAAGGTTCGCGGAGGCGCGACCATCGATGCCGGGACACAGTTCGAAAGCGATTTCCGTTTCCGCGAGCGTCAGGGCCATGATGAAAAACTCGCCATGGCTCGCTCTGCGCTCGATCTGGTCGAGCCCGGCATGACGGTTATGATCAATGACGGCTCGATGGCCGCCGTTCTCGGCGAAATGCTGCTGCAGAAGCGGCCGCTGACGCTCATCACCAACAATGCCGCAATCATCGACCGCATGAAGAACGAAAGTGGCATCACGCTGATCGCGCTCGGGGGCGTCTATTCGGCCAAATTCAACGCCTTTCTCGGTGTCGTGACCGAGGAGGCGCTGTCGCGGCTGAGGGCCGATATCGCCTTCCTGTCGACACCGGCCGTTTCCGGCAGGCTCGCCTATCACATGGACGATAACGTCGTGCGCACGAAGCGGGCGATGATCGCATCGGCAACTAAGAGCTGCCTGCTCGTCAACCACAGTCGCATGGGGCACACGGCCCTGCATGTCATGGCCGACCTGACCGATTTCGATGCCGTGATTACCGATCACGCGCCCGACGACGCCATTCTCGAGCAATTTCGCCGGGACGGTGTCACCCTCACCATTGCCTCGAACCAGGATATGACATGACAGACAAGCCTCGCTGTTGGATCGGCACGAGCTGGAAAATGAACAAGACGCTGGCGGAAGCACGCGCCTTTGCCGAGGCTTTGCGTGCTGCCGATGCCCTGCGCGATGCCCGCATCCAGCGCTTCATCATCCCGCCGTTTACCGCGGTGCGCGAGGTCAAGTCGATCCTGTCGGAAAGCTCCGTCAAGATCGGGGCCCAGAACATGCATTGGGCCGACCAAGGCGCCTGGACAGGCGAGATTTCGCCGCTGATGCTGAAGGATTGCAATCTCGACATCGTCGAACTCGGCCATTCCGAGCGCCGCGAGCATTTCGGCGAGACCAACGAAACCGTGGGGTTGAAGACCGAGGCGGCAGTCCGTCACGGCCTGATTCCGCTCATCTGCATCGGCGAAACGCTGCAAGATCGTGAAAGCGGCCGCGCGACCGAGATCCTGAGCGAGCAGGTCGTCGGCGCGCTGTCGAAACTGTCCGTAGGCCAGAAGCACGCTGAGATCCTGCTGGCCTATGAGCCGGTCTGGGCGATCGGTGAAAAGGGGATTCCGGCCGAGCCTTCCTATGCCGATGCGCGCCAGGCCGAGATCATTGCGGTCGCGCAAAAGGTGCTCGGTCGAAAAATTCCATGCCTCTACGGCGGATCGGTCAATCCGCAAAACTGCGAAGAACTCATATCCTGCCCGAACGTAGACGGGCTCTTTATCGGCCGCTCCGCCTGGAACGTCGAAGGCTATCTCGACATCCTTACCAAGTGCGCCGCAAAACTCTGAGGAGACATATCATGAAGCTTGCTATTGCTGGAGACAGTGCCGGCGAAGGCCTGGCCAAGGTACTTGCCGAGCACCTGAAAGACTGTTTCGAGGTGAGCGAAGTGTCGCGCACCGAGGAAGGTGCTGATCCGTTCTACGCCAATCTCGCCGACCGCGTCGCCTCCGGCGTCATCGACGGCACCTACGACAAGGCGATCCTCGTCTGCGGCACCGGCATCGGCGTCTGCATCTCGGCCAACAAGGTGCCGGGCATCCGCGCGGCCCTGACCCATGACACCTATTCGGCGGAGCGCGCCGCGCTGTCGAACAACGCGCAGATCATCACCATGGGCGCTCGCGTCATCGGCACCGAACTTGCCAAGGCCATCGCCGACGCCTTCCTGGCGCAGACCTTCGACGAGAACGGCCGCTCGGCCGGCAACGTCAAGGCCATGAACGAGGTCGATGCGAAGTACAACGCGCGTTAAACCTGTCTCCCCAGACGCAAGACAAGCCCGGCTAGTCCTTTCGATCGGCCGGGTTTGTCCGTATTTACAGCGTTCCTCAGCGCTTCAGTTTGCGTCACCTGGAGTGCCCGGCGCATCGCTTTTGATATCGTCCGCGAATTTGCGCATAAGCCGCACCAGATCTTCGATATCCCGTTCGTCCCAATTGGCGAAAATAGATAGGCCGATTCTCTCACGCGCCGCGTCGACACGATCAGTCATTGCCTTTCCCTGCCCGGTAATGACAGCCTCGCGGATGCGGCGGTCGTGTGCGCTTTCCTGGCGATTTACCAATCCGAGGCCCTCCAGCTTGGCAACCTGCCGGCTGACGGTGGTGTAGTCACGCCCGACGCGGTCGGCCAGTTCGACAACGCCGATAGGCCCGAGCCTCTCCACCAGAACAAGCAGCGGGAATAGCGCTCGGTCGAGCGAGATGCCCGCCTCCCGAACCATCGCTTCGTCGCGCTGAGGTCGGTTCATGACGCCGACGATTTCGAGCAAAGCGCCATGCAGCTCACGCAGTTGAGTACTGATATGTGTATTTTGCACCTTTTTCATTGACACCTAGCCATGCCTCTCGTAATATGTGCATATTGCACATATGGAGAATGAAATGACAGAGAAATTTGCAGCCGATGTGCTGATTTGCGGCGCGGGCGCAGCCGGTCTGGCGCTGGCGATCGACCTGGCGCGAAGAGGCATTTCCTTCCGCCTGATCGAGAAGATGGATGGTCCGTTCCGCGGCTCACGCGGCAAGGGCATTCAACCGCGAACACAGGAAATATTCGAAGATCTCGGTATCCTCGACCGGCTCGTCGCGACCGGCGGGCTGTATCCGCCCGAACGGCGACATCGCGATGACGGCAGTCATGTCGATGCCGATGTGCCGGCGCATGAGCCTCCGACCGCGGCCGAGCCTTACCATCTCCCGCTGATGGTACCGCAATTTCTGACCGAAGGCCTGATGCGCGGACGCCTGGAGGAATTGGGGCATCGGCCCGAATTCGGCCGGGAACTGGTCGGCTTCGAGCAGGACGCGGACGGTGTGACGGCACGTCTTGCGGGCAGCGCCGCCGACGAGACCTTGCGCGTGCGCTGGCTCGTCGGCGCCGATGGTGGCCGCAGCTTCGTGCGCCATGTGCTTGGCATCGATTTCCCGGGCAAGACCCTGGGCGTCCGCGCTGTCGTCGCTGATGTCATGCTGACGGGCCTCACACGCGATGCCTGGCATCGCTTCAACGAGGGAAACATGGCTCGGCAGATATCGTTCTGCCCGCTTGCAGGGACCGAAATGTTCCAGATTCAGGGGCCGATCCCTCTCGAAGGCGATATCGATCTTTCCGCCGAAGGGCTGGCGGCCATCGTGGCGGAGCGCACCAATCGCGACGATATTCATATCCAATCCGTATCCTGGGCATCGGCATACGGCATGAATGCGCGATTGGCCGATCGCTACCGCCTCGGCCGCGTATTCCTCGCCGGCGATGCCGCTCACATTCATCCGCCGACCGGCGGTCAAGGCCTCAATACCAGCGTGCAGGATGCCTATAATCTAGGCTGGAAGCTGGCTGCAGTCGCCAATGGCGCGCCCGAGATGTTGCTTGACACCTATGAAGAGGAACGCAGGCCAGTCGCAGCAGCAATGCTCGGCCTGGCAACAAAACTTCTCGATGCCCTAAAGCGTGGCGACATGCGTCGCGGGCGCGAGGTCCATCAACTCGATATCGGTTATCCCGAATCCTCGCTGGCGCTTGAGCAGCCGAGGCGGGACGGCGGTCTCCTTGCCGGCGATCGTGCGCCGGACGCCCCGCTTCGCGGTGCAGCCGGCCAAGCCACACGGCTGTTCGATTTGTTCCGAGGGACGCACTGGACGCTGCTTGGCTATGAGGTCGAGCGAGGGTCCGTGCGTCCGCGTCGGGACATGCATATTCATATGTTCGGTCCGAAGGGCGATATGCACGATGACGCAGGTCACTTCCGTGACGCCTACGCCCTTACCGTCGGCGATTGGATACTGGTACGTCCCGACGGCTACATCGGTGCCATCGTGACGAGCGGCGATGTGGCGATCCTGGAGACCTATCTCGCGCAAGTGGGGCTCGGCTTGGTCGACACCGGTTGCAGCTAGCGTGCTTCTATCTGCCCCGGCTTAACGGCCTGCCAGCCAGCGTTTGAATTCGACATTCGTGTCGGTCTGGATCGCACCGACGCCGGCCGTAACAAGGGTTCCCCAAACGCTTTCCGGATCCTTGAGCGCATGGCTGTCGTTGAAATTAAGATTGTGGGAGACGTCGAGCGTGTTGATCCAAAGCCTGATATTCTGGCGTTCCAGCTCTTCGCGGCCGGCGGCAAGATCGGCGACGTCGGTAAACTTGACTTCGATTATCGCCGCGCGCAGCGGCTCGATCAGCCGCAGGTCGTCGGCGAACTTGCCTGGTCTTGCGGGAAACATCGGCATATGCGGGATAGAGCCGAACCAGTCGGCATCGAGGACCGAGAACCTGGGGCTTTCCGGGTCGATATCGGATTTGATGATGACGTGGTCTTCGGCGCCAAGGCGTCGAACGGCGGCAATGACCAGCGGCAATTCATGCGGAAACTTTGTGTCGATATTGACGAAGACGCGCCCGCGCGCCTCTTCAAGCGCTTCTTCGAGCGTCGGCACACGCTCATCGGTCAGGAGAGCGGTTTCTCCACCGGCGCCGGCGCGCAGCCGCGTGTCGCGGACCGTTGCGAAACTGCTGGCGCCAACGATGCCCTTGCCTGAGGTGGTGCGGTCCAGCGTCTTGTCGTGAATGACGACGAGATGCCCGTCGGCCGTTGCCTGCGTGTCGATCTCGACGAATTCGACGCCGAGTTCGGCAGCCGCGCGGATTGATGCCAGCGAATTTTCCGGGGCTGCCGACCATAGGCCGCGATGGGCGATCGTCAAAATGTCCGGATTGGCGCGGGACAGGAGATCGTAGATATCGGCAAGGCGAGGCGAAACGGCGGTCTGGCTATGCATGGGAATGGCTTTCGTGATCGTTCTGACGGGATGCGCCGCTCGATGTCCGTCGCAGAATGCAGACGCCATTGGCTGCGCGCCGACGCAATACCATCGGCATCCGTCGCTGATGGCTATTAATACACATAAAGTGTAATATTTGTGACAGGCCGCCTTGAATATGTCGCATGGGCTGGATTTCGGGCGCGAATATAAGAGGTGAAGGCGGAGGCAAAGGGGCGGAACGCAGTCATGGCAGCATTTGAGAAATCCCCGCTGGCAAGCGCAAACGAACGTCTCATCCTTGATATCGTGCGTCGACATGAGCCGATCCCCCGTTCGACCATAACCACCCATACCAACCTGACACAGCAATCGGTGCACCGCCTAGTCGAAGGCTTGATGGCGCGGGGTCTGCTCCGCGCCGGTGCGCCCCTCAAGGGCACGCGCGGCCAGCCGAGCCCGACAATCGAACTGGCAAGGCAAGCCGCTTACTCGGTCGGCATTTCGGTCAATACCGATGCTATAACCCTGTCGATTGCCGATTTCCGTTGCGATATCACCGGTCAGGAGACACTGAGGGGAGTGCCGGGTGACCGCAAGGCAATGCTGGCTGTCCTCGCGCGAAGACTGGATTTTCTTTTGAAGGAACAAGCGCTATCGCGGGATAGCCTTGTCGGACTGGGCTTTGCCATGTCCGGGTTTTTCGTCGGTGATAATCGGCATTTCAATGCGCCCGAGCCCTTGCGGGACTGGTCCCTGATCGATCTGCAGCCGGAGCTCGAGGATGCGTTCGGATTGCCGGTGTGGCTGGAAAACAATGCGACCACCGGCGCCATCGGCGAAAGCCTGCGTGGCGTCGGGCGCTGGTGCCAGACCTTCGCATATCTGTCCTTCAACTACGGATTTGGCGGCGGTCTTGTCCTGGAGGGCAAGCCTTATCTCGGTTTCCACGGCAATGCGGGAGAATTCAGCGTCATCTATAATCCGGACGAATCGCCACGACGACCGGCCCTGCAATATCTTATCCGCATATTGCGCGAGAACGGTATCGAGATAAGCTCTATCGAGGAGCTGAAGCAAGATTTCAATTCCTCCTGGCCGGGCGTCGAGAACTGGCTCTCCGAAACCATGCCGATGCTTGACCGGTTGATCGCCACGCTGACCGGCGTGATCGATCCGCAGGCGATCGTCTTCGGCGGCCAGCTGCCGCCAATGCTCGGGCAGATGATGATCGATCGCGTGAATGCGCCCTCGCAGCGCCCGCATCGTTACGGTACCGCACCGCTCGGGCCGCGGCTAGTCCTCAGCGAGACAAAAGGCGATGCCAGCGCGATCGGTGCGGCGCTGCTGCCGTTGAAGTTCCGCTATTTCCTGTGATGTCCGATGAACTGTAACGTCGTCGTGGAGCAGGGGATTTCAGTTCCGCATCATCAATGCTTCAGCGCTTTGTCAGTCGCCATTGCTAAAGCACGGCCTCCTTTTTCCGGACGACCGCATTGGCGCGCAAGACTGCGATCATCATTGGCAATGGCAAGCTCGAGCGCGATCTCTCAGGGATCGTGGACGACGCGCAATTCGTCATGCGCTTCAATGAACCGAACCTCGCCGGGGGCATGAGCGGCGAGCGCACCGACATGATCATGTTGGCCGCGTCGAGCAAGGTTTTGTATCGGCGGCTGATCGATACCGGCTTCCTGGACAATGCGGCACTGAAGACAGCGAAGGTACTGATGCTCGCCTATCATCCGAACATCATCCGCAAATATCATCCGCGCCCCAACATCTTTCAGCGCCTGCGGGGCCGGAGGGCCGACTGGACGATGCAGGCGATCGAACGGATGGGCAGGGCCGGCAAGGAGATCCGTATCATGCCGCCGCAGACCTATATCGCCGGCTGCAGCGAGCTTAGCATTGCCGGGCATCGGATGCGGGAGGTCTTTCCGAGCACCGGCTTCCTCGGCATCGGCTATACGCTCGCGAACTTTCCGGTATCCGAGTGGGACGTCAAACTATGCGGCTTCAGCTGGGAAGGATGGAAGCGACACGATTGGCAGAACGAGCGGCTCTGGGTCGAAAACAAGATCGCCAACGGCCGCATTACCTTGCTCGTGTGATCTATCCGATGCGATCGGCTTTGAGAGCTTCGCAGACCTCTTTTCGATTACTGCTCTCTCAGCAACCCCTGCAGCTCCGGCAGCCGGTCGTTCACCAACCAGCCATAGTAATTCTCTTCCGGCAGCTTCTTGCCGCCTGAAGCGTCAGCGGCCTGCCGCAAGACAAGTGCGCGGCGCCGCGGCTGCCCGACATTATAGAGCGTTGCCGTCAGACCGGGATTGTCGGTAATGTCGAAGCCTTGGGTGCGATAGGCGTCGATCGCATCCCTGACGATCGCGGCAATATAGATCACGCTGCGATCGGGATCCATGATGTCATAGTAGATTGCCTGCGGATCGTCGATAGACAGTTTCGGGAGACCGCTGGTGGCATGCACCAGATCGGTGACCTCGAGCGCGGTTAACGGGCTGATCTGGCCAAGACCGAAGGTCTGGCCGGCGAAGAACGGCTGGAAGAAGGCGCGCTGGAACGTCATGTTTTCATAGGTGACGCCATCGATGACCTTGCCGCGAAAACTCCCGTCCCAGGTTTCGTCACGGCATTCCCAGAGTTCGGCGCTGCCTGGGAATGCTTCGCAATGGGCGAATTCCGGCTTCTTCAGGAAGGCTTGGACGGTCACGTCCTTGTAGGCGAACTTGAAGTCGGATTGCGAATAGGCAAGCGCCTTGACGTAATAGGACTTGACCCTGTTCACGATGGTGATGTTGTAGGTATGTTCGCCGACAAGCGCTCCGACAATGTGGATGGGGTCGATTTGATAGGCCGTCGCGGCCTTCCTGATCGACGCCATCAGGTCCTTGTCCTCGCGAAGCACGCCGAGGATCTTCTGGTATTTTTCCTCATACGTCGTGTTGAACGCCTTGGCCCGCAGCACCGAGGTGTTGGGTATGGGGGCTGAATGTTGTTGCGATTGCCGGGAGGGACGCGCACGAGTTCATAGGCGAAGCTGGCATTCGTCAGGGCAAGGATAACAAGGAACCGAGTGCCGGGATTGTCGACAGGCGTGTTCGCATTCGCAGGATGACTTTCAAAATGTTCCCCGGCACGGGGACAATCTTCATACGCGATCGACATGTGAAGGCAAGAGCGGCTTCTTCTGCCACCCAGCGGAACTACAATAAACGCTCCGTAAGACAGCTTGCGGCCGGGCTAGGCGAGGCAGTACCGACGATGGCCGATGTGCCTGAACTTGCTAAGGCGGCAGTCCCGCGACGGATCGACGTGCCGCCGTCGGCCATTCACATAGTGGCGGCCAAGCCCAGCGAGCGGATGCACGGCTTTGTGGTCGCCACGGATTTTGCGATTGTGGTCGTCGAAAACAACAGACCGGCCACGAAGAGAAAGCTTGCAGCGACTAGCAACGAACGCATACTCGGCTCCATGAACTGGACTCATGAAATCCGACGCGGTCAAATTTATTCGAAAGAAGACTATTCGCATTTTAGCGAACTGGTTCTTTTCGCCGTCCAGACTAGCAGAAGATCATCGGGCGCGTTTATGATTTGTTTGTCCTAAACACGAATCTCCGCCAAATCGCGGTGGGGGAATGGCGAGCACATTGTTCGGGAGGCTTTATGATTGACGATATTCTCGACCGGATGACGCTTGAAGAGCAGGTTTCGCTGCTGTCGGGCGCCGATTTCTGGACCACGGTGCCGGTCGAGCGTCTTGGCGTTCCGAAGATCAAGGTCACGGATGGTCCGAATGGTGCCCGCGGTGCAGGCTCGCTGGTTGCCGGCGTTAATGCTGCCTGCTTTCCCGTCGCCATCGCGCTTGGGGCCACATGGAATCCGGCGCTCGTTCAGCGCATGGGCGCAGCACTTGCCGGCCAGGCCAAGAGCAAGGGGGCATCGGTGCTCCTGGCGCCGACGGTCAATATTCACCGGTCCGGACTGAATGGCCGCAATTTCGAATGCTATTCGGAAGATCCAGTGCTGACGGCCGAACTCGCTGTCGCCTACATCCAGGGCGTGCAAAGCCAAGGTGTTGCCGCCACCATCAAGCATTTTGCAGGCAATGAATCCGAAATCGAGCGTCAGACGATGTCCTCGGATATCGGTGAGCGGGCGCTTCGCGAAATCTATCTGCCGCCGTTCGAACAGGCGGTAAAGAAGGCGGGGGTGATGGCGGTCATGTCCTCCTATAACAGGCTGAACGGCACCTACACCAGTGAGCATTCCTGGCTATTGACCAAGATTTTGCGCGAGGAATGGGGTTTCAACGGTATCGTCATGTCCGACTGGTTCGGCTCACATTCGACGGCGCCGACGGTCAATGCCGGACTTGATCTGGAAATGCCCGGCCCGACGCGCGATCGTGGCGACAAGCTGGTGGCGGCTGTGCGCAACGGTGAGGTCGAGGCGGCGACAGTGCGCCAAGCCGCGCGCCGCATTCTGACGCTGCTCGAGCGCGTGGGTGCTTTCGAGAAAGCACCCGATTTGAGCGAACAGGCGCTGGATCTGCCGGAAGATAGGGCTCTGATCCGTCAGCTCGGCGCAGAAGGCGCAGTCCTTTTGAAGAATGACCGTATTCTGCCCCTGCAGAAAGCAGGGCTCGGGCATGTGGCAGTTATCGGACCGAATGCAGCCGAAGCCCGTGTCATGGGTGGCGGCAGCGCCCAGATTGCCGCGCATTATAAAATCAGCCCGCTTGAAGGCATCCGTGAGGCGCTGGCGAATGCCAACAGCATTCATTATGCAGCCGCCTGCCGCAACAATCGGCTGATCAACGTCTTTTCCGGTGAGATGCGGGTGGAGTACTTCAAGGGCCGCGATCCTGCCGGCCCGGCAATGGCCATCGAAACGGCAAACAAGGGCGAGTTCTTCTGGTTCGAACTGCCGTCGTCCGAACTTGATCCAAGCGATTTCTCCGCCCGTATGACGGCTTCCTACATTCCGGCGGAAAGTGGCGAGCATGTTTTCGGCATGACCAATGCGGGTCTCGCCAGGCTCTATGTCGATGGCAAGCTCGTCGTGAATGGTCATGACGGCTGGTCGCGCGGCGACAATTATTTCGGTACGGCCAATGTCGAGCAGCGGCAGGCTATTCATCTTGAGGCCGGCCAGCGATATCAGATAGTCGTCGAATATTGCTCGCTGGCGACGAGCGAGGAGGGGATCAACCTGACGGCGGTCCGTTTCGGCGTCGAAAAGCCACTCGCTGAGGCCGACATGCTGGATGCCGTCGCAAAGGCCGAGGATGCCGACGTCGTCCTGCTCTTTGTCGGTCGTGACGGCGAATGGGATACCGAAGGGCTCGATCTGCCCGACATGCGTCTGCCCGGCCGACAGGAGGAATTGATCGAGCGCGTGGCAGCCGTCAACGCCAATGTCGTCGTCGTGCTGCAGACAGGTGGTCCCATCGAAATGCCTTGGATCGGCAAGGTCGGAGCTGTGTTGCAGATGTGGTATCCCGGCCAGGAGTTGGGGCATGCCGTCGCCGATGTGCTGTTCGGCGATGTCGAACCCGGCGGCCGCTTGCCGCAGACCTTTCCGAAGCGCCTCTCGGACAATTGCGCCATGGTTGGGGATCCTCAGGTTTATCCCGGCAAGGATGGGCATGTGCGGTACGCCGAACGCGTCTTCGTCGGCTACCGTCATCATGATAACAGCGGTATCGAACCTTTGTTTCCGTTCGGCTTCGGTCTTGGCTACACGCGCTTTTCCTGGGGCCAGATAAAGGCGTCGACGACGCGGATGGGCGCAGCAGGCGTTACCGTTACGATCGATGTCACCAATATCGGCGAGAGAACGGGTTCTGAGCTCGTGCAGCTTTATGTGCGGGCAATCGATTCTAAGATCGAGCGTCCGGAAAAGGAACTGCGCGCTTTTGCCAAGCTGCGGCTGGCGCCCGGCGAAACGGGCACGGCGTCACTGGTCGTGCGGCCGCGTGATCTCAGCTATTTTGACGAGAGGACGAGGACGTTCCGCGCAACAGCCGGCCGCTACGAGCTCGTTGCCGCCGCCAATGCTGCTGACATCCGCTCTACGGTGACGATCGAGCTTGTGGATGAATGGATCGGCGAAACCGGCGACCGTTCGATTTGACGTTGTGGGTAGCGGCAAGCGGATCGGCAAATAGGCGCCGGGGCTCAACGACATGCACCCTCGGGGGACCTGTCAGCGTGCCGGCGGTCTCGGACGCTCTAGCGACGGCGCATGCGTTGCGGCGGGATGCGGCCGGAGAACGGTGATGCTTCGTCCTCGTCGGTGGCCGTCATTTGAAAGATCTGTGCGACGGGCTTCGGGCGGCCAAGGAAGAAGCCCTGTGCTTCGTCGCAGCCTTCGATGCGCAGGATTTCCAGCTGATGATCGGTTTCCACGCCCTCCGCCAGAACCGGAATCTCGAGGCTCTTGCCGAGTGTCAACACGGCGCGCACGATCGCCTTTGCCTGGATGCTCCGGTCCACCTCGTTCATGAAGGACCGGTCGAGCTTGATCTTGTCGAACGGGAATGAGCGCAGCGTGTCGAGCGACGAATAGCCAGTTCCGAAATCATCGATGGCGATGGTCACCCCGAGCGCCCGGATCTGCCGAAGCACATGCAGCGTGCGGCTCTTGTCGGCAATGATGGTGGACTCGGTGATTTCCAGTTCCAGCCGTTTCGGGGGCAGGCCGGTTTCAAGAAGGATCGAATGAACCAGCCGGGCGAGATCGGCATGGGCAAATTGTACCGGCGAGAGATTGACGGCGATCTTGTAGGGCTTCTCCCATGATGCGGCCTCCTGGCAGGCGGTTCGCAGCACCCATTCGCCGATGACGAGGATCGTGCCGCTCTCTTCCGCGATGGGAATGAATTCCGAAGGTGGCACGGCGCCGCGTTCGGGGTGGTTCCAGCGGACCAGAACCTCGTAGCCGCAGATCTCTCCGGTGCTGACCGAGGTCTGTACCTGATAATGCAGTTCGAGTTGATCCAGCTCGACGGCGCGGCGCAGATCCTGCGCCAGCGTGTGCCGGGCGCGCGCCGCCTCATCCATTTTGGACTCGTAGAAACAGACCGCGCGGCCGACATCGGCCTTGGCGCGATACATGGCGAGATCGGCATTGCTGACCAGGCGCTCCTGATCGGTACCGTCATCCGGATAGATGGCGACGCCGATGCTCGCGCCGGTCGCCGTCTCGAAATCATCGATGCGGATGGGTTCGAACAGGGTCTTTTCCAGGCGAGCTACGAAATCCAGAAGTTCGCTTTGGTTCTGGAACCGTTTGGCCGCGGCGAACTCGTCGCCGCCGACACGCGCGACAAACTCTCCATCCTTGACGAGACGCGCAAGCCGCCGGCCGATTGCCTTAAGGGCCTGGTCGCCGGCCTTGTGGCCACGCAAGTCGTTGATCTCCTTGAAGCGGTCGAGATCGATGCCGATCACCGCAAGCTTTGCGCCGTCTTCCTCGGCATGCTGTATTTCGGCCTGAAGATAATCGGCGAAGCTGCCGCGATTGGGCAGGCCCGTCAGCAGATCGTTCAGTGCCATATGCTGGAGTTTCTGGATGGATTCGCGCGAGGCGCGTTCATCGATCATGTAGCTTGCAACGCCCGTGCCGATGATGATGAGCCCGCCGCCGGCGACCGCCACGGCCATGGCCTGCAGCGCATAGGAATCGGCAAGTCCGGCGCCGGTTGCCAATGGCGTGACCGATACGGCTGTCATCGCGGTAAAATGGAGCGACACGACGGCAACGACGAAGAGGGCGAGTGCCGCAAGTCCTGAAAAATGCCAGGGACGGCGGATCGCTTGATGATGAGCCAGCGTGGCGAAGATCACCGAAAGCACGACGGAGCCGACGACATAGCCCTCGTTCCACTCAACAATGCCATCGACGTGATAGGCCATCATGCCGGTGTAATGCATGGCTGTAATCGCAAGGCCGACAATGGCGCCTCCCAATTCCGGCGCCACCCGCGGCAGACCGGACAGGGCGATTGCAAAACCGAAGGCGCAGCCGATCACGGCAAGCAGAAAGGAGGCCATGGTGAGGATCGGATCGAAGGTGACCGGCGCCGCGACCTCATAGGCCAGCATGGCGATGAAATGCGTGCACCAGATCGAAGATCCCGCCGCGACGGCCGTTAGGAAAATCCATCCGCCGCGCTGAAGTTCGCGCGTCTTTCCTGCTTGCTGCAGCAGGCCGAACGTGATCCATCCGCCACTGACGCAGACAAATGCTGCAAGAAGAACAAGCCACGGATTATGTTCCGTGAAGATGCAGGAAAGAACACGCACGTGAAAATCCCAATTTTGGTCAATAAAATAAGGGTGCCCTCAACCAGGGCTACCATCTAGAATCAATGGCACCGCTTTTGCGGGTAAACACTAAAAATCGAGTAAAGATATTTTGAGCAAAAATTACAGCCGGCGGGCCATTCACACGTGGTTTGAACCGCTTTGTCGTTGTTGACTATATTATTTTCTTACGGGAATCATCAAATCCGATTCAAACGCACGTCATTTTGCGACGAAATAGGTTTTTATTCTGGTTCTTCTTCCGGTTGTTTTCGGAAGCATAATTTGGCTTTTGGTAAATTTTCCGTGGAAACTAACAATATAAAGTAGAGGATCTTCTTTTATCGGATTTTCAATATTTCCATGCGATACTATTAATTAGTATATCTGAAAATGATAATACCTTAAAGTCGGCGACGGTTTTGAAAATGCAATTTGTATAATAGAGAGCTTGTTTGGTGAAGAAATCCTGGATTCGCTCGCAGTCGTTCGGTGCAATGCCTAAGCTTTTGCGAAAATTGCTCGCGGAAAGATCGGGCAATTTCGGCATGACGACTGCCCTGATCGCTGTTCCGCTAATCGCGGCAGGCGGTCTAGCGCTTGATGTCACCAACGCCATGCTCGTCAGGACGGAGTTGCAAAACGCCGCGGATGCAGCCGCGGTCGGTGCAATCGCAGATTCATCCCCGGCCGTCGCGGCCGCCATGGCCATGACGCAGGATGGCACCGTCACTATCGGTCAGGATGATGCCAACAAGCTCTTTCTAGGTCAGGCGTCCGGCGATCTTCCGAACACGCCGGTCAATGTCAATGTCGCGGTGACGCGCACGGGAAACGTCGTCTCGTCGACGGTCAGCTTCTCGGCCAATGTGCCGACCACGCTCAGCCAGATTATCGGGAAGACATCCATTCCCGTGAGTGGTTCCGCATCCGCGCAGTATCAGACCGCGACCTTCATGGACTTCTATATGTTGCTGGACAACACGCCATCCATGGGGATCGGTGCTACCATGACCGATATTCAGACAATGGTGGCAAAGACGTCAGACAAATGTGCTTTTGCGTGCCATGACAGCACCACGCAAAACAATTACTACAATCTTGCAAAGAGCCTTGGCGTTAAGACCCGCATCGCTGTCGTCGGGCAGGCGACACAGTCGCTTACGGAAACTGCTAAGACGAACCGGGTGACACCCGATCAATACAGAATGGCCGTCTATACGTTCGGTCCTGACGCCACCAAAATTGGCTTGACCAACGTATCGCCGCTCTTATCCGATATGGCACAAGTTAGCAAAGCCACCGGTGGGGTGGACCTGATGGCTGTTCCTGGACAGAGTTACAACAATGACCAGGATACGAGTTTCGATACGATGCTGACGCAACTCGCGCCGATCATCGGCACAGGCGGCAGCGGAAAAACAAGCTCCGATCGTCAGAAGGTCCTCTTCCTTGTCACTGACGGTGTCGGCGACAGCTACAAGCCGAAAACCTGCACCAAGCCGACGACCAATGGTCGTTGCCAGGAGCCGCTCGCCACCGCCTTCTGTCAGCCGCTGAAGAATCAGAACATTAAGATCGCCATTCTCTATACGACCTACTTTCCGTTACCGACCAACGGTTGGTACAATCAATGGATCGCGCCCTTCCAATCGCAGATCGGCACCAATCTGCAGAGCTGCGCCTCGCCCGGCCTCTACTTCGAGGTCAGTCCGACGCAGGGCATTTCCGACGCCATGAACGCCTTGTTCCTGAAAGTCATTCGCACACCGCGCATTACAAGCTGACGGCGGCGATCGCGATCGCCAGCAACGTTAAGGACGATCTAGGCCACGGTAAGCGATTTGATCAGGCCCACGATTTTTTGACGTGTCCTTGCATCCTTGATCTTTGCAAAGGCGCGATTGAGTTCGACGCCTTCTTCGGATGAAAGGAAGCTGACGAGGTCGTTCTTGAGCGCATGCGCCTCATGCGTCGAAGCATCGCCGCTCGATGCGGTATTGTCGAAGAAATGCGAGATCGGAACGCTGAGGCTCTCCGCCACGCGTTGCAAACGACTTGCGCCGACGCGGTTGGTCCCTTTCTCATATTTCTGCACTTGCTGGAACGTCAAATCCAGCTTTTCGGCCAATGCCGATTGGCTCATGCCTAGCAAGCGACGTTGCGCGCGGATGCGCTTGCCAACTTCTACATCGATGGGACTGGGGAGTTTTTTGGGGGGGCTATCTTGCACTGCTTCCTCATGTCTTGACCGTGAAGCCGCCCATCAAACCTGGGGGAGCCGATGGACGGAGGCCGCGAAACTTCTTAATCGGAATCTTGCGGAGCCTTCCGTCTATGACTGCCGGGCGCCATGAAAAACGGCAACGTCAATTTACCTCGATGGAGGCAGAGCCGTCCGTTTGGTGCGCATTCGGTACAATACCTGCGCAATCTGACTATCCCCGAAAGGTGCGGACGCTGAAAAGCGCTCCCGCCTAGCCAGCGGGCGCCTCGCGGCCGATATGCCGTACCGTGTCGATAAAGGCCCGGAGTTTTGGCGCCAGTTCGGCGCGACGTGGGAAGTAAAGGAAAAGGCCAGCCTCCGTGACAGCATAGTCGCTCAAGAGCTGAATAAGCGTGCCTGATCTGATTTCCGGCTGCACCAGCGGTTCGAAGACATAGGCCAGTCCCACGCCGGCCAAGGCCAGTTCGATTGCCGAATGCGATTCCGTGACGATCGCCTGGCCGCTTACGGTAACCGCAACATCCCGCCCATTCTCGACGAATTCCCATTGGTAGAGACCGCCGGAGCGCATGAGGCGGTAGCCGATGCAATTGTGGCTGGAAAGATCGGCGAGCGTATTCGGGCGGCCGAAACGCGCGATGTAACCGGGGGAGGCGACGATGATCGATCGGAAAGGCGGGGTGAGGCGGACGGTCACCATGTCCTGCGCGATCATTTCGCCGATGCGTATGCCGGCATCGAAACCCTCGGCGACGATATCGGTCAATCGCTCATCGGAGAAGATCTCAACTTCGACTTCCGGATAACGTTCGGCCATGGCCGCTATCACGCGGGTGACGGCAAGCGGCAGGCAGACACGAGACGCATTGATGCGCAAGAGGCCGCTCGGCCTTCCCTTGACGGCCTTTATGCGCTCGATGCGCTCATGGATATCCTGCAGCGCCGGGGTGATGGTGCCAATCAGGCTCCTGCCTGCCTCGGTCAACGCCACGCTGCGCGTCGTGCGTGCAAACAGCGGTTGTCCGAGCCTTTCCTCCACCAGCCGCACCGCATGGCTGACGGCCGATGCGCTCATCCCCAACTCACTCGCGGCGGCAGCGAATCCACCGCGGCGCGCAACCGTGGCGATAACAGGCAGATGTGGCAGCAGATCGCGATCCATTCATGCATCATATCGCATAATGCATGCAAATTAAATGATCTTATCGAATGACCAAAAAGCAGCGAACCTACCCGCATCAAATCGCTGCGGGCTCACTCGATCGTCGAATTCGGGCCCGGCATGTCAAAGAGGAGCATAGCGATGAGCATGGAGTTTTACGCGCTTGGCAACAGTGGCCTGAAGGTGACACGGCTTGCCCTCGGCACCATGACTTTCGGCACGGAATGGGGCTGGGGATCGGACAAGGCGGCGGCACGCGCCATTTTCAACGCCTATGTCGACGCCGGCGGCAACTTCTTCGATACGGCCGACGCCTATACGGGCGGTACGTCGGAGACCTGGCTGGGCGAATTCATCGCCGAACGCGGGCTGCGCGATGATGCGGTGATCACAACCAAGTTCACGATGAACCTGACCGCCCGCACGCCGAACGCGGCAGGCAACGGCCGTAAGAACATTCTGCGGGCCGTCGAAGGCTCGTTGAAGCGGCTCAATACGGATCACATCGACCTCTATCTGATGCATTGCTGGGATCGCCTGACGCCGCCGGAGGAGGTGATGCGCACCTTCGACGACCTCGTTCGCTCCGGCAAGGTACGCCACGTCGGCTTGTCCGATGTGCCCGCCTGGTACGCCAGCCGTGCCCAGGCCGTTGCCGAACATCGTGGCTATGAGCCGATCTCGGCGCTGCAGCTCGAATATTCGCTGGTCGAACGCAATATCGAGAACGAGTTCGTGCCGTTCGGCACGCGCTATGGCGCCGGGATCATGGCCTGGAGCCCGCTGGCAAGCGGCCTCTTGAGCGGAAAATATCGCCCAAGCGGCGAGGGGGAAACCGCCGGCCGGCTGGAGACGGTGCGCGGCACCACCAATCCCGGCTTCCAGAAGTTTACCGATCGCAACTGGGCCATCGTTGCCGAACTGGAGAAGGTGGCGACAGAGCTCGGGCGCAGCATGGCGCAGGTGGCGGTCAACTGGGCGATGACGCAGCCCGGAATAGCCTCGATCATCGTCGGCGCCACCAAATTGGAGCAATTGAACGACAATCTCGGCGCCTTGGACTTTGTAATACCGTCCGAGCTGCGGCGCCGTCTCGACGACGTCAGCGCCTTGCAGCCGACCTTTCCTTATTCGTTCTTCGGCCCTGAGGTCCAGGGCGGTTTGACCGGCGGCCAGACGGTCGGAGGCAAGCCCGCCGGCTATTATCCGGAACTGAAACTCTCCGGGCAATTTGCCGGCGTCAGCTAACTTCCTGGCAATCACTACCAGCGCGCCGGCATTCGCCGGCGTGTCGTCGTGAAATATTATGGATGCCTTGTTTCCTCCGAGTTCTGCTGCTACAGACCGCGCTGTGGCTTCGAAGAGCCATGAAATCCGGTCGCAGCCCACCCGGTCAAAACAAGGGATCCTATGTTATGAAGACTATCGTCATCTGCTCCGGCGGATTGGACTCCGTTTCGCTCGCCCATAAGGTCGCAGCCGAACACCAGCTTATCGGCCTTGTCTCCTTCGACTACGGCCAACGGCATCGCAAGGAACTGGACTTCGCCGCCGCTTGCGCAACGCGCCTCGGCGTCCCTCATCAGATCATCGACATCACCGGCATCGGCAAGCATCTCACCGGATCGGCGCTCACCGATAATGTCGACGTGCCGGACGGGCATTATGCCGAAGAAACCATGAAGGCGACGGTCGTGCCGAACCGCAACGCGATCATGCTCGCGATCGCCTTCGGGCTGGCGGCCGCCCAGAAGGCGGATGCGGTTGCCGTTGCCGTTCATGGCGGCGACCATTTCATCTATCCGGATTGCCGGCCCGGTTTCATCGATGCATTCCAGCAGATGCAGAACCACGCGCTTGATGGCTATGCCAGCGTTTCCCTCTATGCGCCCTATGTGACCATCTCGAAAGCCGATATCGTCACGGATGGCGCGAGCCATCGAACCCCTTTTGCCGAGACCTGGTCCTGTTACAAGGGCGGTGAGCGTCACTGCGGCCGCTGCGGCACCTGCGTTGAGCGGCGCGAAGCCTTCCATATCGCCGGCATCGCGGATCCCACGGATTATGAAGATCCGGATTTCTGGGTGTCGGCAACGTCGGGTTTCGTCGCGGCGGAGGTGAAGTGATGTTCCGCATCACCAAGGAGTTTCATTTCTCCGCCTCGCATCAGCTCTCGCATCTTCCCGACGACCATCAGTGCGCGCGCATGCATGGCCACAATTACATCGTCGTGGTGGAGCTTTCGGCCAGAGAACTCGATGGGAACGGCTTCGTGCGTGACTATCATGAGCTGCAGCCGCTGAAGCGCTATATCGACGACGAATTCGACCATCGCCACCTCAACGATGTGCTCGGCCATAATCGCGTCACCTCGGAATACCTGGCCAAGCATTTCTACGACTGGTGTAAGTCCCGCCTGCCGGAGACATCGGCGGTGCGCGTCAGCGAGACGCCGAAGACCTGGGCGGAATATCGGCCATGAGCGAAGCGCGCATTCGCGTCAGCGAGATCTTCGGGCCGACGATCCAGGGCGAGGGTATTCTGATCGGCCTTCCTACGGTCTTCGTGCGCACCGGCGGCTGCGACTACCGCTGCTCCTGGTGCGATACGCTGCACGCAGTCGACAGCGACTATCGTGATCAGTGGCAGCCGATGTCGGTCGATGAGATCTGGTCGGAGGTGACGCGGCTTTCCGGCGGCAAGCCGTTGACGATATCGCTTTCGGGCGGCAATCCCGCAATCCAGCCTCTCGGTCCGCTGATCGCGCGCGGCCACGCCGAGGGCTATCGTTCCGCCTTGGAAACCCAAGGGAGCCTGGCGAAGGATTGGTTTGCCGAGCTCGACGTGCTGGTGCTGAGCCCGAAGCCGCCATCGAGCGGCATGGCGACGGATTGGGGCGCGTTCGACGACTGTCTGCGCATGGCGGCCCAGAAGCCGCAGGTCGCGCTGAAGATCGTCGTGTTCGACGACGTCGATTACGCCTATGCGCGCAAGGCTGCGTCGCGCTATCCCAACCTGCCGCTTTATCTGCAACCCGGCAACCACACGCCGCCACCGCCGGAAGCCGACGATGCCACCGTCGATATCGAAGGCATCGTCGAGCGCATGCGCTGGCTCGTCGACAAGGTCAGCAGCGACCAATGGTTCGAGGCAAGGGTGTTGCCGCAATTGCACGTGCTGATTTGGGGCAACAGGCGCGGCGTTTGAGCCGCTGCGATCGGCTCATCCTTCGTTATTGACGCCATACGGCTGCTACTATCGTCCGCTCAACTGGGATCAGGCATTTGGCTGGGCGCGAAGGGTGGCCAATCACCGGACGGTGTCGGGCCGTTCGGCAGTTGCCGGCCGTTGGATTGTTTCAGACCGTTCATGCAATCAATCCGATCCGATCCCATGTTGAAACCATGCTTGTCACAAATCATGGAATACCAGCCCTGTAGCTCTTGCGGCGTTGCATTTCTGCTTTGACAACCGGACACCGCCACCGCGGCAATCAGGCCCGATGTGACGGTCAAGCTTCTCACAAGCCTGCCGATCGTCTTCATCGACCCGTCATCAAGAGCACGCATCTTTCCCTCTCCGTCCTGAATCGCCCCGATAGCGTTGCCACCAGAAATTTAATTACTAACTATGAATGTAAGTGACTGCTTGTAAAGTCTCTTATCCTGATGTCATCATGGATAAGCGGAAGGGGAATTTCTATCGGCTCGCTAGGACGCTTCGGGGCTATGTCAGAGCCGTTGGACACGCATCCCGGAAATCCAGCGACCAGTCGATCGACCCGAGACTGCAATTCGATAAGGAAGGCAACCCCAATTTCGACGCCCAGGGCAACTACCAGGGCCGCCATGGCATCGGATGTCAGGTCGACAATCCAGAAAGCCCCAACTGATCTAATCTCGATTCATCTTTGATCGGATGACGGAATGCATCACAAGAGGATAGCGATCATGCAGAAAAAGTACTTGATTCGGATATCGGTAGCAGTGGCCCTAAGCTTGGCAACGGGTGTCAGTCTCGCTGCAAGCCCTGGCTCCAACGATATGCCAAATGACCAGGTGCGGGCATATATACCGATATCGAATGGTACCGACGCCACATTGGGGAATATGAAGTTGAGTAAAAGCTCAGCCAATTTCTCCAAACTGACAGGCAAGATGCAATTGCAGTATGCCGGTGTCCGTAAACCGGAAAATGGAGATACCGAATTTAGCGGTGATGTATATCAGGTCATGAATGCGGATGCCTTTTTTAAGAATAACAAAGGCAAGAACGGCTTCTGTGATCAGCCTGTCCGATGGGTGACGATTGCGGATCTATCTGCCGTCGGCGGAATCCGCATAGGGATGCTCAGCAGCGTTGATTGGAAGAAATATACGTCGTCCTCCACTGAAGGCTGCAGTGCAGACAGCTTTGCGCTGAAAGGCAAATAAGCGAAATTTGCTCAGCCCGTAAGGTCCGGAGGGAGGTCAACTTCATCCGGCCTCATCTGATGCTGCTGACGGATGACTAGCTCCCTCATTCAGACACCCGGATATGGGATCGCGATAAACACATCGTCGACCGAGTGCTGGCCGAGAATTGGTAAGAAAAAGGGATGGAACAAGAGCTAAATCAGCTGTTCGCTGGGCTGAGAATCCATCATGACGAAAGGAAGCCATCCGGCGGGCCTCAGCCGATTGGCTGGCTTGTCTTCTTGCTCTAATGAAAACATCAATGGGCTAAGCCTTAGCGTAGGATTTCGCCTGTTCCGCAAATGTCCCGCAATGCCCATCACTTGCGAACGTGAACCATCACGTTTGCAAGTGGCAACATCAGGCATTCGCTTGGGATTTCACCACATTCCGCAAGGACTGCCGATCACGACTTCTTGCCGCGAGCACCGTCCTCGGGTGGCGTTGGCTCAAGCTCGGCATCGAACAGCTTCGACAATGTCTTCAGGATCTGCTGAACGCCGGGGTGATCGCAAGAATAATATCTGAATTGCGCCTGGCGGCGCACTTTGACGATACCGGAATGATGCAGTCGCGTCAGATGCTGGCTCAGTGCCGATTGCGATATTCCCAGCTTCTTGGCCAGGCTGTTCACATCTTCCTCGTGGCGGGACAGATGAATGCAAACCTCGAGACGTTTGGGATTGGAGAGCTGACTGAGAAGATCTGCGTGGTAGATGAGGCGCTCATCTTCCGTGGTCTGATCTGAATACATGGCGCGGCCGATCGTTGATGTTTAAACTGCAGAGTCCCCGGCATCGCGCGATGATAAACGCAAAAATTGCAAAATTATGGTCTGATTATTGCAAAAACGTTGCGCCTTCGCGGAGCAAACGGACCTCCCATTCAGGCCGATCGCCAGCGATCAACCTTTCTGCAGCCGACAATTAGGGTCCTGTTGTAATTTGGGAATATGCTCCACCTTTCGTTTTGCAATTATTCTGTAACAAAATCGAACGAAATGCCTTGTTTTTGTCCGTCTTTTGACATCGCGCTGCTAATTAAGCTGGTTATCTTCTGCTGCAACGAACAGGAGGTAACCATGACCCATAGGGACTTGACGATCGCCGAAGTTCTCAAAGATCCGCTGATCCGCCAGGTCATGCGCGCAGATCACATATCTGTCTCAAGGATGGCCGGTCTGCTGCAGGATGCCGCCCGCAGGCAGGAACTTGCCTTGTCGGTCAATCTTCCGTCGATTGCGCATGCGACTGCGCGGTCGGTGCCGCAGGTCGATTTGCGCTGATATCATTTACTTTGCCGTTATCGCCAAGTCTCCTCACTCTTGGTTTTGCCACCCTGGATCTGCTGTCAGAGTGCGCCGCTCCGGTTGAGCGAGACCGCATAGACACTGGTCGTCGCCGTGATGAAGAGCTTGTGCTTGCTGCGTCCGCCGAAGCAGAGATTGGAGACGGTCTCGGGCACCAGGATCTTGCCCATGAGATGACCGTCCGGCGCGATGCAATGCACGCCGTCGGCAGCCGAAGACCAGAGGTTGCCGTCGCTGTCGAGGCGCATGCCATCGGCACAGCCCGGTGAAATCGCATGAAACACGTCGCCACCGGACAGCCGCCAGTTTTCGCCGACATTGAAGACGCGAATGTGCTGCGGGTCGCTGCCATGCATGCGGCCGGTATCGGCGACATAGAGCTTCTTCTCGTCCGGGCTAAAGGCAAGCCCGTTCGGGCAATTGAAATCCGTCAGGACAGCGGTGATCGCACCGGAGGGATCGACCCGGTAGACATTGCAAGGCAGTTCCTGCTCGCTTCTATGCCCCTCATAGTCCGTCGCAATGCCATAATGCGGATCGCTGAACCAGATGGCGCCGTCCGAGGCGACGATGATATCATTCGGCGAGTTCAGCCGCTTGCCCTGATAGCTGTCCGCAATGACGGTGATCGAACCGTCATATTCGGTGCGCGTCACGCGCCTGCCGCCATGTTCGCAGCTGACAAGCCGGCCCTGCCGGTCGCGCGTATGGCCGTTCGAAAAATTCGAGGGCTCGCGAAAGACGCTGACGCCGACGCCCGGGACCCAGCGCATGATGCGGTTATTGGGAATATCGGAGAAGAGCAGGCAATTCAGATCTCCGAACCAGACCGGCCCTTCCACCCAGTCGAAACCGGTGGCGATCTGCTTGACGGGAGCATTGCCGAGGATGAATTTCCCGAAGGCCGGATCGATGATCTCGAAGAACGACATTATGACAATACCTCCCATAAGGTTACATCCGGAGATTGATGTGTTATCGATAACATATTGAATTGAGTCCGCAAGCGGGAGGATAGTTGCATGAGCCATGTTCTGACGTCGAGTGTGTTGAGCGACGAAGGCGTGATGACGCTGTTGACGGTCGCCATTGCCGCGGCCACCGAGATGGGGCAGCCGCAATGTATCGTCATCGTCGATCAGTCCGGCGTAACGCTCGGCTCCTTCCGCATGCGCGGTTCACGCTTCCAATCGCTGCAAAGTGCCGCGGCCAAGGCACAGACGGCCGCCTCCATCGGCGCGCCAAGCCACTCTTTGCCGGAACATGCCAGGGTGCCGCTCGCGGTCGCAACCCATGGCGCGATGACCGGCTTGCGCGGCGGCTTGCCGATCCGCGTTTCAGGTGCGCTTGTCGGCGGCATCGGCGTCGGATCAGGTTCTGGAGAACAGGACGAACAGGTGGCACGCGCTGCGCTTGAGGCAATCGGCGCCGATCTCGATCAGTAGAACGGCGCCTCCCTCGCATCTCGCCGATCCGAGGGAGGTCGCAAGGTCAAGCAAAGACGATCTGCGCCTTCATCGCCTTGCTTCGGTCCGACGCGATCTCAAAGGCGCTGAGTGCCTCGGCAAGCGGCACCGTGTGGGTGATGAGCGGCCGCACATCGATAAGACGCTTGCGCATCAGATCGACGCCGACGGCAAACTCCTCATGGAAGCGGAAGGAGCCACGCAGCTCCAGTTCCTTGGCGGTGATCGCCATCATCGGCAGGCTCATGTCGCCGCCGAGACCGAGCTGCACGATGATCCCGCGCGGACGAAGCGCTGCGATACCGCCGACCAGTGCGGCGGCAGCACCCGAGCACTCATAAAGGACATCGAAGGTGCCCTTGTCGGCGGAATAAGCGGCAAGGGCCTCCGGTTCGTTCTTGGTATTGATGATCCTGTCGGCGCCGGCCTGCTTGGCGAGCGACAGGGTGAAATCCGAAAGATCGGTCGCGACGATCTCGGCCGCACCCGCGCGGCGTGCAGCCAGGATCGACAGCACGCCGATCGGACCGCAGCCGGTCACGAGAACGCGCTTGCCGAGCATCTCGCCTGCGCGTCGGGTGGCGTGCAAGGTCACCGCCAGCGGTTCCGCCATGGCCGCTTCGCCCGGCGTCAGGCCATCGGCCGGCACGCATTGAATGGCGTCGGCGACCAGTGTCTCGCGAAATGCGCCCTGGATG
This sequence comes from Rhizobium sp. KNZ2-6A, assembly GCF_056755475.1. Classification (NCBI taxonomy): domain Bacteria; kingdom Pseudomonadati; phylum Pseudomonadota; class Alphaproteobacteria; order Hyphomicrobiales; family Rhizobiaceae; genus Rhizobium; species Rhizobium sp. KNZ2-6A. Next base: position 41,081 of record NZ_JBNDIC010000020.1, on the reverse strand, counting down.
TGCGGAAAGGGCATGGCGCTGCCGTAAAAGCGCATGTTGAGGCATTGATTGGGCAATCCCTGCAGGCAGTAGCGGCAAGTCCGGCAAGGGCGGGAGGGGGAAACGGCGACGAGCTGTCCGACCTCGAGGCCTTGCACGCCGGAGCCGAGGGCGGTGACGGTGGCGCTGACCTCATGCCCCAGGATCATCGGCTCCTTCAAGCGCACAGTGCCGAAGCCGCCGTGATGGTAGTAATGCAGGTCGCTGCCGCAGACCCCGCCGGTCGCAAGCTTCAGCTTGACTTCTCCGGCACCCGGTTCTTCCCCTGGACGATCCTCGATCCGCACATCCTTGGCGGCGTGAGCGACGATGGCTTTCATCTTTTTCTCCTCAAAGAACGGGTGTCGGCAGAGCCTGACCGGCGAAATGGGCGGCGAGATTGTCGCGCACCAGCTGGCCCATGGCCTTGCGCGTCTCCAGCGTGCCGGAGGCATGGTGAGGCTGCAGCAGCACATTGTCGAGCGCCAGGAAACGCGGATTGAGCTTCGGCTCACCTTCGAAAACATCGAGCGCTGCCGAGCCGAGCTTGCCGGCCTCCAGTGCCGCCAGCAGTGCTTCCTCGTCTATATTCGAGGCTCGGGAGATGTTGATCAACATGCCTTCCGGGCCGAGCGCCTCGATCACCTCACGGCCGACAATATGCCGGGTCGCTGCCGAAGCGGCGAGCGTGACGAACAGGAAATCCGATTGCTTCGCGAGCTCGATCGGATCGGTCACGAAGGTCATGTCGGATGCGTAGGATTTCGCTTCGACATCGGAATACGCAATCTGCATATCGAAGCCCTTCAGCCGCTTGGCGACTTCAAAGCCGATGCGGCCGAGGCCGAGCACGCCGGCACGCCGTCCCCAGACGCGGCGCCTGAGGGGGTAGAGCCCTTTCTCGGCCCAGCTGCCGTCGCGCACCCAGGTCTCGGCACCGATCATGCCGCGCGACAGGCAGAGCATCATGGCAACGCCGAGGTCGGCAACATCATTGGTCAGGACATCCGGCGTATTGGTGACGCGAATGCCGCGCTCGCGGCAGGCTTGCAGGTCGACGGCGTCAAAGCCGACGCCATAGACCGAAATGACCTCAAGGTTGGGGCAGGCCTCAATCATGGCCCGGTTGGCGCCGAGCTCGCCGCGTGTGGCAATGGCCCTGATCGACGGCCCGACGTCGGCAAGCAGTTTCGCCTTGTCGTCGGCCTCGAAATAGCGATGCACCTGAAACGCCGCATCGAGCGGTTCTTGATCCCATTGCGGATAGGGACCAATCTGCAGGATTGATGGCTTGTCCATCTTTCATGTCCTCCCTTGACATCAAATGTTATCGATAACATAAACAGGGAAGGCAAGCATTGTCGAGATAAAAACGGAGGAAACGATGTCTCTTGGTCTTTTCGATCTGAAAGGGCGGCGAGCCCTGGTGACGGGTTCTTCCCAAGGCATCGGGCTGGCGCTGGCCAAAGGTTTGGCCGCGGCGGGCGCGGAGCTGGTTCTCAACGGACGCGACAAGGAAAAGCTCGCCAAGGCGGCTGAAAGCTTCGAGGGCAGGGTGCATGTGCTGCCATTCGACGCCACGGATCACGAGGCCGCGCGTCAGGCTGTCGATGCCTTCGAGGCCGAGACCGGCGCGATCGATATCCTCGTCAACAATGCCGGCATGCAGTTTCGCACACCACTCGAGGATTTCCCCGCCGACGCCTTCGAGCGGCTTTTGCGCACGAACATATCGAGCGTCTTCAATGTCGGCCAGGCCGTTGCCCGTCATATGATCAAGCGCGGCGCCGGTAAGATCATCAACATCGCCAGCGTACAGACGGCTCTGGCGCGGCCATCGATCGCGCCTTATACGGCAACCAAGGGGGCTGTCGGCAATTTGACCAAGGGCATGGCGACGGATTGGGCGAGGCACGGGCTGCAGTGCAACGCTATCGCGCCCGGCTATTTCGATACGCCGCTGAATGCGGCGCTCGTTGCCGATACCGATTTCTCCGCATGGCTCGAAAAGCGCACGCCCGCCGGCCGCTGGGGTCGTGTCGAAGAACTGGTCGGCGCCTGCATTTTCCTTGCCTCCGACGCCTCCTCCTTTGTCAACGGTCACGTGCTCTATGTCGACGGCGGCATCACAGCTTCGCTCTGACGGCGCCGAGCTGCGCCGCTTCGTCGTCATGGGCGTCAGCGGCTGCGGCAAGTCGTCGGTCGGTTCGGCGATTGCGGCGCGCATTGGCGGCATCTATTTCGATGGGGATGATCTCCATCCAGCGGCCAATGTTGCCAGGATGAGCGCCGGCATTCCGTTGACCGACACCGATCGATGGCCCTGGCTCGACAAGGTCGGTCAATGCCTGGCCCTGGCGGACGAGACGGCGTTGATTGGATGTTCGGCGCTGAAGCGTACCTATCGTGATCGGATCCGCGAGGTCGCCGGCGCGCCGGTTTCCTTCATTTGCCTTGCCGGCACGAAGGAAACCATCCTGAGACGCATGCAGGCAAGGCGCGATCATTTTATGCCGGCGGCTTTGCTCGACAGTCAATTCGCCGCGCTCGAGCCGCCCGGCGCTGACGAGCGAGCGATCACCGTCGATATCGATCAGCCGCTGGATGCGGTGGTGGCGGCCATCATGGCCGCATTGGAGGAGGACCAAGCATGAGCAACAAGTTGGCGCTGATCGGCGCCGGCGCAATGGGCGGTGCGATCGGCTCCCGCCTGGTGGAGACCGGCAATCGGCTGACGGTTTTCGATCTCGACAAGGACAAGGTCGCCATCCTGACCGCAAAGGGTGCCGTGTCAGCCGCCAGCGCTGCGGAGGCGGCAAGCGTTTCCGATTTTGTGATTCTGAGCCTCAATTCGCCCAGGATTGTGCATGCTGCGGTATTCGGCCCGGGCGGTGTTGCCGAAGGTGCTAGGCCGGGAACGCTGATCATCGATATGTCGTCGATCGATCCCGACACGACGAAAGCGTTTGCCACTGAAGCGACGGAAAAGGGACTGCGCTGGGTGGACAGCCCACTTTCCGGCGGCGCGCCGAAGGCGCTGATCGGGCAATTGACCCTGATGGCCGGCGGGAGTGAGCAAGATGTCGCGGACGCACATCAAGTCCTGCGCCACGTGGCTTCGAATTACACGCATATGGGGCCTACCGGTGCGGGCCAGACCACGAAGCTGATCAATCAGGTTCTTTGCGCATTGAATTTCCTAGCCGTCGCCGAAGCGACGCAACTGGCGCTCGATGCCGGCGTGGATGCCGCCAAGATCCCGCGGGCACTGAAGGGCGGGCGAGCCGACAGCGCTATCCTCCAGGAATACATGCCGCGCTACGTCGCCAAGGATTATCGCCGCACCGGCCGGATCGACAACATGGTCAAGGATCTGAACGGCGCCCAGGATCTCGCCCGCAGGACCAATACCGCCATGCCGCTGACGGCGGTCTGTGCCGAGATACACCGCATGCTGACGGCTTCCGGGCTCGGCGGCGAAGATCAGGCGGCGCTGATGGAATTCTTCAAAGGGCCGAACAAGGAGATTGCCGGATGATCACCCGCTACGCATTATTCGAGGGCAAAGTCAGGGAAGGAGAGGCGGAAGCGTTTCGCACGGCTGTCATGGAAACCATCCTGCCGAAGTGGAAGCAGTTTCCCGGCGCGCTCGACGTACGGGTCACATTCGCCGAAGCACGCGACGAAGGTGCGCCTGAGTTTCCGATGATCCTGGCCGTCAACTATCCGGACATGGCTGCGGTGGAAAAAGCCCTGGCTAGCCCAGTGCGGACCGAGGCGCGCGCTGCGACGGAAGCCGTCCTCTCCCGGTTCTTCGAAGGACGCATCCATCATCATGTGACGCTTGCGCATGAGTTTCAGCTATAAGCAGTCTTACAAGAGACGCTTCGAGGCGAATGCGGAATGAGCCTGTACCCGCATAGAGGGATGAATGGGGCGGGCTCTTGCCATCCATGGGAGAGGCATACTACTCTGATGGTAACGATAACATAGGCTGTCGATGAGCAACGATCGCAAAACGCCCACCATGGCGGACATAGCCCGCGTCATGGGAGTTTCTCCGATGACGGTATCGCGCGCCTTCAAGGCCGACAGCCTCGTCAGCCCGCAGACGCGTCAAGCCATCCTGAAGACGGCGGAAGAGCTGGGCTATGTCTTCGACAGCACGGCTTCCAATCTGCGCTCGCAGAAATCCGGCTTCGTCGCCGTTACCATCCCTTCGATCAACAACGCCAATTTCGCCGATACGGTCGGCGGTCTCTCCGATACTCTGTCGAAGCGGGATATGCAGATCCTGCTCGGCTATACCGACTATAATGTCGAGGAGGAGGAGCGGCTGATCGAACAGTTGCTGCGCCGTAAGCCGCAGGCGATCGTCGTGACCGGCGGCCGCCACACGGAGCGTGCGCGCCGGCTTTTGCAGACCGTGGCAATCCCCGTGATAGAGACCTGGGACATCCCGACAGATCCAATCGGTCATTATGTCGGCTTTTCCAATACGGCTGTCATGCGTGACATGGTGGACCATTTCGTTGCGCTCGGCTGTCGGCGCATTGCCTTCATCGGCGGCGATGTCGAGCGGGACTCACGCGGCAGCGAACGCCGGCTCGGCTTTATCGCGGCGATGCAGGCGCATGGCCTCGATGCTTCGAGATTGATCGCGGCGGGATCGCCGCCAATCTCGATGCGGGAAGGCGCCAACGCGATGGCGAAGCTGATCGAGCTCTATCCGGATACCGAGGCCGTCGCCTGCGTCTCGGATCTTGCTGCTTACGGCGCTCTCACCGAATGTCGCCGGCTCGGAATTCCCGTGCCGGAACGCTTTTCCATCGGCGGCTTCGGCAATTATGAAATCGGCGAGGTCTGCGTGCCGACACTGACGACGATCAACGCCTTTGCGCGGGAAATCGGCGAACGGACTGCTGAGTTGATCCTCGATATTCTTGACGGCACGCAAGGCACTGATGTCAGGATCTCGCCCGAACTGATTGCGCGCGACAGCAGCCGCCGAGTTTAGCCCTTTTGCCGAATGAAGTGGCGCGACCTGCAGGCCGCGCCACATTCTTTTGCCGGGATCACTTGCCCCAGATCTTCTTGTATTGATCCTTATAGCCGTTATCCGGATCAAACGCGTTCTGCGGGCCGCCATCGGACTGGATATTGTCCGCCGTCACCACATGCAGCGGCGACAGGTAGCCGGACCATTTTTCACCGGCGAAAGCACGGTTGAGCTCATCAACCAATTGCCAGCCCTGGAGATTGAGCGGCTCTGCCACAGTGACCTTCTGGAATTGACCGGCGCGGATGCGCTCATAGGCCGATTGCGAGCCGTCGCCGGCGGCGACATTGATCGGCGCATCAGTTCCGCCCTTGCCGGCCGACGCAAGCGAGGGGCCCATGAAGTCGAAATAGAGGTCGTTGATTGCGAGCGAATGGGTCCAGCTGTCGCCGTATTTCTGCAGGAGCGAGGTGGTCAGCTGCGGCATGCGCTGCGATGTCTCGGCGATCGGCGTGTCGACATATTCGAGCACCTTGCCGCCGAGCTGTTCGATCTCCTGCTTCATCTTGTCCGCCTTGGCAATCGCGATTGCATAGGTAGAATCGGTAAAGATGATGACGCCCGGCTTGCCCTTGGCATCGACGAAGGCCCAGTCGGCGGCGGCTTTCGAGACTTCCATGGCGTCGGTGCTGACATTGGCGAAGAGGCCGCTCTTGTCGTCGGGGCCGATGATCGGGCCGGCATGCCAGGCGACCAGCGGGATCTTGGCAGCCTTTGCCTGTTCCAGCACCGGCGCCTGCTCGACGGCATCGAAACCATCGATGATGATGCCGGCAGGCTGCAGCGCTATCGCCTGACCGAAGGCAGCGGTGCGTCCGCCGATGGAGCCGGCGCCATCGAGAACCTTCACCTGCCAGCCGATCGCCTTTGCCGCTTCCTCGACGCCGTTGCTGACGCCGAGAATGCCGCCATTCTTGAGATCGCCCGCCAGAACGACAATGGTCTTGCCGGCCTGCGCCTTCGGACCGGTGGTCGGACCATCCCATTTGGTGACCGGTGTTGCATATTTCTCGACGATGGCCTTCGCATCCGCCATCGGATCGGCATAGGCCTGGCCGGCGCATAGCACCAGCACCGCGGTCGTGGCTCGCAGGAATTGTCTATGGTTCATGTCTTCTCCTCCCTTTGGACATTCGAACTTCGGATGATCTTCACTTCTCCGCCGGCTTGGCGGAAAGTTGCGGTGCCTGGGCAGGTGCCATGCGCCCTGCGTGGCTGCGGCGGCGCTGCGCATAGCCGGCAATACCGATCGCGACCAGCAATGTGACGCCGTTGAACAGGGGCTCGACATAGAAGGAACCGCCGAACTGCTGGATGCCGGCAATGCCGACCGCCAGGATGATGACGCCGATCATCGTGCCCCAGACGTTGACCCGGCCGGGCTTGATGGTGGTCGATCCAAGGAATGCGCCGACGAGCGCGGGCAGGAGATATTCAAGCCCGACGCTTGCCTGACCGATACGCAGCTTGGAGGCAAGCAGCACGCCTGCGATGGCGGCAAGCGTGCCCGAGGTGACGAAGGCGCCGATGACGAAACGGCGGACGGGAATACCGTTCAGCGCGGCGGCCTTCGGATTGGCGCCGATCGCATAGATATAACGGCCGATCGGCAGATATTCGAGGACGATCCACATGACGAAGGCAAGCGCCAGAACGTAGATGCCGGTGATCGGCAGGCCGAAGACCATGGTGCCGTTCAGCGCATAAAATCCCTGCGGCAGCATGCCCACAACCTGCCGGCCGCCCGTATGCCAGAGTGCGATCGCATAAAGGACCGTACCGGTGCCAAGCGTTGCGATGAAGCTGTCGATCTTGGCGATTTCGACCAGAAGACCGTTCAGGAAGCCCGTGAGCGCCCCAAGGGCGATGACAACAAGCACGGCGACCGGCCAGGGGAGGTCGAACATCGTCTGCAGGCTGATCGCCAGCACATGCCAGAGCACGATGCCATAGCCGATCGTCAGATCGATACGACCTGCCGCCATCGGGATCATCGCCGCAAGTGACAGGATGGCGATGATCGTCTTGTCCGAAACGATCGAACGCAGGTTGAGCATTGTCGGGAATGTCTGCGGCAGCAGAATGGAGAAAAGCAGGATCAGCAGCACGGTCAGGATGACGAGGCCGTAGACGGGCAGCAGACGCTGGATCTTCTGGCCGAAGCTCATGGTCGAAAGCTCGGCGCGGGTCGGCTCGAGCGCATTGGATTCGATCGATTGCATGATGTTTCTCTCCGGTTCAGGCCGCTTCGGATGCCGATGCGGCGGCGATGACCGCCGGTGTTGTGAGGTCAGCGCCACTGAGCTCGCGCACGATCCTCCCGCGCGAAAACACCAGGGCACGATGGCAGATATGGGCGATTTCCTCGAAATCAGTTGAGACGACGAGAACGGCAAGGCCGGCCTCGACCGCCTCGGCGATCAGCCGATAAATGTCGGCCTTGGCGCCGACGTCGACGCCGGCCGTCGGATCTTCGGCGATCAGCAATTTGCGTCCCGTCGCCAGCCATCGTCCGACCACGACCTTTTGCTGGTTGCCGCCCGACAGCGCCTCGATGGCAAGGCTCTGGTCATTGGGTCTCAGACCGACGCGGCTGCCGAGGGAGTGGGCGATTTCCGCTTCCCGGCGCGGCGACAGGAATGAAAACAGGCTCCTGCCTGATGCGCCCGGGTTCAGGAAGGTATTCTCACGCAGGCTGAGCGACATGGCGACGGACTCTTCGGTCCGGTCCCTGGCGATCAGGCCAATACCGGAGGCCATCGCCGCAACCGTGCTGGAAAGGTCCGGCTCGGCCCCGTTCAGTCGTACGGCGCCCTGTGCCGGCTCGCAGCCGAACAGCGCACGTCCGATCAGTTCCTGCCCCGCACCGCGCAAGCCGACGAGACCGAGCAGTTCGCCTTGCCGGATATCGAAGGACACGGGCCCGGCGCTATGGCAGGAAAGCTCCTTGACGGAAACGACTGCGGGTCCCGTTGCTCTTTCCGCCTTGACGAACAATTGATCGGCCTTGCGCCCGACGATCATGCGGATGAGCTCGTCGGGCGTCGTCTCGGATACCGGCTTCTGGCCGACCAGTTGACCGTCGCGCAAGACGGCAACGCGGTCGGCGATGCGGAAAATTTCGTCCAGCCGGTGCGAGACGTAGATCATGGCCACGCCGCGCTCTTTCAGCGGGCGGATGGCGGCAAACAGTTTCTCGACCTCATCGGCGGGCAGGCTGGCGGTGGGTTCGTCAAGGACCAGCACATCTGCTTCGACGGCGAGTGCGCGGGCGATTGCGACGAGTGATTTTTCCGTGCGCGTCAGTTCCTGGACGCGGGTCGAGGGGTCGAAGTCGCAGCCGACGAGCTTAAGCGCCTCCGCGGTGCGCCGTTCCGTCGCGCGCCAGTCGATCAGGCGGCCGCGCAACGAATAGCCCTGCGCAAGGCCGACATTCTCGCCCACAGTCATCCATTCGATCAGCCCGAGATCCTGGTGGATGAAGGCGACCGGCTGGCGCTGGTTGGGCTGCGGCGGGCGATGGTGATAGGGCTTTCCGCGAAATAGGATCTGACCGCCATCCGGCTTGTAAATGCCCGCCAATGTCTTGATGAGCGTCGATTTGCCCGCGCCGTTTTCACCGAGAAGCGCAAGGATTTCACCCTGCCTAAGATCGAGTGAAACGTTCGACAAGGCGCGCGTTCCACCAAATTCCTTGGTGATCTCGCAAAATTCGAGCAGCTTCCCGTCGTCCATCCTGCTCCTCCCAAAGCGTCGATGGGAGGAGGCTATGTTATCGATAACATTCCGTCAAGGCCTTCCATTCCCAACCTCATGCCGGCCGTGTTCCTTTAACATTGAAAGAATTGGTTTCCATATTTTTCAGATTATTTCCTTTATATGTAAAATAAAAAAATTACAGATCGTAATCATCTTATGAAATGACGATATTTCTCGCTAAGCGTTCATAGTACTAACTGCAGTTGTATTTTCTAGGCTCGGACTAATATTTCTTGGGTAGTGCGCTTTGATCACATCTCGTCTAAAATTATTGCTTGATATATGAATGATGAGCCGCTGGCGCACGCATTGGGCAAATTCCGAAAGAATGCGTCTCACCGTGGGCATTCGAGGGAAATTTTTGACGTACGTTACTCAATCGGTATTCAAAATTGACAACGCCGATGCCGAAGAGATGACGGCGCATTATGCGAGAACCCTGTTTCCTGCCATTGTCGAGCCTCTCAAACGAGGCGCTTCGATTTCGGTGGAGGATAGCCATTATTCGGTCGGCTCCTGCAGTGTATGGAAGGGGAAATGCCATTCAGGAATGAGCGTGACGCTTCCGGGCGGTCCTGATGCCTATGGTTTCTACCTTCCAACCATGGGCAAGATGCTGATCGACGCGCGAGGACGACAGCTCGTATCGGAAGTCGGCAAGGGGTTGCTTGCCGATATGTCGTCGTTCGAAAAGCTGACACTTGAAGAGCGGCGCGGTCATATGGGCATGGCCTTCGAAAAAACGGCAATGATCCGTCAGCTGAGCGAATTGCTGGACGCGCCCGTTCTCGATCATCTGGAAATGAGCGGCACCGTCGATCTCACGACGCAACGAGGCGCGCAGATTGCGGCGCTCGGAAGTTTGATCTGGCAGGATCTGACGGTCGACGATGTGGACCGATCTTCCCCTGCGTTCAGCGAACGTCTGTTGCAGGCGATGATGATCGCGCTGCTGGAGGTGGTGCCGCATAACTATTCCACGCAATTGCGCAAGCCCGTTTCGCCGGCAATGCCGAAACAGCTGAAGCGCGCGATCGAATACATGCATGCCAATGTTGGCGCCGACATCCGGATTGCAGAAATTGCCCGCGAGGCCGGGACAAGCGTGAGATCAGTTCAGGCCGCCTTTCAGCAGTTCAAGAACATGACGCCCCTCAACTATCTGAGGATGATCCGTCTGCAGGGCGTTCGCAGAGCGCTGGTGGACTGCGGGTCTTCACGGCCGGTCGCCGAGACTGCACGCGATTGGGGATTTTCCCATATGGGCCGCTTTGCTGCGCTCTATCATCGGGCCTTTGGAGAAATGCCGTCCAAGACCGCAAGAAGGCCACGGAACGGCGACAGCTAGGGTCTATCGAGCGAGAACCTTGAGCTTATAAATTCGACAACCTCTCTATCGAAAAATGAAACTGCCGGAATTCCTGACCGTGTCTTCCGCGAAGGTATCTCGCATCGCCCGCAGGATAATCACGGCCGACGCCGCACCCGGATCGATGTGTCCCAGGGATCGTTCTCCCAATCTAGCTGCGCGTCCGCGGGCGGCGACCATGGAGCTTGTGGAGCTCGCTCCCGCTTCGGCGGCTTCAAGGATAGCGTTCCACATGGCTGTACCATCGCGCGAATGCGCCTTCGCGTCGATGGCCACCTCCGCGGCGGGGATCCAGGCGTCAAGCATGGTCTTGTCGCCGCGCTGGCCCTTGCCGCGCTGCTGGATGCCGGCGCGCATCTCGTCGACGATCATCGCCTGGCAGCCAGGCGACAGGGATTCGTCCGTTTTCAATGCCTGCGAGGCCCGGCGGAAGGCTGTGGCGTAGAGCGGGCCGGTCGATGCGCCGACGGCATCCAAGAAGGCCGAGGCTGCAACGGAGAAGATTTCCGAGGGCAGGGCCTGTGTGAGATCGAGCTTTGCCAGTTCCGCATTCACCGCCATGAAGCCGAGGGCCATGGTGATGCCGTGATCGGCATCACCGATCGCGCCGTCCAGTTCGGAAAGCCGGTCTTTTTCAGCGTTGATCGCGACCGATATGCGCTGAAACATGCTGCCCAGGCATCGCGCGGCTTTTTCAGACATCATCTTCCTCCCGGTCCCGGCGGTTTCTCTTGTTGCCGGGCGCATTCTTATCGGTTCATCCGACCTTCAAAGCGAAGGTGTCGCATGGATGGTGCAGCATTTCGGTCAGTTCCTGGTCGAGATGCAGAATGGATATGGAGGCGCCGGCCATGTCGAGCGACGTGCAATAATGTCCCACCCAATTTGCCTCGATTTTAATGTCCTTGGCGCTCAGTCTCTGCTCGACACGGCGGAACAGGATATAGAGCTCCATTAATGGCGTCGCGCCGGAGGAGTTGATCAGCACCGCCACCCGATCGCCGGCAACGGGCTTCATCTCTGAAAAGATCCGGTCCATCAAACGGTCAGTGATTTCATCGGCGCTCATCATCTTTTCGCGGGTGACGCCGCGCTCGCCGTGAATGCCCATGCCGAATTCGATATCGTCAGGCTCGATCTCGAAATTGTGGCGTCGCGTCTGCGGCAGCGAGCAAGGCTCCAGCGCAACCCCCATGGTGAAGGTGCGGTCATTGGCCTTGCGAGTAATCGCCTCGCAAGTATCGAGCGAAAGGCCCTTATCGCAGGCAGCGCCCGCGATCTTGAAGATGAAGAAGTTGCCGGCGACACCGCGCCGTCCCTCTCGATCCTCGATCGGCGAGGAGGAGATATCGTCCGTCGTCAGGACTGTGCGGACATCGATCTGCTGTTCCTGCGCCATTTCGGCAGCCATTTCAAAGTTCATGACGTCACCGGCATAATTGCCATAGACGAAAAGCACACCTTCGCCCCTGGAGGAGGCCTTGGCGCATTCGAGGATCGGCGTCGGCGGTGGCGAGGAAAATATGTTGCCGATGGCGACGGCATCGGCGAGGCCCTTGCCGACATAGCCGAGGAAGCAGGGTTCGTGCCCTGTTCCGCCACCGATCACCAGGCCAACCTTGCCCTTCCTCGGCCCATGACGTGCCACCAGCGCCCGATTCGATCCCTTGATCGGCGTGATATGCGAGGCGTGTGCCTTTACGATGCCTTCCAGCATCTCGTCGACGACGTCATCGGGATTGTTGAGGAATTTCTTGATATGGGTTCGGTAGCTGCTGGGCAGGGCGAGGCTGTTGTCCGTTCTCGGGCGCTGCTGGGCTTTCTGATCGAATTGGGTAACGCCGTCTGCATTGAGAATGCCACGCCCGGTGGCCGCATCGGTAATCAGCACGTTGATATAACCGCCGCGCAAGGCGGCGAGGATAGCCGGTACCTTGTCGAAGCCACCGGCCACGGCGATGCGCAGACCGATCGATTTCAGCATGTCGAGCGATATGCCAATGGTGCGATCGTCGAGCGGCCCGACAACCGGCTGACCCCTGGCATCGATGAAGCGGCCGGCAAGAACGCCGACGGCATTCTTCGCGAGATAATCCTGCAGCGAGACGGATTCGAAGAAGCCGCTGCTGTGGATCGTCGAATTCGGCCGCAGCGATGCGACGCCGAAGATGGCCTTGTTCGCCTTGGAGAGCGTCGCGAACTGGTCTTCGACCAGCGGCTCGCGCAGCAGGATCTCCCGAACCTGCGGAGCGGAGACGATGGCCGGTGCCGTTATGTTGATCAGCTTGCCGCCCGTCGCGTTCGCGAAGGCCGCGGCGCAGAGTTCCGGCGTATAGACAAAGCGTGCACGCGTGCCGCCAGTTGCCTGAACGATAGTGACGTCCTGCAGGTTGGGCACGTTGGCCTGTTCGGCGACCGCGAGAACCGTCCGGCCCCAGGCGACGGCAAGCGTGTCGCCGGATTTCAGGAGCTTAGCAATAGCCTGCGCACCGGCCGTGCCGAGGCGGTCGATCAGCGGCCGCGAGCCGTCGTCGCTGGGCACGACGAGACAGTCATGCAGGCCGAAATGGCGCTTGAGTTCCTGTGCGATGGAGAGCGAGCTCAGGCGGGATGGCTCGAGCGAGATATTGACGATGCCGCGGCTGCGGGCATCGGCGAGGTAGCTGTTCACGGTTGCCCGCGAAATGCCCATGATCTCTGCGATATCGCCCTGGGTCTTGCCGTCTTCATAGTAGAGCCAGCAGGCCCACACGTAAGGGTCGTCGCCATAGCGTAGCGGCATGCTATCGGTCGCATCCGGCACGCCCGCTTTGCTTGCACTATTCTTGCCAACCGATGATGCCTTGCCTGTCATGACGATTCACAATTCCCTTTTCCTGCCCGAACATGGGAGCAATGGCGCATGTTTGCAAATGCTTCTTCGGCGGGGGGCGGCGCACGACCCCATGGTGGAGCACGGGATCGCGCGGCCTTGGGAGAGCCCGCTTAGTGCAGCCGCGCGCGAGCGCCGAGGGAAAGCGCCTTCAGGATGATCGCACAGGAGGTCGCACCCGCATCCAGCACGCCGAGCGAGCGTTCGCCCAACCGGCTGGCGCGCCCGATTCTGGCAACGAGATTGAGCGTGGAGTCACGACCCGCTTCGCCAGCTTCGACCAATGCATCGAGCGCTTCAGCGAAGGACTTGCCAGCTGCATCCGCAGCGTCGAACGTTTCGATCGCCGGAACCAGCGTGTCAAGCAGCGTCTTGTCGCCGACCTTCGCGGAGCCGATCGATTGGATGCCTTCGAGCCCGGCATGCAGCGCCTTGCTGTAGGCGATACTGTCGATCGCTTCGATGCCTTCGAGCTTTTCGGCAATCTCGGTGAACATAACGCCATACAGCGGGCCCATGGAGCCGCCGATCTCGGTCATCAGCACCGTGCCCAGCGTGTCGAGCGAAGCCGATAGCGACCGGTTCTTGCCCTTCAGGCGTTCTGCGGCCATGGCGAAGCCCTTGGCCATGTTGACGCCGTGGTCGCCATCGCCGATCTTGCCGTCGATCTCGCTGAGATAGGCCCGGTTCTCGATGATGCGATCGGCCATAGCCAAAACGATGTCGCCTGATGTTGCATTGTTGAATGTTTGCATGTGTGCGTCCCCCTCAGAGCAGCGTCGTGCACTTGACCTCGACGTCCAGAAGCTCTTTCAGCTGCTCGTCGAGCGCCATCACAGTCAGCGTAGCGCCGACCATTTCGAGCGACGTGAAGTAGTTGCCGATATAGGTTTTGTAGATCTTCAGGCCCCGCTCGGAGATCTTCGCCTCGATCGTATCGTTGAGGATGTAGAGCTCGTTGACCGGTGTCGCGCCAAGGCCCGAGACCAGGACGGCCACTTCCGTTCCGGCTGCCAGATTGTGATCGTCGAGGACGATCTGGCACATGTCCTTAGCAATCTCCGCAGCCGTCTTCAGCGGCTCCACGCGAACGCCGGGCTCGCCGTGATGGCCGATACCCACTTCCATCGTGCCGGGTTCGATCTGGAAATTCGGATGACCGACTGCCGGCAGGGTGCAGGGGCCAAGGCCGATACCGACGGAGCGGCAATTGTCGATCGCCTTCTGCGCGACCACACGGACTTCCTCAAGGCTTGCGCCCTTAGACGCCTTGGCGCCGCCCACCTTCCACATGAAGATTTCGCCGGCGACGCCCCGGCGCTTCTCGCGCTCCTCGGGCGGTGCTGAGCAGACATCGTCGTTCGCGACGACGGTCGCGACTTCGATACCGTCCTTTGCGGCTAGCTTCGTTGCCATCTTCACGTTCATGTTGTCGCCGGCATAATTGCCGTAAAGGCAGATGACACCGCGGCCACCATTGGCTTCGCGAATGGCGTCGTAGAAGCTCTTGGCCGTCGGGGATGAAAAAAGCTCGCCGACTGCGACCGCATCCAGCATGTTCTTGCCGGTATAGCCGATGAAGGCCGGCTCATGACCCGAACCGCCGCCGGTGATCACGCCGACCTTGCCGGCATGCGGCGCATCCTTAGCGATGACAACGCGCGGATTTTCTGCCAGACGGACAGTATCCGAATGCGCCTTGATGAAGCCTTTTACAGTATCTTCAACGACTTCATCGGGATTGTTGATGAACCGCTGCATGGTCTCTCCTGTCGAATTGTCGAGCGCTGGCGCTCAAAGAATGGTGTAGCCGCCGTCGATCAGCAGATCGGCGCCGTTGATCATATCCGCGCCGGATGAGGCGAGGAAAACAGCCGCGGCTGCAATCTCCTGCGGGAAGGCGAAACGGCCGGTGGGGATGCGCTTCTTGGCAGCCTCGCCCTTTTCGCCGGCCCAGGCCTTCTTGCCGAGCTCGGTCAAAACGATAGTCGGGGAAATGGTGTTGACGTTGATACCATGCCTGCCCCATTCGGCGGCAAAGGTCTTGGACATGCCGATTACGCCGAACTTGGAGGCGCAGTAGGCGACGTGTTCTTCAATGGCGACGGTGCCCGCCTGCGAGGCGAGGTTGACGATCTTGCCGCCCTTGCCGGCGGCGATCATGGCGCGGCCGACGGCCTGTGTGACCAGGAACGTGCCCTTGAGGTTGATGTTGATCGTCTTGTCCCAGTAATCGAGCGGCAGGTCTTCGGCGGGCGCGAGGAAGACGACGCCGGCGCTATTGACGGCGATGTCGATGCCGCCCAGCTGCGCGACGACATTGCTGACCGCCTTGTTGACCGAGACTGGATCGGACACATCGCAGATGAATGCTTCAGCGCCATCGCCGATTTCGCATGCCTTGGCCTTCGCCATGTCGACATTGATATCGAGGACGGCGACTTTCGCACCCTTGGAGGCAAACGCTGCCGCGATCGCGGCGCCGATGCCGGAGCCGCCGCCGGTAACAAGCGCTGTCTTGCCTGAGAGCGGGAAGTTCAAATCAATGTATGGAGATGTCTCGGTCATCTTTTTCAAGCCTCTGTCTTCGGGGTGTGGCAGGGCGATAGTTCGCCCCGCCGCATTGATCTTACTTGCGGGTTTCAAGCAGCTTGTCGACGTTCTTGGCCGTTACCGGGGTCCACGGAACATTGTAGTTCTTGTCCTTGCCGTCGTTGAAGGGCATAGTGGGATACTGTTCCCAGATCTTGGATTCCGGCTTGTAGTTACCCTTCTTGGCTGCAAAGATCGCGAGGTCGAGGGCGCCTTGAGCCTGCGCGCTGGCGTCCTGCAGGATCGAAGTCATCGTACCCTGCTTGGCGGCGTGGAGCGCATCGGTGATGCCGTCGATGCCGGCGATGGCGAAGTCCTTGACGTTGAGCTTGGCAGCCTTGATCGCCTCGATAGCGCCGAGCGCCATCTCGTCGTTCTGGCCGATGACGCCGTTGATCTGGCCCGGGTGAGAGGTCAGCCAGTTCTCCATCAGGGTCTGGGCTTCCGCGCGCGACCAGTTGGCCGTCTGGTCTTCCAGAACCTTCACATTCGGGCACTCCGCAAGCGCCTTCTTGTTGCCTTCCAGGCGCGAAATCTGCGCCGACTGGCCGATCGGGCCTTCGAGGATGACGACATTGCCCTTGCAGCCGATCTTGTCGAGAACGGTCTTAGCTTCCATGTAGCCAGATATCGTATCGTCGGAGCCGACATAGGAAGTCAGGAGATCGGAATTGACGCGGGTGTTCGAGCCGACGACCGGGATGCCGGCGTCATGCGCTGCCTGAACGGCGGTCGCCGCTGCTTCGATATCGATCGGCACGAAGATGATCGCGTCGAACTTCTGCGTGATCATCGTGTTGACCTGCTCCTGCTGCACGAGCGCGTCGTAGCGGCCATCGAAGATGGTCAGATCGACGTCACCGTTCTTGACGGCTGGATGTTCCTTCAGCGCGGCCGACCAGATCTGCATGAACTCGGCGTTGAGACCGTAGGGTGCCGCGCCGATCTTCAGTTTCTTGTCCTGGGCGAGGGCGGGTGACGCCAGAAGGGCGGTTGCGGCAGCAAGGGCAATCAATAATCTCTTCATTATAAGTCTCCTCCGTTGAAAGTCCGGCCGTCGCCTTGACGCGCCGTTTGGTTTTCCGAGTGTGAGCACTGGAATTTCTTCGGGCTCAGCCGCCCAGATTTCTCTTTTGGTCGAGCATGACGGCGCCGACGATGAGCGCCCCCTTGAGGACCTGCTGGTAGTAGGACTGGATCCCCATAAGATCGAGGCCATTGTTCATGACGCCGATGATCAATGCGCCGATCAGCGTGCCGGTGATGCGGCCGACGCCGCCGGAAAGGCTGGTGCCGCCGATGACGACAGCCGCGATCGCGTCGAGTTCGTAGGCAATGCCGGCCTGCGGTAGGGCGGAGCCGGTGCGGGCTGCAAGGATCATGCCTGCGAGCCCGGAAAGGCCGCCGGAAATCACGTAAACCAGGAAGCGCAGTTTGCTGACATTGATGCCCGAAGTGATGGCAGCATGCGGATTGCCGCCGACGGCATAAATGTAACGGCCGAACCGCGTGCGATTGAGAACCCACCATGCGACGATGAAGACAACAGCAAGCAGAATGACCGGCATGGGAATCGAGAGCACACTGCCGGTGCCGATCCAGCGGAAATCGGACGTTAACGCCGGAACAGGCTTGCCGCCACCATAGATCAGCGTCAGGCCGCGCGCGGCAGAGAGCATGCCGAGCGTCGCAACGAAAGCGGGAACCGCAAAGCGCGAGACGATGAGGCCGACGACAGCACCGCAGGCGACACCGACGAGCAAGCCGACAGCGAGCGCGACATAGGGCGGATAAGGCGCACCAACGATGCCCGCCGTCGCCGACGTCGTTGCGAAGCTCGCGCTGACGATCCCCGTGAGCGCGACCACGGAGCCGACGGAGAGATCGATGCCGCGCGTCAGGATGACGAATGTCATGCCGATCGCCAGAACCCCGTTGATCGAGGTCTGCAGCAAGACGTTGGAAATGTTGCCGGCCGTCAGGAAATACTCATTCGAGAATGAGAGGACGATGGCAAGCAGCAGGAAGGCGAGAAAGATCCCGTATTCCTGAATGATCAACCTGCGCCGGTCCGAGCCGAACCAAGAGTTGGACGGATTGTTGTCAGTGGCGGACATTACAAATACCTCTTGTTGCCGGGCGCTTCATTCTGGGCTTCGTGCTCGGTCGCCTTCAGGTCGACAGATGCACGAGCGATTGCGCGTCGGCCTCCTCCCTCTTGAGAATCCCGGCAGAGCGTCCTTGGCGCATCACCAGGATACGGTCGGACATGCCGAGAATCTCGTCTATTTCGGATGAGATCATGATCACAGTGCCGCCTTCGGCAGCGAAGTCGCAGATGATGCGATAGATTTCCCGCTTGGCGCCGACATCGACGCCGCGTGTCGGCTCGTCGAGCAGCAATACCTTCGGCTTGCGCAGGAACCATTTGCCGAGAACGACCTTTTGCTGGTTGCCACCAGAAAGGCCGGAGACGGGCATGCTGTCGCGTGCCGCCTTGATGCCGAAGCGCTTGATCATATCCTGGCTGGCGCTGGCCTCGGCTCGACGATCCATCGAGAAATGCGGG
The DNA here is from genome assembly GCF_056755475.1 of Rhizobium sp. KNZ2-6A. Lineage (NCBI taxonomy): Bacteria > Pseudomonadati > Pseudomonadota > Alphaproteobacteria > Hyphomicrobiales > Rhizobiaceae > Rhizobium > Rhizobium sp. KNZ2-6A. The sequence continues at coordinate 22,843 of NZ_JBNDIC010000020.1, read as the reverse complement.
CTCATTTCCGGCAGGCTTGCAAGGCAGATGTTGTTGCGCACGCTGTCGATGAGGTTAAGCCCCGTCAGCTTGCGATCTTCCGTGACGAAGGCGATGCCATGCTGCATTGCTTCTGCCGGCTTGCGCGCGGTGATAGGCGCGCCGGCGAGCTTGATCTGGCCGCTGCTGATGGCATCGACGCCGAAGATGCAGTTGAAGATCTCGGTACGACCCGATCCCATCAGTCCGTAAATGCCGAAGATCTCGCCCTTGTGCGCGATAAAGGAGATGTCGTTAATCTTGCCTTCTGCGGTAAGGCCAGCGACTTCCAGCCCTGGCGTTGTCGTCGGCACGTTGGTCTTGATGTATTCCTCGCCAAGCGCGCGGCCGACGATCATGCGGATGAGGCCGGGCCGGTCGACGTCAGCAAGCGCGCCGCTATCGACATAGGACCCGTCGCGGAACGCCGTGTAGGAATCGGCGATCTGGAAGATTTCGGACAGGCGGTGCGAGACATAGACGACGCCTTTGCCTTCGGCCTTCAGCCGCTCGATGGTCGCAAACAGCTGCTGTGCTTCCTTCTCACCGATCGCCGAGGTGGGTTCGTCCATGAAGATCACCTCGGCATCGTGGCTGAGTGCCTTGGCGATTTCGACCAACTGAACCTGGGCGACCGAAAGGTTCATCATGAATTGCGTGGCACGGATGTTGAATTGCAGCCGATCGAGCAGCGCCTGCGCATTGCCGTTCATCGTCTTGAAGTCGATGCCACCAAAGCGGACAGAAGGCTCGCGACCAAGATAGATGTTTTCCGCAACCGTCATATGCGGGATGGGGCTGAGTTCCTGTTCTATGATGGCAATGCCAGCGGCCAGCGCTTCAGCAGGGCTTGCATAATCCACGTCCTTGCCCCAGCGACGGATGAGACCGGCATCGCGCTTGTGAATGCCCATTAGAATCTTGAGGAAAGTCGACTTGCCTGCACCGTTGCCGCCGCACAGGGCGTGCACGGAGCCTGGACGCAACTGAAATTGGCCATCGCGCAATGCGGCGACACCGCCAAAGGACTTCTTCAGTCCCTCTACCTCAAGCAGGAATTCCACCTTCTCCTCCTCACTCCCGGTGCCGAAACGGGTTCCGGCGACACCGTCCCTCGCCGCGCTTCGTTGACAATATTCGATGTCTGTTCGACAAATGTCAATATGCGACCTACATTTAACGAAAAGCCGGCAATTGGGTTGAAGAGTGCGGCTCCCAATACCGATGCAATAGTTTAGAAATTTTTTGTAACTTGTTGTATTTTAACTATAATATCTCATAAGTTGAGATCGTCTTTTTTGTGTAATGTGCGCATGGCTGGCGCAGTCGATATGTATCGGTAGCGGACGACTATCGTCGCGATTACATCCGTAGACGTGTCGAGGCACGAATCCTCGCTCCTTTCTTGATTGGCAGTGTTAGCGATAGGCTGATGGTGCAGGAGGCGGCTCGTGTCTTTGTGTGACGTTTGTTCGCTGGCGCAGCCGGTATCGGGAAAACGGAAGTCGGCAAGGCAATTACGCCATGCTCGACATTCGGCCAACTCATCCATTACTCTCAATAAAGTACGGCTTTGGGATATATGAAGGCGCGGTGCTTTGCCGCTATAGCTTCGATGATATTGCCTGCAGTCGGAATTGCGTTGCGCCAACGAAGGTGGTTAGTCGATAAAAGCTTCATGGCCGCTTCGCGAGTGAGCAAACCACGAAGCTATCTTATTTAACCCACTTCGATGGGTTGATTATTTCGGTAAAGACATTTAATTGATCCTTCAAAGGGGTCAATTAATGCGACTGACACTCCAAACTCATTTTGATAATGAGTGGCACGACGCCGCTTCGCTGGAACTCAAGGACGATGGGGCCGGCTTCCAGGGCGCGTCGATCGTCGACTACGATCTTGATTATTTCGTCAGTGCAGCATCGGCTGAGTTTGCGACCGGAAAGACGATTCGTGACCATCGCGCTCTGTCCGTCCGCTATCCCGTTGATCTTGAAAATCGATATAGCCGTACCTGGCCGCCGTTCCTCTTGGATCTCATGCCCCAGGGACATGCAAGACGAAAGCTTGCCGAACACCTCGGCCTTGCTGAAGGCTCGCGCGCCTCTGATTTCCCGCTGCTTCTGCGGTCAGCGACGGGCGGCATAGGTAATATCCGGATCAAGGAAGCGGCCGAGGCCGAAACGGAGCGGCTGCGTGGTGTTGAGCGCCAAGGGGTGACAGAAGCGGAAATCCTTGAGCGGTCGGATCGCTTCACGGAAGTCGCCGATCGCTTTGGAATGCTCGCCTCCGGCTCAAGCGGCCTGCAAGGCGAATGGCCGAAGGTTTCGATGACCCAGGCCAATGACGGTCTTTATTATCCTGACGGCTTCGTGACCGATGATGAGGCCGTTCGCCACGTTATCGTCAAGCTGATACGCAGCAATGAGCCTGTGGACCGCCTTATACTCGAAGGCGAAGCCCTCTATTCTCGGATCGCTCAAGAGATCGGGCTAAATGTCATCGAGCCTTCGATCTATGCAGAGGGCGTCCTCATCATTCCCCGTTTCGATCGGGAGAAGAGACAAAACGGGGGAACGGTCCGGCTGGGGCAGGAAAGCCTCGTGTCCGCGATTGGCGTTGCCGAGTTCGGCCACGTCGGCACGCATGAGGTCTACATCGACGTTCTGCGCCAATATTCTGCCGATCCATTCGCGGACATAGTCGAATATCTGAAACGCGATGTCGCCAATCTGGCGCTCGGCAATCCCGACAATCACGGCCGGAACTCGGCTCTCAGCAAGCATCAGGACGGCACGATCCGACTGTCTCCGCTGTTTGATTTCGCACCAATGCGGCTCGCCAAAGAGGGGATCGTTCGCTCCACCAGGTGGGCGATGATGCGTAACGGTGGTCGCGATCATCTTCCAGATTGGAACCGGATTTGCGTCGAACTGATGCCAAATCCTGCTCAGCAGCAAGCTCTCGCGGCTGCGCTTTCCGCATTCGCCGAGCAGCTGCGGCATGCACCGGATATGGCGAAAAATATGGGTGCGCCGCCGGAAATTCCGGAACGTGCGATGGGGCGCTGCACAGAGATAACAGACAGCATTCTGGCGGCGTGCCTATGATGCCGGAGAACAGCTAAATGGCTCGCTGGAAGAAACCCACGAAAGAAGAGATTTTTGAAAACAGACGAACGCTAACGGAGCGTGCTCGCGCTGGTGATCTAAGGCTTCCCGAAGCCGTTGCAGAAATCCGAAAAGGTTTCGGCATGACCCAGGAGGAGTTCGCCAAAACGCTTTCGCTGACGCGGCGGCAGGTCGCCGAAATCGAAGCCGGCACGGCGAACCCAACGCTTGAGACCTTGGACAAAATCGGACGGTTATTCGGTTTCGGGGTTGGTTTTGTACCTAAAGGCGGGTGAACTAGGCAGCCATATAACCGCGCTGGGACAGGACGGGCATTGCCGGCACCTCAGCGAAAGCGACCGGGATATACGCCCAACGAATCAAGTTTAGCATGAACAGATTCACAGCCCAATCCTGAATAAGGATACCCGATCGAATCCGCAAAAGCATGAATTCCCTCGTCTAAAAGTAAGTCCAGGACCAACTACCTTACAACGAAGACCGGTGGCTGCTATCCCCGTATCGAATCGATCGCCTCTTCGTCGCAGATGATATCGCGACGCGAGGGTTCCGGAGCCTGGATCAGAGAGGCTTCTTCGTTCTCGCGTCGAATTCGATCCATCGGATCGGCAGCATAATTCTCGACGAAACACCGCATGGCATGCGCCACGCCGAGCGGGTTCACCTCGCGATAGTCGTCTTCGTAATACAGGCCTCCGGCATAGCTCCCTGCAATGATTTCGTAGGAGGGGAAATAATCGACCCACGCGAAGTCCGAGACGATTTGCTCGGCGGCCACCCGCAAGACTGACTTGCTGTATGTCGTCGAAACGAGAACGTTTCTCTTCTCATAGGTGGCGATCAGCGGCACCGGCGAAACGGTCAGAAGGACTTGGATCTGGGGGTTTTTCCGCTTGAGCTTCTTCAGAAAGATAGAAAGATCTGCCTCGACATCCGCGACCTTGAAATTGATGAACTCATGCCGCGTCGGATCGAACGATCCGGCGACCACGCCGGGAGCCAGCGGAAATACCGAACCGTCGAGCTTCGACCTCCATGCTTCCGTCAGACCGAGCGTGAAGACCAGCGCGTCCGCATCCGCAAAAACCGACCGGACGGCCGCAAGAGCCGCGGAACGGCGATAGGTAAAATGGGGTTTGCCGAGCGAACGAGGCATCGCGCGATGAACCTCATTATTCGCCGACTGCGTTCGTGCTGCGGCAGAGGTTTTTGCGCACGCTCATTGACCTCTTCCAAGATCTTCGCGAAGTGCGTCCGCGTCTCCAGATTTACCGGCTGGATGGTGGTTTCAACGTCGGCATCGCTCATCAAACTCGTCATGAATTGAAGAATATGGTCTTATGATCTCAACCGCGTGGAAACGACGAAAACGGAAAGCCATCTCTGATGCGACGGCCTCGCATAGCCATAATACTTGATGAGAATACCAGCACCGGCGGAACGCGCTACGAAGCGGCCAAGGGGTATTTTCGGGCGGTGAGAGATGCGGGAGGACTTCCTCTCGGCATCCCATATCTGCCCGAAGTCATAAACATCGCTCTGAATGAGTTCGACGGCCTGGTGGCCGTGGGCGGCCGGTTCGCCTATCCCGACGACTGGTACATCGCTGGGCAGGTCTCCAAAGCCCCACCGTCCGAACGCTTCGACGTGGAGAAGGCAATCGTAGAGGGCTATCTGGAAAGTAATAAACCTATCCTCGGCATATGCGCCGGAATGCAGATGCTCGCATGCTTGAACGGATGCCGTCTCACTTCCGATTTGCGCGAGTCGTTTCCCGCTTCGAATGAACATGACAAGCGAGACCATCTTCATACCATCGAAATTCTCCCGGGAACGCGGCTGGCGAAGATGATCGGTGCATCTCGCATCGAAGTGAACACATTCCATCGTGAAGCAATCGTACAATTGTCACCAACCGTTATGGCCAGCGCCCACGCAGAAGATGGAATCGTTGAAGCTGTCGAGGTCGTCTCGACCTCTTTTGCGATAGGCATTCAATGGCACCAAGAGCTATTTGCCGAACTGGAGCATCCCGGTAACGCAGTATTTCGTGGTCTCGTAGAGGCGGCATCCTAAGGTCCAGTACGCCGTTCGCCGATCAGGCCACATAGCCAATGCCTGACGACGGATCGGGATCGGCCGTAACTCGCAAAGCGATCGTCAAAGGAAACTCGCTTCAAACAGCTCGCGCGTGTGAGCGTCGTGGGTCACGCTGGCCTATATGTCCGATCACCAACTGATCCTTCGGAGTGGCCGCGTAGAGTTGTGGAGCGGCGAGTGTCAATGCGCTCATCGCAATGCCGGCGAATGCGGATCTCGAAAAGTGCTTCATTATGACTCCTCCTTGGATTACTATAAATACGTATTATGTCGTCCGTATGTCGTATTATGAATATTGAAGATCGGCGGGCTGCCAAGATCTGCGCGGATCGATTGGCGGCAACCAGATTGGGGGAATCAAAGAATGACGACGATGAGCCGAGGTCGGCAAAGGCTGGCGCAGCAGGTGATCGATCAACTGCGGGCGCAGATCGAAACGGGCAAATTGCAGGTGGGGGATCAACTGCCGACGGAACCGCAGCTGGAGGCGACATTCGGTGTCAGCCGCACCGTCGTGCGTGAAGCGATTGCCGATCTGCGTGCCGCCGGGCTGGTCAAGCCAATTCAGGGCAAGGGCGTCTTCGTTGCGGAGCAGGCGGCACGCGGCGGACTGGCGCTGACGCCGATTGAGATTAAAAACATTCCGGAAACCCTTGAATTGCTGGAGTTTCGCATGGCAGCGGAGGGGGAGGCTGCTGCCATTGCCGCTTATCGAAGAACTGCCGGGCAGGAGGCGGCAATTGCTGCGGCCAATCGGAAAATGGCGATGCTGATCGATCAGGGGCTGCCGACGGTCGAGGCGGATTATGAATTCCATATGGCTGTAGCTGCGGCCACGAACAATCGATTCTATGTCGATGTTCTCAGGCATTTCGGTGCCCGCACGATCCCGAGAGGCCAGTTCCCGACGTTGCCCGAAGCCAATGATCGCGCTTACTTGGAAAAGGTTCATGCCGAACATGTCGAAATCCTGGCGGCCATTGCGGATCAGGATCCCGAGCGCGCGCGCCAGGCGATGCGAGCGCATATGATGGCCAGCCAACGACGCTATCGCTTCCTTGCCGAGCAGCAACAGCAATAGGGCTCGACTCCTCACAAAATTCATATTATGTCATATGACATAATGAGATCAAATGGGAGACATTGCGGGTGTATCTGGGAACGCAGGTCGACGCGCGGGACGACGATGACTATCGGGTCTTTGCACAATTGGGGGTGAAGCACATCTGCGCCGATCCGCCGGGGAAGCCGGAGAGCTGGACGCTGTCCGATCTCGAACGTCTTCGCGACAGGGTGGAGAGCTTCGGGTTGATTCTCGACATGATCCAGCTTCCGTTGCCGTCGCAGCCGATCGAAAAGGCGTCCTATCCCGATATCCTTCTCGCCGGGCCCGATCGCGATCGCCAGATAGATGCGGTCTGCAAGCTGATCGAGAATGTGGCGGCAGCCGGCATTCCCGCTGCAAAATACAATTTGAACCTCATCGGCATTCCGCGCACTCCGGAAGAGCCGGGGCGAGGGGGCTCTATGAATGCGAGCTTCCGCTGGGACAGGGCGGACCACGATGCAGCCCCCGGCCTTGCAGGAGTTCTGTCGGAAGACGAAAACTGGGAGCGCATCGACTATTTCCTCGAGCGGGTAATCCCCGTGGCGGAAAGCAATCGCGTTCGTCTCGCCTGCCACCCGCATGATCCCTACACGCCGCCGGGCTATCGCGGCGTCACGCGTGTGCTCGGCTCTGTCGAGGGGCTGAAGAAATTCGTCCTCATGCGTGAAAGCCCCTATCACGGGCTGAATTTTTGCCAGGGATCGATCGGCGAGATGCTCGACAATCCGCGCGAGGAGATCGATGACATCATCCGATGGTTCGGTACGCGCGATAAAATCTTTAACGTCCATTTCCGCAATATCCGCGGCGGCAAACTGTCCTTCATGGAGACCTTTCCGGACGAGGGCGACATGGACATGGTCCGCTCCGCCCGGATCTATAAGGAAGTCGGATATCGCTACATGCTGATGCCGGATCATGTCCCGACGATCAGCGGCCGTGATCCGACCGGCGTCGCCTTCGCCTTCTGTTATGGTTACATCGCCGCGCTCGTTCAAGCGCTCGATCAGGCCTGAACCTTGTTGACCCAATTGAATAAAGACAGGATTCCACGATGAACCCGATTGAACTGAAAAAGGCTGTTGGCAGCGGTCTCCTATCGTTCCCGGTCACGCATTTTGATCAGAATCTGAGGTTCGACGAGGCGAAGTACCGCAGCCACATCGAATGGTTGGCGGGCTTCGACGCCGCCGCACTTTTCGCCGCCGGTGGGACGGGTGAGTTCTTTTCCCTCAACCCCTCCGAAATCCCGCAGGTCGTGCGCGCCGCTAAAATGTCGGCCGGCAAGACGCCGATCATCTCTGGCGCGGGTTACGGAACGTCGCTTGCAATCGAAATCGCCAGGGCCGCGGAAAAGGCCGGCGCCGACGGTCTGCTGCTTCTGCCACCATATCTCATGTTTTCCGAGCAGGCGGGCCTGATCGCTCATGTAAAGGCGGTCTGCCAGTCCGTCGGCATTGGCGTGATCGTCTACAATCGCGACAATGCGGTGCTCAGCGCGGAGAGCTTGGCTCGGCTTGCCGACGAATGCCCCAACCTCATCGGCTACAAGGATGGGGTCGGCGACGTCGACAAGGTGATCGAGATCACCACGACCCTCAAGGATCGTCTTGTTTATGTCGGCGGCATGCCGACGCATGAGGTCTACGCCCAAGCCTATTTCGCGGCAGGCGTCACAACCTATTCTTCCGCGGTCTTCAATTTCATTCCGGCTCTGGCGCAGCGCTTCTATGCCGCGCTGCGCGCCGGAGACCAGGCAACGGTCGACACGATTCTCCGGAGCTTCTTCTTCCCGCTGGTAACCCTGCGCAATCGCAAGAAGGGGTATGCGGTCTCCATCATCAAAGCGGGCCTGCGCATCGTCGGCAAGGATCCCGGCCCGGTCAGGCCGCCTTTGACGGATCTGACGCCGGAGGAAATGGGTGTGCTGGAGAAGATTATCGCCTCGGCAGGGTGACGTTAGCCAGGACTTGAGCGATCGTTTGCGACAACGACGACCCATATTGGAGGGAGGAGACGCGTGACACAAATATCCTTTGGACTTGCCGCATCGGTGCTGGCAACGACGGCGATGTTCTCAGGTGCCGGCGGCGCTTCGGCAAGGACGTTCGTTTATGTTTCGGCGGCGACGGCCGGAGCGATCGACACTTACAGCATGGACGCGAAAACCGGCGCGCTCCAGCAGGTTTCGACCTTCGATGCGGGCAAAATGGTCATGCCTATGGCCGTCAGCGCCGACAAGAAGCACCTCTATGCTGTTATCCGTTCGCAGCCCTATCGCGTGCTGACGCTGGCGATCGATCCTGCAACGGGCAAACTCATCCAGGAAGCCGTCGCCGCCTTGCCTGACAGCATGCCTTATGTCTCCACCGATCCATCGGGCCGTTTGCTGTTCACCGCGTCTTATAGCGGCAACAAGGTCGCGGTGCTGCCGATCGGCAGGGATGGGCTTGTGACCGATGGTGCCCGGCAGATGATCCTCACCGGCCGCAACGCGCACTCGATCGTAAGCGACCGGACCGGCAGATATGTCTTCGCGACCAATCTTGGTTCCGACGCGGTGCTGCAATTCGTGCTCAATCCGGAGACCGGCATGCTGGAGGCGAACGATCCGCCGAAACTCGCGACCAGGCCGGGCTTTGGCCCGCGCCACATCATCGTCTCGCCGGACAACAAATCCGTCTACGTTCTGACGGAATTGACGGGCCACGTCATCCACTACGCCCTCGATGCCGCCAAAGGCACGCTGAGCGAAATCGAAAGCGTGAAGTCCGTTCCCGATGATGCCGGACTTTTTCCAGGCATTGCCCCGCCGGCTCAGGCAGCGTTCAACGCAACCGCACCGATTGCGGCTCCGGTCGATGACGGCAAGCCGAAGGTATGGGCTGCTGATCTCGGCATCACGCCGAACGGCAAATTCCTCTATACGACCGAACGGACCACCAGCAAGATCGCGCTGTTTCATGTCGCCGCAGGCGATGGAAAGCTGACCTACGTCACGAATTATCCGACCGAGCAGCAGCCGCGCGGCATTCGCATCAATCCATCGGGCCGCTTCCTTGTTGCTTCCGGTGAGAAATCCGACAAGCTTTCGGTCTATGCCATCGATCAGGCAAGCGGGGCGCTCACACCAGTCGATCGATATCCGGTCGATGCCGGCGCCAACTGGATCGAGATCGTGACATTGCCTTGAAGTGCAGCCCTATGCTGCAAACGCCAAGCGCCGGATCCGTTATTCCGCCTTGGCAGCCATCCCCGCAAGCAGGCTTTCCACCTCGGAAGAGGGAAGGGGCCGGGCAAACAAATAGCCCTGAAGCAGCTCGCATCCCGCGCCTTCGAGGAAGCGGGCCTGTTCTTCGGTCTCCACGCCTTCGGCCACGACTTCCAGTTCGAGCGTTCGGCCAAGCGACACGATGGCGGAGGTAATTGCCATATCGCCGGGCTTGTCCGGAATATCGGCAATGAAGGATCTATCGATCTTCAATCGGGAAAGCGGAAAGCGCCTGAGGGTGCTCAGGCTTGAATATCCGGTACCGAAATCGTCGATTGCGAGACTGACGCCCAGCCTCTTCAGTTCAAGCATGCGCTCTATCGCTCCCTCGACGTCGCGCATGATCAAGCTCTCCGTCAGCTCGAGCTCGAGCCATTGCGGATCGAGACCCGCCGTCTGCAGCGCCGACGCAACTTGGGCAGCCAGCGAGCTCTCCAGAAATTGCCGGGCCGATACGTTCACGCTCATACGCAGCGCTGGCAGGCCGCGATCCAGCCATGCCCTGGCCTGCTGACAGGCTTTGCGCAAAACGATTTCACCGAGCGGGACGATGAGCCCCGTTTCTTCGGCCAGCGGAATAAAGTCCCCGGGAAGCAGCAAGCCTTCGGAAGGATGCTGCCACCGCACCAGGGCTTCGACGCCGATCACCCTGCCGCTGCGGACCTCCTTTTGCGGCTGGTAATGCAGCACGAATTCATCCCGTTCCACCGCGCGCCGCAGCTCTTCGATCCGGCTCAGCTTGTTGCGGGCGTCCTCCGCCATGGACGGCGTGAACAATCGAATAGAGTTTCGCCCCGCTTCCTTGGCACGATAGAGCGCCATATCGGCACTTGCGAATAGGTCCGAGGCGGTTTCGCCGTGCTCCATGGCGCAAGCGACACCGATGCTGCAGCCGACGCGGATTTCGACGCCGTCGATAATCAGCGGCTTGGATATGGCCTCGAGAACAGTGGTGAGCCTCTCGTATATGGAATCGGAGGACTCCTCCAGAACGATGATGAATTCATCGCCGCCGATCCTCGCAACAATGCCGCGGCGGCCGACATGGGTCGATATGCGCTGTGCAACAGCCATCAGCAATTCGTCTCCGGCGGCATGCCCGAGTGTGTCGTTCACCAGCTTGAAATTATCCAAGTCGACGAAGGCAACGGCCAGCGGTTTTTGCTTTCGCGAGGCTTTTTGCAATAGGGCGCTGAGCTTGCGGTCGAGCAGCATGCGATTGGGCAGGCCGGTGAGGGCATCGTGTTCGGCCAGATAGGCAATATGGGCGATGTCGCGATGGCGATCGATAGCGATCCCAACCGTTTGCGCTATGCCGGCGAGGAATTCCATCAGCCCAGCTTCGTCCCCCTCGGTCTTCATCGTCACCAGCGCGCCGTGTCTGCCGCCATCCCGCGAGAAGATCGGAAATTCCAGAATGTCGCCGGCCAAGGATTCGGGTTGCTCGCTGTCGAGAATAAACTCGATCTGCCGGCCATCGAGCAACCGTTCAAGGAGGGATCGGGCATCCTTCAGAAGCTCGTCAAGATCGACGCCTCGTGCCACATCCTGCAGGAGTTTCGTCTGCGCGCTCATCAATTCTTCGGCTCGCTTGCGAGCGGAGATATCGCGGGAGGCTCCGACGACACCGATGATGTTGCCATCTCTATCCCGCAACGGCACGCGCGACATCATCAGCCAGCCTTCGCCCTTGAGGCGCCGCTCTTCCACGCCGAGATCGGCTTCGCCGCTTTCCATGACCTGGCGCTCGACTTCCTCGATCTTATACGCGTCGGCCATCGGGTGAATTTCGGCGTCCGTGAGGCCGATCAGTTCAGTGACGTGAGTAAAGCCGTTGTTGAGAACGATAGCCTGGTTGGCAAAGAGGAAACGGCCGTTTCTGTCCTTGGCGTAAATATAGTCCGGCACGTAGTTGATCATCGCTTCGAGCCATTCATAACGCTCGGTAAGCGAGAGATGCTGAGCCCGGAGCAATTCGAGCAGCTCACGGACATGCCGGTCATCATCGTTCGCATCTGTATTGGCTGACTTCGACGAGCTACCCGGCCGCTGTGTCATCAATGTTCTCTCACGTGGTGAACGGACAATAGAGGCAAGCAGTTATATAACCATGAAAACGGATGGAGCATTTTGGCCGTCATATACGAAGGCGTAAAGGCATATTGGATCATGATCTGGCTAAAAATACCGGTTTATCGGGGTTTTATCCGGAGGAACCTGAGCGGATTTGGCAGGCGTCGCATTGCATGGCGGGAGAAAGCCACAGTGCCCACCAGCACCTTCGACAGCCTGACACTTTGTGGCGCAATTAGAATTTCGTTCGGGTGGTTGCGCTGGATGCCGATCATATTCCGCGCGAGGCCTGGTGATCGCCTTGCGGAGCAGGGATGAAAACCGCTAAAGCCCGACCAGGAGAAATACAGGATTCGCAAGGACAAAGACATGGACGTTCGCAAAGCTGCGGCGAATGGCAATCTCGTGCTTGCCGGCATGCTTTTGATGCTCGTCGGCGATTTCATGTTTTCGCTGAACGATGCCATGGGCAAGTGGCTGGTTGCGAGCTTCTCCGTCGGGCAGATTCTGGTTATCCGCTCGCTCGGCTCGTTCATAGTCCTGGCACCCATGATTGCGCGGCAGGGCAGCGATGCGCTCTTTCGCCTTGAGCGGCCGCCGCTGCAGTTTTTGCGGGTGGTGATGACGACACTTGATGTCGCTCTCTTCTACGCCGCCGTTGCCTATCTGCCGCTTGCCGATGTCATGACTTTCTATATGGCCGGTCCCATCTATGTCGCGGCCATTTCGCATTTCTTCCTGGACGAGAAGATCGGTTGGCGGCGCTGGCTGGCCGTTTTTGCCGGCTTCGTCGGCGTATTGATCGCGCTTAAACCTTCGGCGGCGATGTTTTCCTGGCCATCGCTTTTCGGCCTTGGCGGCAGTCTCGCATTCGCGATGACGCTTGTGCTTGGCCGGCGGCTGCGCCAGACGAGCGATGCCACGCTCGTCGCCTGGCAAACGGTGGGCGCCCTTGCGGCCGGATCGGTGCTCAGCATCGGCAATTGGCGCGCGGCATCGGCACTCGATCTTGGCGCCATGCTGGCGCTCGGTGTCGTTGCCGGCGGCGCGCATTTGATGATCACGCGATCATTGAAACTTGCTCCGGCATCGCTGCTGGCCCCGCTGCAGTACAGTCTTCTCCTTTGGGCGATCATACTGGGCTTTGTTTTCTTTGGCGATATTCCGGATGCTCAGATCCTCATCGGCTCTGTCGTTATCGTGCTTGCCGGGCTTTTCATTTTCCATCGAAAGAATTTGGTCGATACGGTCCCGAAGGACGACGTCGCCCCGGATGGGCATTGAGGCTGACACGTCTCGTCATCTCGATGACATCTTCAGCCATTCGGCAACTCGTCTGCCTGAGCGCAGCACTGTGGCCACTTGGAGAGGTCGGCCAGGCAGATTAGGGGAGGCGAGGGCCAGCCGCCCACTAGGATTCGTGTTCATCCCCCGTTACGATAAACTGCGCATCAACAAATCTATGGCAGCCTGTAGAGCCAACGAGCGGAATGGGGAATTTGAGCCTGCTGTCGTCCCTGATGAGAAGAATGCGGAGCCACCCCGAGGTGCCAGGCATTGATCGCCTCGATCCGTCATACGATGTGCACCATCTCAAAAAGGTTTTCGACCGCTGTTCCAAGGCAGCCAGGATCGGAGTGTGGGAGTGCAGCCTTCCGGAAGAACGGCTCTCCTGGACGGATATGGTCTACGAGCTGTTCGATCTTCAACCAGGAACACCCCTGGTTCGGGATGACATCGTCGCGCTCTATTCGCCGGACGCAGCCAAGGAGCTTGCGCGGCTTCGAAATGCAGCCATCGAACAGCGCGGCAGTTTCTCACTCGATGCCGAGATCGTTACGTGCAAAGGCAATCGACGCTGGATCAGGATCACGGCGACGGTCGAATGCGAGAATGACATTCCCGTCCGTATCTTTGGCCTGAAACAGGATGTTACGGCGGAAGTCATGATGCTGCACGAGATCCGCCGCCGAGCGGACTTCGATCATCTGACGGGGCTGCCCAACAGGTTCAAGTTCCACGAACGCCTCGACGCGCTCTGCGGATCGGGATCGGCCACCAACACAGCGCTTCTGTTGATAGATCTCGATGGATTTAAGCGCGTCAACGACACCCTGGGCCACCGGATGGGGGATACGTGCCTGGTAGAGGCGGCGCGGCGCCTGACTGGCGCTGCGGAGCATGCCGATCTGGTGTCAAGAATCGGGGGTGACGAGTTCGCAGTGATCTACACCGGAGCAGCGGTGGGGCATGTCGAACATGCTGCCAGCCGTATTGCGCAGGAAATGCATTGGGACGCTCGCGACGGAATTGTCCTCGGTGCATCCGTCGGCGTCGCGTGGGCCGTGCCGGGAATGACCTCGGCCTCGCTCTATGAGGAGGCCGATAAGGCCATGTATCGGGCCAAAACGCAGGGCCAGGCTCGTCTCGTCGCTCATTGCACGACTGTTCAATAGCCGAAGCACCCCTCTCCAGGGGCCATCATTGATGCATTGTTTTCGACAAAATCGTTGCGTCGAAACGCGACCGGTATTCGCCTGTTGCAAGGGAGGCACGCGATTCTGGTGGTTCATTAGGGAGCGCTGATGACTTAAATTCCCGCTCTCCAGAACAAAGGACCAAGATGTCTGAACATTCCCGCACGCTAGAATCGACACGGCATTGTGTATCTGACCGAAAGCCTAAAGGGACGATAACGTATATAGCTGTTGCAATCATTGCTGTTCTCACATCATCGATTTCAGCCAGACATGAAGCTCCTGCACCATCGCAGAAACCCGTCGCGAAGTTGCTTCAAGACGTCAACTGATCTGCCGGGAAGTGCTGTACACCAACGTCGCCAAAGGGTGTATCTTGCGCTTTGAACAATTGTAGATTGGGTGGCAACAAGGTTGGAATGTCCGTTTCGATGCAAAGTTAAAGTTTCACTTTGGGCACGTCCTCAGCCAGTTAGAAATGCCGACATGTCCGCTTGCGCTGAGGCGAGCCCCCGACCAGACCGGGTTGCAAGGGAAGGGAGGGGGCAGGTGATAACATCCGACATCGCCTGAGGCAGACCGACGCGCTGGTCAGTCCCCATTTTCTCGATATTTCGGCAAGATCGCCCAAGGTCGATTTCGTTGAGCCCGATCCGGAAAAGAGGCTGAGAGCGGCAGCGGCGATTATGGCTATTCGCCTCCTATCAATCTTCAACTTTGGTCGATCGATAACAAAAAGGAGTTGGCCACAGCTTACTCACCATTGGAATGGGCGAGCGCCGTAGGATCGCCGGTTGAGAGAGATCGGGCGACCAGGGAGTTATTGCCCATGTGAGATGCGTGATAATCAGGACCAATTCAGATTATGCCCTCTATCACGCCAGAGCCATAATGCGTCATATATGACCATTTAATGGACAATATTGTGCATATCTGGAAATTAAAAGGCGAGCGCTATCTCGGTCTGTTCGTTTGCGAAGGCGGCTTCATATTCGCGCGCCAGGGTGCCGGAGACGCCCACTTGTCGAAGTGCATCTCGCCATTCCACGGAAATGCGTTGCGCCGTCTCGCGAATCATCTGACGCGCATCCGTCTCGGCGATCTCGAAGAACTCGCAGGCGTCGAGGGCCAGACGGATCGACCGATCATGAGCACCGCCCTCAAGAATTGCCGTTTCGAGATGCGGATTGCGGTCAGGTGCTGGGTTCACATCGAAAACCGGAGACAGTCGCCAGCGACCGGCCCCCACATAAAGGAAACCGTGATTCTTCAGATGGTCATCCTTGTTCGATACGAGGATGGTGAAGATCAGGCGCAGAAAGAGTTCGCGAAAATCGGCCTGCGGATCGGCGGCGTTTGCCCGCATGAAGTCGATGATCTCTGTATAGGAACCGAGTTCGGTTCCGGTTTTCCCCAAAGCAGTGCGGGCCGAAATGTAAGGAATGCGTGCGGTGCCGCGCCGGTCGAAACGCTGGACTAGAGCGACCGGGAACGACGTATCAGCCAGTTCCAGCCTGACCTCTGGCGTGCGGACCCCGCAGGCCCGGGCGAGGCGGAGCGTGGCGACCTCGACGCATTCGATTGGTTGCTGGTCGTGGACCGACGTGAACTTGGCAAGCCAAAGAGTCTCGCCGTCCCGGACATTTGCCTTGGGACGTGCGCCGCCGGAACCGCCCGCGCCGGCGAGCGCCTGCATGTCCTCGGGGGATATTTCCTTGCCCTGCTCATAGGCCCGGGCGATGGAGGTGATGGCCTCCAGATCGACCAGACGCGGTACGGCGTCTGCCGCGCCACCCCTGATGATTTCTCCCCTATCGTCCAGAAATCGCAACGCGCCCTGCCGGCAAGTGTCATCAGACAGGGTCAGGTACTCGAACTCAGAAAGGCCGTTGCCATAGGCGCGCTCGAGAAGCCTGCGGCCCCAACTATCCGGCGCGGCGTCGGCGAAGACACCAGCCAGTGCGTCGCGCACGTTTCCGGACTGGCCGGATGTGTGAAATGGCCCAGCTTCAAGGGGAAAGGTCGGTTGCACAGCAAAGGCGCGGGGGTTCTCGATCCAGGCGGGGTCATAGGCGAAGGTCGAGAACTGGCGCGGCCCGGCCTGCGTGAAACGCAGCTGACCAACGGGTGTCAGGCTCTCGCCGAGAACGACATGGGCGTTGAAGTCGGGCATCAGAAAGCCGAGCCGTCCGGGTCGACGACATCCGAACCATCCTGCGTCGTCTTACCCTTGGCCTTCTGCCTGCGCAGTGTAGTCGCAAAAGATCGTCCGCGACGCGGCTGGCGTTCGGCGGTCAACGCCAGGCCCAAATCGTCCTTGCGGATATCGATCAGGTCGGCCAGCCGGTCGACAAGACCAAGCACGACCAGGATATCCGCTAGCGTCCCGATCCCGACACCGGGATCTCCCTTCTCGAGACGCGCGACAGTGCTCGGCGACGTGCCCGCGCGCACCGCCAGATCGGCCACGGCGATGCCGCGCCGCAAACGAGCGCCGCGGATGTCATGGCCAAGCCTTTCGAGGGCGGACTGTGATTTCGGCGATCCCATAACAGTTATCCATATATGGCAGGTTTAATCGATCAAGATATCATATATGACGAATTAAACGGTTCAGCAAGCACGTTGGATAACGAGGCCCCGCCGATTATTCACTCGTTTTGCCGATATGCGCCGCAACGACGAGCGATTTACAAGCGATTGAGATTCACTCGAGAGACTACCTAAGTTGGAACTGAACTGCCGTTCAAGGTGCACATTTGAAGATTTGTCGTCTCCAACACCGGGCAGTGGTCCCAAGACGTCCTGCGGAGAAGGCAGCGACTGAACGGGTCTGCGATCTGCACGCGCACTGACCAATATATAGCGGGAATGGGGCCGTAGCAGACGGCAGCTTCCAAGGCCGCCATTGGCCGTTGAAGGAACGCGCAAATTCTTGGTTCAAGGGGCCGATTGCGGACTGGCAGGCTTCCGCATTTTGAACCTTTCTGGGTTTTCAGGTGAACGCTCAGCAGGTACTACAAGTTAACCTGCGGCTGCAGCGAGGAGACGAGCCCTTTGATCATCTGTTCACCAACTATCCGGGGAAGCGGAGCGACCACAGGCGTGTTCCGAAGCCCTGACAGCAGTATCCTCGCTATCGCAAGTACATTTCCACTACTTACAAATCCTCCCGGGCGTGCGGCCTATATGGGACAACGGATGCGTCAGAGGCTGGCACTTCACCGACGAGGTGAACTGCGGCCATTCGCTGTCTTTGATGAGTTGCGCTTGTCGATCAACGATGTGAGTTTTCATCCTTCCGATCCGGTCATAGCGGTGGCCGCAGGGAGTTATGACGGCGGCTTTCTGTTCGAGGGCGAACTGCTGTTCTGGAACTGGCAGACTGATCATTTCTGGCCGGCTGCAAAGGTAGTGCCGGAGGTCGAACAATGCAGCTTCACGGAGGACGGGAATCGGCTCAATGTCCTAGTCAGACCCTGGGACGAGGATTGGGGAGCGGGAGACGATCCCTTCGATCGTGTTTATCTGCTGAGTGTTCCCTATGGAGGGCTGAGTGAAGCTGGTGGCGCTGATATTGAGATAGACCCAGGGCAGGCAATTGTCCGGCATACTGTCGAGTTTGCTAGAAATGATTCCGGCCGGCATGACCTGATCGATCAACAGATCATGGAGTGGTTTGGCGTTGATAGGATATCAAGACGCGGTCCAATCTGGGACGTCGCTTGGGTCGATGATAACAGGGTCGCCGCCGTTCATAACGATTGCCTGGTGGAAATCCATGATCTGACAACGGGCAGCGTGACCAGCCTCAAGAAGGATGGTGCCCATGGCGCGAGCCTCCTTCGCACATCGCCTCCTCTGGTCGCGTCATATGCAAGAGAAGGCTGGCAGGTACGACGCTCGCAACTATCGGCAATTTCCAACGATGGCCTGGTCGAAATCGCGACATTTGAAGGTGCCTACAACTTCGTTTCCTCAATGGACGGACAGGTGCTCGGTCGACTGGACAGGAGTCTGGTAAGAGATGGAAAGTCGGATGTGATGGTCGATATCAAGACCGGCGATGTCCGCCTTTTCGACCTTGGTCACTATGATTGCTTCAACCATTTCCTCGGGATTGACGGCGCGCCTGACCTTTTCATGCTTCAGGGCACCCCCGAGACCCAGCATGAGAAGAAACGTCTTTGCCGGGTCCGAGCGGATGGCTCTGTTGAGACATTGTGGCACCTCTTGCCCCCCGATGGTACTAACGCCAGCCACGCCATGGAATGCCTTGGCTGCTACATCGATGATGAATTGGGACCAAGCGCAATTGTTTCTGGTCTGCATTATGATCCGAACCCTAGCAAGGGCAATCGAGGGTTTATTTTCCGTAGGCCGATCGAGCAGAGCAGGTTTGCGCGCCGCGGTTTTGTCCTTAGTCGGTTGAGCGACGACAAGAAGGTGCAAGAAGCATGGCGACTCGCCACCACGGCGGTCGCAAGTGCCATGGTGCATGCTCCAAAAGAAGAGCTGATCGTTGTGGCCTATCTGGATGGCACGCTCTCGCTGCTAAATGCAGCCGACGGGGTAGTCGTGATGGCTGGACGAGTGACGATCGAAGGTTTTCCAACGGTCATCTACTCTATGGATCTAGTTGAATCCTCTTTGGCTGTCGGCACTTTTGATGGACGTATTGCCGTCATTTATCTCGAGCAACTCCGCAATCGCGGGAGTACGGAACGCATCGAATTAGGCTAAAAGGCGATCGGAGCACCATGCGCCTTCAGATAGAACTCCGCAGCGATGCGCTCTTTCGCCTTGAGCGGCCGCCGCTTCAGTTTTTGCGGGTGGTGATGACGACACTCGATGTCGCTCTCTTCTACGCCGCCGTTGCCTATCTGCCGCTTGCCGATGTCATGACGTTCTATATGGCCGGTCCCATCTATGTCGCGGCCATTTCACATTTCTTCCTGGACGAGAAGATCGGTTGGCGGCGCTGGCTGGCCGTTTTTGCCGGCTTCGTCGGCGTATTGATCGCGCTTAGACCTTCGGCGGCGATGTTTTCCTGGCCATCGCTCTTCGGCCTTGGCGGCAGTCTCGCATTCGCGATGACGCTTGTGCTCGGCCGGCGGCTGCGCCAGACGAGCGATGCCACGCTCGTCGCCTGGCAAACGGTGGGCGCCCTTGCGGCCGGATCGGTGCTCAGCATCGGCAATTGGCGCGCGGCATCGGCACTCGATCTTGGCGCCATGCTGGCGCTCGGTGTCGTTGCCGGCGGCGCGCATTTGATGATCACGCGATCACTGAAACTTGCTCCGGCATCGCTGCTGGCCCCGCTGCAGTACAGTCTTCTCCTTTGGGCGATCATACTGGGCTTTGTTTTCTTCGGCGATATTCCGGATGCTCAGATCCTCATCGGCTCTGTCGTCATCGTGCTTGCCGGGCTTTTCATCTTCCATCGAAAGAATTTGGTCGACACGATCCCGAAGGACGACGTCGCCCCGGATGGGCACTGAGGCGGCTGCTTCAGCCAGAGCCTGCGAGTTCCCATTTATTCGCCAGTCAGTGGGTAACTGCCTTCTTAGATGGCAACATGCAGTCTGATGGCAAGGGCATGGCGGCCCTGTATCTTCCATACCTTTCATCGCGATCCCGAACTTGATGCGGCTATGTTGGTCGGATTACGTATCCTTCCGAGCTCGGCGAACGTCCTTGGTGGCATCGACGCCCTCATGCGCCGTCGTTGGGAGTATGAGCAAATATGACAGAGGATCTTTATCGCGTCGGCAAGTTCGATGACCGTTATCAAGCCTTCATCGAGACGGTCGCGGGACATCGTGGCAAGCTGCATCGCTATTGCAGCCGCATGAGCGGATCCGTGCTCGATGGCGAGGACATCATGCAGGATGTCCTCTTGGAGGCCTATCGCAAGCTCAATCATCTGCAGGACGGACAGAATGTCGGGCCGTGGCTGTTTCGCATCGCGCACAACCGCTGCATCGATTTCATACGCAAGCGCGCGGTGCGCAAGACCAAGGAAGCTGCGGCGGCCGGGCCCGACATAATGTCTCCCGCCGACGTCCACGGTCGCGGCATCAACCGGGCCTTGGAGCGGCTGGTCATCAACCTGCCGCCTAAGGAGCGGGCTTGCGTGCTTCTCAAGGACGTCTTCGACTATAGCCTCGAGGAAATCGCGGAGCTCGTCGCCAGTACCGTCGGTGGGGTCAAGGTCGCTTTGCACCGGGGCCGGTCGAAGCTTGCTGCGCTGCCAGACCAGCCATCGTCGGCAGGCGCCGCGGACAGGGAATTGCTTGACCTGCACGCTCTTTATGTCGAGCGCTTCAACCGCCAGGACTGGGAGGGTATACGCCAACTCATTCGCGATGACGCGCGGCTTTTGGTTACCAATCTTTTTGCAGGCCCAGCGTTGCCGGGCTACTTCACACGCTTCGAGCTGTTGCCATATCCGCGCAGGCTTGTCACCGCACTTCTCGACGGCGAACGCGTATTGGTGTTGCTGGGCGGGTTAGCGCCGCACATGGTCCCGACGGTCATCGTGCGTCTGGAATCGGACCGGCGCGGGATTCACTCCATACGTCACTATTCCCAATGTCCGTGGATATTTGCGGCCGCCGATTCCTTGACGATCGAGTCTGACACTTCGGCGACGCTGCACTAAGTCGAGCACGGCTGAACGCGCCGACGAATCCGTCGAAACGGGCCAACGTCCACGCCCGCTTGGCGTCGGGCGACGTATCTTTTTGCAGACCCCACTCGTCTTGGAGATGTCGAAAATCATGTCGTGATCCCGTTGCAAGTTCCGGCAAAATCACGAGCGATTTTTCGATATATGAGTAAATCTCAAACGGAGATGATATTATGGCAAGCAATGCAAGCAACGCCAACAAGGATCACTACGAAACACTCGCTTTCGCTATGTCCAGGGGCGAGATAAAGAGTCCGGAAGATAATATCGAATGGGCAGATATCCATTGGACATCGCTCACGGCGGAGCCGCGAGGGGTCGACTATATCGAAGCCGATGCTGACGGCGTTCTGGCTTTGTGGATCGTGCCGAAGCGTGCCAGCGAGGATCGTGTAATCTTCTATGCCCATGGCGGTGGTTTCGTCGGAGGCTCGATCTATACCCATCGCAAGATGGTCGGGCATCTGGCAAAGGCGATCGGCTGCCGCGCTTTGATGTTCCAATACGCCTACGCGCATCAAAAGAAATATCCTCACCAGCTCGAAACGGCCGTCAGCGCCTATCGCTGGCTGTTGAAACAGGGCGTCGATCCCAAACACATTGCCTTTGCGGGAGACTCGGCCGGAGCAATTCTCACCTACGGGACCTTACAGCGCGCTCGCTCTGAAGGAATGCCACTTCCTGCGGCAGTCATGATTGTGTCGGGATGGTTCGATCTCGCGCAGACTGGCGCAACTTACGAAATCAACCGTGCCAAGGACATCGCTTTTGCCAAGGAGGGGGTCGATTGGCTTGCTGCCAACATCCTCGGCGAGGGCGCTGATCATAAGAATCCCCTGGCCAGCGCGCTTTATGCCGATCTGAGAGGTTTGCCGCCGGTCTATCTGCAGGCCGGGGCCGACGAGGCATTGCTCGACGACAGCCGGATGTTCGTGAAGCGCGCAAAGGCAGCCGGGGTCGAAGTCCGGTTGGATATCTACCCGGAAATGCTCCACAGCTTCCAGATGATGGCCGGCCGTGCATCGGAAGCCGACGAGGCCATCGAGCAACTGGCGAAATGGGGCAGGTCGAAGCTCGGCCTAGCCTTAGCCTAAAGAACCGGAGATTGGATCCGAGCAGAGTGTCGTAGCTCTCGCCTTAGAGGTACAATCTCCCCTCATTGTCGCCGACAATTGTATCCAGCGAACCTGATCTCACGATAGATGGTCGAACGATGTCGTCCGAGCCGATCTCGTTGATCGGAATCTTGCGTTCGACAAGATGACGAGGGCGCCGCCGAGAGGCGACGACTGTCGCATCTCTAAAATGCCGTTACAAACAATGTGGCGGCAAGAGGGCATGGCGTTGATTTCCCGCTGAACAACGGTTGGCGTGAACGGAAAGAGAATACTCAGGCGGCTTGCGCTCCGTCCGGTAATACGAGCGTTTTCCGTGAACTACTTTTAGCTGCCTGCTGCCAGAGGAAATCGCCGGAGAATGCAATATCGGCAATATCTTCGAGAACGGTTTCGACCAATCGCTCCACGTCGGTGCGATAAAGATGAGGATTGCGCATAGCAATCAAAGAGATAAGTTCCGATTTATTCAAGGTTTCACCGTGATCTTTCTGTAAACGCGGGAATATTCCCCCAAGGCGCCGTTTTGCAAGGAACGACAGCGTCTACGCTTGTGAACCCTACTGTGTTTGCCGGAGACCAATTTTTGAGCTCTTGGCTATTGGGCCGACCTATTGCCCCTTTAGGCCCGCCGGGCGGAACGCTTCCAATGAGGCTCTATTTCCGGCTTCCGGCAGTCGTTCAGAATACCCCATCGGGAAATATTAAGCCGATCGATGCTGAAAAGTGCGATTGGCTGTTCAGCTTGCATCCTCATGTTTACGGGCATTGCGAAGATCGGATGAGGGGCTCAAGCCGTATGCGCTCTTATAGAGGATCGAGAACCGCCCCGGATTGGAACTGTCTCTTATACACATCT